>NZ_JAJJNF010000040.1:0-392 GCF_021245805.1 Mangrovimonas futianensis
TAGAGACGTTATACCACCGGATTATTCGACAAAATTGGACAAACTTGAAGAATTGGAATGGATAGATACCGTTTTGATAATAGACCACTATGAAGGCCCTATTAAATGGCGAGAAGATCGTAACAATATTTATTTCTTTGGCAAGAGTGGCCGCCTAGAAAAAAATATCTTTCAATTGATCGAAAAGAAAGAAACCCTATCAAAAGAAGCTTTCGGTTATTTGATAAAAAAATATACTGAACAGGCGAAAACCATACATCTCTTAACACAATGGTTAACTGATTATATTGAAAAGGGTAACTTTGATCAAAACCTGGTATCCATTTTTAAAATGCAATGCAGGTTCCTAGAGTACCACATGACTCAATTGAACCAACATTTTTCTGTTCTAT
>NZ_JAJJNF010000041.1:0-364 GCF_021245805.1 Mangrovimonas futianensis
GTCAGGGTCGTGGTGGTATGGCAGCCGGTGTTCACGCTCTCTACCCTTACGTAAACGACTTCACCGTCCGTACCCACATAGGCATCTGCGGATGGGGCCACCTCTGGTGTACCGGCATCGGCATCGGTCTGGCTGGCATGGTAGCTTACCACATAGTTCGGGTTGTTGCCCGTGATGGGACCGTCCATTTGGGTCAGGTCCATCTCCACAACACCGTCGGGGGTGTTGTCGTCACAGACGATCAGTTCTGCCGGGTCCTGTGCCAGGGTCGGAAGCGGGTGTACGGTTACTGTATTGGTCGTCGTGTCCGGACAGGTACCGTTGGTGGTATACACCACCTCATAGGTCGCTCCAGGGGCTCCAC
>NZ_JAJJNF010000042.1:0-358 GCF_021245805.1 Mangrovimonas futianensis
CTAAATTTCTAGTTTCCAAGTTCAGTTTACGCTCAAACTTTCCCTCAGTCACCATGTCGGACACCTGCGGTAACTGTGACTGCGCTGACAAGAGCCAGTGTGTGAAGAAGGGCAGCAGCTACACTGCTGACATAGTTGAGACTGAGAGGAGCTACATCACCACTGTTGTGATGGATGCCCCAGCAGCTGAGAATGACAAGTGCAATTGTGGCTCCAACTGCCCTTGCACCAACTGCACCTGTGGTCAGTAAGCGCATCAAATACTAATGTGATGTCTGTGGGGTTGTGGGACTTCTAGTAATGCAATTGTGGTGAATAATTTGTGTCCTTTGTTATAGTACATGTGAGTGTGGGAGTG
>NZ_JAJJNF010000043.1:0-342 GCF_021245805.1 Mangrovimonas futianensis
GGTGGTACTTGGCACGGATTCCAGCTACATGCCAACGGTAGCCGGCACCTATACGGTGGTGGTGACCGATGTGGACAACGGCTGCAGCAGCGCCATGAGTGCCGAGGTGATCCTGAGCTCTCCACCGGTGGTACAGGCCACGGTAACTACCCAGGCCTTTGCAGACAACCATGTGGTAACGGTAACGGCCACGG
This sequence comes from Mangrovimonas futianensis, assembly GCF_021245805.1. NCBI lineage: Bacteria > Pseudomonadati > Bacteroidota > Flavobacteriia > Flavobacteriales > Flavobacteriaceae > Mangrovimonas > Mangrovimonas futianensis. The sequence goes on from NZ_JAJJNF010000043.1 coordinate 195, forward strand.
GAGCAACCGATGCGGTGTTTGAGTTCAGCATTGACAATGGTCCATGGGTGAGCAACGAGCCCAATGACGGCAGTTATGTGTTTGAGAACCTGTCCTTCGGGGAACACCTGGTACAGGTAAGGGATATCAACGGTTGCGGTATCGGCAG
>NZ_JAJJNF010000044.1:0-339 GCF_021245805.1 Mangrovimonas futianensis
GAAACAGCAGCAAAAAATGCATATGCAGCACATATAGCACTGATGCAGACCATGGATCTGTTGAACAATTCTTAAATTTTTTAGAATATGCATAGAATGATTAAGGTTATAATAAGAGTTAAAAAAAGGGAATGAACTTTATCTTACTTGAGTCCTGTGAGATTGCTGAACTCTAGTTTCCCATAGCTGGTGTTGTCCTGCTGGTTAGTCACAGTTAACCAAATGGTTGCAACACTAAGAGGAATGGCGAAAATCCTGAGGGAACAATCAAGGAGCTTAAGCATTGGTGAGGTTTAATTAATGAGAAAAGGAGTGAAAGAATGATGAGAATGTTGGTGA
>NZ_JAJJNF010000045.1:0-333 GCF_021245805.1 Mangrovimonas futianensis
TTTATGTTCCAGTTATTAATCTGTAGGGCAATCAAAATCCCAATAACTACAAGAATAATTTCTCCAATAGCATAGGTTAAATACTTTCCAAATTTATTTTCAGTCAGGGTTTTTTGTCTAATTTTTCGGAAGAATTTTATCATTAGTCATTGGTTGGTTATAATGAAGCACAACTTGATACATCCCTAAAAAACAATCTTTTACTTCTCTTTTTGTCGGGATATCTTTTTGTGTGGGTTTCGAGTTTGTTATTATCTTTTTAAAATACATTAAATCATAGGTTTATTTCAAATAATAAACCCTACGAGCTAGCAACTGGTCGTTATAACTTAA
>NZ_JAJJNF010000046.1:0-315 GCF_021245805.1 Mangrovimonas futianensis
ACTGATAGCTCTCTCCTTCTGATGCGGTCAACACAGCAGTACTTCCTTCACAGATGGTTACATCATCTCCTGCAGATACAACCAATTCTGGTGTCTCTGGTTGGGTCACTGTAACCGTTACTGAATCTGCGGAAGAACATTCGCCGGTTGTTACCGTTACCTCATAGGTCATGGTTGCCGATGGGCTTACCTCAATACTTTGGGTCGTTGCCCCGTTGCTCCACTGATAGCTCTCACCACCGGTTGCGGTCAACACAACGGTGGATCCTACTTCCATACTCACATCTGTTCCTGCATCAGCAGTTGGTAAGGCAT
>NZ_JAJJNF010000047.1:0-312 GCF_021245805.1 Mangrovimonas futianensis
TGATGATGTTCGGCATGGAAAGAGACACATAATAAGTATCCGGCTTGTAAAGGTAGAAACCCGCCCCTACGTTAGGGGACACACTGTTCACGTCCTCTCCCAACAATGGGTCATCCGCATCAAGCCTGTCAAGGCCCGTAAGACCTACGTCATAAAACGTAGCTCCCGCCTTGACCCCCATGGCAAGTTTGTGACCGCCGCCCAACTCCAGCGTATAGCTGAAGTCAACATAGGCATTGTTCTCCTTTACAGGTCCGATCTGGTCGTTAACAAACGACAGACCTAGCCCTACCTTGCGCCCTACGGGCATGT
>NZ_JAJJNF010000004.1:0-410776 GCF_021245805.1 Mangrovimonas futianensis
TATCAACAATGTATCTAGCCAAAACCCCTCTGTCCCTTCTATTGTTGCCTGTCTGTTATTTAGTAAGAAATTTACTATTTTAACTCTTTAATTAAATAGATTTGTAAACATACGAGCCTAACCGTTGGCTGTAATTAAAAAACTGAATGCAGGAAAAAATTATAGACTTTTTCGAGAATCAAAAATTCGCTCGAATTACACGAAAAATTGTGAAAGGATGGAAGCAAATAAGCCGAGGTTACATCGTTGACTTTTCACATGATTTTGTTGTCATCCAAGAATGTGATGATTTTAGACTTCTAGGTTTTAACATTCTACCAATTAAAGACTTTAAAAAAATCCGGTATAACAACAATGACAAATATTATGACAAAATAATGTTGTTAGAAAACGAAAAGAAAAATATCGGACTTAAAACCAAAGTGGATTTAAAAGATTGGAAAACAATATTCGAATCGTTGTTGGCTAATGAAAAAAATGTAGTAGTTGAGTGTGAAAATCCTAAAATCGGAAGTTTTACAATTGGACCAATTAAAAAAGTTACGAACAAAAGTGTGTTCATTCAATATTTCAATGCTACTGGACTATTAGACGAAAAGCCTACTAAAATTAAATTTAAAAATATAACAAAGGTCATGTTTGACGACAGATATATTGACATTTTTAGCAAGTACATTAGAGAACGTAAAAAATAAAAACTACAGCCAACACAGTGTATAATTCATTGCTTCTGATTTTCCTCACGGAAAATCCTCGCAACTTTATTATCTTAGTTTCTTAACACGAAAATCCTACGGATTTTCACGCAACGAAACTATACACAAACCGTTGTGCTTCATTATCAGAAACCACTAAACAATGATAAAATTCTTTAGAAAAATTAGGCAAAATTTACTGTTAGAAGGCAAAACAGGGAAATACCTAAAATATGCTATTGGAGAAATAGTACTTGTGGTTATTGGGATTTTGATTGCCCTACAAATTAATGATTGGAATGAAAATAGAATTAATCGTAGCAAAGAACAACAAATACTGCTACAACTTAAAAATGAATATAAAGAAAACTTAACGGAAATCGATAATAAAATCCTGATGCGAAATAACATGATTAACGCATCACATCGGATACTTTCCATCAAAGAAGAACTGATTGAAAACATCCCTGCTGACACTATAGCATTAGATTTATTAACTCTTAACAGTACTCCTACTTTTGACCCTGTAACAGGAACAACAAATGAAGTGTTATCATCTGGAAAATTATACATTTTAACCAACGACACTTTGAAAACTATGCTGACCAATTGGTCTGGTCAAGTAAACAGACTAACGGAATATGAACAAGATTTGCGCAATTATAGTATTAATCATTTTTTTCCCTACATAACCAACAATCATAATGTTAAACTATTATTTAACGGATTATGGCAATCAGATAAATTCAATTTTAAACATAAAGACAAGAGTATTGTAGTTAAGGAAATAATTGATGACGATGATATTGACGATTATTTTTTGACTATATCTGAACAATGTGTGATTACTAATGATGAAGCATCAATTGTTAGAAGGAATATAGAATCTATTTTGAACTTGATTGATGCCGAGCTTGATGAAAAATAACGAAAGCACAACAATGTATAACCGCAATTACGGCGGATTCGACTACCCTTCGTCTACGCTCAGGGCAAGCTAGAATCCATTTGGAATTAATAATGAAAGTGCCAAACCTAAAAACAAAGTAAAACAAACCGATAACTGATGGTTATATAAACTGTGGAAGAACTAATAAAATATAAAACAGAATTTCCTAAAAAATGGACTTTCCTTTGGTCTCCAGAAGAAGCAGAACAAATTCCAAATGAGCATAAGGACCAAATTCACTTTCTCAATGAAGAAGGAACTGAATTTGTGAAAAAATATTTGAACTGTTCTAAAATGTTAGGTCCGAATAATGACCCTAAATGGAATCCATTTTATAAAAACTATTTTAAATACATTAAATCAATTCCAATTGGAGGTGACTCAAATAAAGTAATAAAAAAATGGCTGTATGAATTGGAGATACCATTTAAAAAATATGTAATAGTTGACTTAGACAGAAGTGGACACGCAATTTTAATGACTTGGAAAATGGTAATTAAATATTGGGAAGGTCTTTTCTTTGTAGATGATATTGCAGTTTTTGACCAAAGCCTAAACTGGTGTTTGTATTTTTTTCACGAAGATTATCTCTACTTTGGAAAGGACAATACATTCGACAAAGAAGCTGAGTACGAAAAAACACTTTGGATTAATGAATTAAGAAATAAAAAAACGACATCAAAACAACGTAAATAAAATTTCACAATATGGATATAATGATCAATGATTTCTCGATAGGCCTATTTATATGGCAAGCTTTACTTCTATTATCAATAGGACTTTGGATTTATTGTTTGATTGATATTTTAAAAAATAAATTTGCTCAAAATGACAAATTAATTTGGGTTTTAGTAGTCATATTCATTCCATTATTAGGTTCGCTATTGTACCTATTTATTGGAAAAAACAAGAAAATTAAATTGAACTAATAAGAACCGCATTAAGCCAATACCCTTTAAAAATAATTACATGGTTCTAGCCTACTCAGAAAACATCCTGGATTTCAAAAAATAAAACCATAAACGAATCGTTGCCAGAAATAAATGAAAAAATATATCTGCCTTATTTTTTTACTTTTCGTAACGCCATTGTTCCATGGCCAAAACATTCCTGAAAATTTCACTTTTGTCGGCAACGTCCTGGGAGATACGACAGACTTAGGCAATGCCATATTTAAAGGAATATTGCCTCCAATACAAAACTCTAAAAATACCATCGAAATTAGATTTCTCATTGCCCCAGATATGAAAACGGATACACTCATCTCTCTTTATTATGATGAGAAATGGAATACAAAAAAATACATTCTTGATACCAATGAGGCATTAATGATGAAACATAACGATAGTAAGCAAGAGCTTTCTGAAATCTTTAGACAGTTAGTTGAGAATGACATTTTTAATCTACCGGATAACAGTTCTATCAATATTGCTCCCACCTATATAGATCTTGAAACAGGGGAAGTTCAGCAAAGTTTCACAACAGTTCTACACGCGACCACTTATATTGTACAATTTAAGGTGGGTGATAAGTATAGAACCTATGGTTTTAACAGTCCTGAAATTTATGCTAAATCACATCCAGAGATTATAGAATTTAAGAAGTATTTGAATATCTTGAAAATCATTCAAACTATTGAATAAAAACACTTCGATAACACTTGGATTATTCCATCGCTCACTCAAGCGCCGTTAAAAATAATTACCTTTATACTTACTTAAAAATTTAGACATGAACCATACCTTTTTAAGTATGACATTCATACTCTTAACCCATCTCCTTTTTGGGCAAGAGTTACCAGAAAAACTAAGCGAAACAGATTTTTCAATTGGTAAAACCATTACCATCAAATCAAACATATTAGAGGAGACCAGAGCATTAAATATATACTTGCCTTCAAGTTATTCAACAGAAAGTTTAAAAACATATCCCGTAATTTATTTGCTGGACGGCTCAAGAAATGAAGACTTTATACATGTTTCTGGAATTGTTCAATTTGGTTCTTTTTCCTGGATTAATATGGTCCCAGAATCCATTGTTGTTGGTATAGGAAATATAGATAGACAACGGGATTTCACATATCCATCTAAAAATAAACTAGACCAAAAGGAGTTTCCCTCCTCTGGACAATCGGAAAAATTTATAAGCTTTTTGGAACAAGAACTACAGCCCTATATTGATGCTACCTATCGAACTACTACCATGAAAACGATTATTGGTCAGTCATTAGGGGGCTTATTAGCAACCGAAATTCTATTTAAAAAACCATATCTTTTCGACAACTTTATTATTGTTAGCCCCAGTTTATGGTGGGACGACGAGAAGTTATTAGATAGACAACCCAAACCTTTTGATTCCAAAAAATCAATTTTTATTGCAGTAGGAAGAGAAGGAGAAATCATGGAGCGGACAGCAAAAGAACTGTTTGATCTACTTGAGAAGAATAGAAAACAACACACCTCTTTATTCTTTGATTTTTTGGACGACAAAACACATGGAGACGCTTTACATTTAGGAGTCTATCATGCATTTGAAAAAATATTTAAATCTCATAAGGAATAATAAAAGACTACTTTGCAAGTAATTACTGCTTGCTTGCTTAAAAAAATATGAAAACCATCGGCTGCAAAAAAACGACGTATAAAACCTTTATTTTTCTTTGGCTTCTGTTTTTACTAAGCTGTCAATCTCATATTACTACCCAAGAGCCAACTTCTACAATAGATATTCAAAGTGTTTCGGACACTTTGACACTTTTTGGACAAGGTATCATTTCAACTTCCCTTTATGAAAGGGACCTAGCCATAAATCAGCAAGGTGATGAAATTATTTATACCCTAGGCGATTATAAACAAACCAAAAGATGCTTGGTGCTTTTAAAGAAAGAAAATGGAAAGTGGCTGGAACCAAAAATGATGTCTATATCAGGAAAGTACCAAGATATTGAACCTTTTTACACCAATAACGGGAATACCTTGTACTTTGCTTCCAATAGACCCATTTACAATGATAGCACAAGGCATGATTACAACATTTGGTACAGTGATAAAATTGAAGGTTTATGGTCTGAACCGAAAGCCTTGGATTCCATAATCAACACCAGAGGAGATGAATTTTTTCCTTCCTTAAGTGATAAAGGAAATTTATTCTTTACTGCCACTAGAGAAGAAGGTGTAGGTCGTGAAGATATTTTTATGTCAGAATATGAGGCGGGAAATTTCAAAGCTCCCAAACCATTACCACTTGAAATAAACTCAGGCGCTTATGAATTCAATGCCTATATAAGTCCTAAGGAAGATCTTATTATATTTAGCTCCTATGGCAGAGACGATGACTTGGGTGGTGGTGATTTGTATATGAGTCGAAAAAATGAAGGTGGTATTTGGAGTCCATCAGAAAACATGGGGGAACTGATAAACTCTAACAAACTAGATTATTGCCCTTTTATTGATTGGGAAAACGGTAATTTCTATTTTACCAGTGAACGAATGGAAATTAATAACGAGGATCTAAAAAATGTCAAGGCAATAAAAGAACTTTCCCATAGTACCTTAAATGGTTTTGGTAACATTTATAAAATTGGGCTTGACAAAATAGATTAATATTTTTCAGATTCCTTTATCTATTCCAATCAATCTACTATTTCTTTACTAGGTATCAAAGGTATTTTATCATAAGGCCATTCCCCATCCACTATAGGAACCGTAACCAACTCCTCTGGATTAATGACGACATGTTTTATACGCATACGATGCCAAGTATAAACGATATGCACCAATCCATCAGACGTTTGTATCACCGCCGGATAAGCAAAATGTCTCTGTGGTGCATCCAAATAATCTAAAACCAAGGCGGCCTCCCAATGTTGTCCGTCCCTGGTAACAGCCAAGTTCATCACGCCCCGTCCCTTATGTCCCATTTTCTCTTGGTTTTTGGTGCTGTGGTTATAAACAAGTAACTGTCGCCCATCTTGAAGGGACACAGCATCAATACCCGAGTTATTATTGGGTAAACTTGTAGCTCGCATCTCAGACCAGCTAAGACCACCATCGTCACTCCAACTTTCTGCTATCACCGCATCATCCGTTGCGGTGCGTGCCAAAAGTTGAATACGTCCGTTTGGGTAGGTGAGCAAGGTGGGTTGGATTGCTTTGAGGTGTTCCGGATTATTGAGAGGACCTACAAAGTTCCATGTTTGACCGCCATCTAAACTGCGTTCAATATGCACTTGCCATCCCTCCTTTTCATGACTAGAACCTGAAAGAATGGTGCTATCTGCTAATTGTATGGGTTTGTTTTTGACCGGGCCTAATAGGGGCATTTTCAATTTAGTAGCCAAGGACCATGTTTTGCCAGAATCTTTAGATGTTTTGAATTCGCCCCACCATTCTGAAGGAGTTGGGCCTACCTTATAAAAAAGCATCAAAGGTCCGCCTTGAGGCTGAAATAATACAGGATACCAAGTTGGGTAGCGCGTTCCATCAGGTTGCACACCATCGGCCACACTAATTGGTAAGGACCATTCGCCACCTTTCGGTTTTCTAATGATGTAAATCTCAACATCAGAATGCCTTTCATGGGTGCCTCCAAAAAAAGTGGATAACAATGAGCCATCTTGTAATTCCACTAAACTTGCAGAATGACACTGAGGAAATGGAGCCTTCTCATACAAGAACTCCTCTAAAACAACTCCTGGCTTTGAAGCATAACTTTTAGAATCTTGAGCGCTAAGTGCATTGACGCCTATCAAAAATAGAACCAGGAAGACTTTTGGTTTGAATTGCTTCAAATACATGAATGATTATTTGACGGTTAATCCCTTTCGAGAACTTAAATGTACAAAAATAACAGACAGTGACTCTAGGTAGTATATTGTTGAGATGATGCCATCAAGAAACACGGATAAGTAGGGCATTGGTTTATGTGGGAATTATATGTAAATTGGAAGGAAAGAAACCCCTTCAAAAAACAAGCTAACCTAGTACATAACGATTTAATAAATATGAAGCACGTATCAATAGTCATAATACTCACAATGATATCTCATACTTCTTTTGGACAAAATATAAATGGGAAATGGATTTTGAAAGAGATGCACTCTGGCAATGGTCAAAAAGGCAACCCCGGTTTTCAGCTTTTGGACATCAACAATAACAGGGTGGACGTTTACACCGATTTTTCACTTCAGGCAAAAGCTACGACATTGAAAATGGATCAAGGCAATTTGTTGAACCAAGACAATGACAAAACCTCAACATATGAAATCGTCAGTGACAATCATTTAAAATGGTTCGTCCCCGGCAAAGTAAATGGAACCGAGGCTGTTTTTGAATGTGACTTTTACAGACTTGAACCGACCGTCACTACCTTGAAAAAGGAGGAAATAGAGAAACTGACTTTTGTCTTAATGGAAAACGGACGAGCATCAGAATTTATTTTTAATAAAGAACTTTGGGACCAAGAAAGATTGGAACGTTTTGAGAGAACAGAAGGCGAAAAGAAAATGATTGAACAAATAGACTCGACCTTTTTTGTATCCATGTATTATAATGGAAAAAGAAGTGGCTCAATTCCAATTAAAGAGGTTAATACCGAATATTTAAAACTCTATGCCATTCCCACTGGCCCAATGGAATTGACCGCATATCGAAAGGAATAAAATACTTTTCCAAACCCCTTACACTTGAACCTCTCCAGAAATCAACCATAAAACACTCTTTTACAGTATATTCCCAGTTTTATTTATTAAATTAGAAAACCAATCTATATAACCTTCCATATCCTAACCCTTTAAGGTGCTTTTTCTTATCAACACTAACTAATGCTATATTAACAATGGTAAGTTTCTTTATAATATGTTACCTGTTGGCGACACTTGGAATTGGGTTTTGGGCTTCCAGAAAAATAAAAACTTCTGGTGATTTTGCTCTTGCGGGGAAAAGTTTATCAACTTCGCTGGTAGGTGTCACCTTGTTCGCCACCTGGTTTGGAAGTAGTCAAATCATGGGAAATCCCGGTTATTTTATTGTAGATGGCTTTTCATCCTACATCACCCTGACCCTAACTGGAGGTATTTGCCTTTTCTTAGTAGGTACGTTTTATGCCAGGAAGTTGTACCGAATGCAAATTGTAACGATTAACGATTTTTTTAAGGTTAGGTATTCTAAAAATCTTGAAACGGCTTCTTCTCTGATAATGGTTTTTTCTTATCCACATTGGATTGCAGCCCAATTTGTAGCCCTGGCCTATTTGTTTCATGCCGTTATGGACATCCCTTTTAGTTATGGTATTTTATTAGGTGCTTCAATAGTGGTTTTTTATACTTACATAGGAGGTATGTGGGCAGTCGCCTATACCGATATGGTACAAAGCGTCATGATTTTGTTGGGATTGTTTATACTCCTCTTTGAAGTATTGCACAAAACAGAAGGTATCACACCTATTTTTGCAAACCAACCTAGTGCGTTTTTTGATTTATGTCCTCAAAAAGATTTAGATGCTTGGTCTGAATACATTGCTCTGATCCTTGCTTTTACGGCTGGTGCGATTCCCGTTCAAGAAATCTACCAACGTGTCTTTTCGGCTAAAAATGAAAAAGCGGCCCGCAACGGACTCTACCTAGGAGCGCTTCTAATGGTTATCATCCCCAGTATTCCCTTAATCATAGGGCTCGGAGGTGTTTACTTGTATCCTGAATTATCTACTAGCGGAAACAGTCAGGATATCATACCTTCCATGGTAAAACTAATGACAAGTATTCCCGTGCAAATTCTATTTTATGGCGCCATGATATCAGCGATTCTAAGTACCTCTAGCGGAGCCATGTTGGCACCGGCAACCGTAATCGCAGAAAACCTAATCAAACCTTATAAAAAGAACATTGCAGATAAAAAGCTACTACTTTACACCAGACTGAGTGTGATTTTGGTAGCGGCTATTTCCTGTTATTTTGCCTTTGACGATTCTGATATTGTAGGACTTGTGGCTGCTTCTCTCAGTCTTATTTTAGTGTGTCTTTTTGCTCCGCTTACTTTTGGCTTGTTTTGGAAAAAAGCCTCAACCATAGGAGCTTGGGCAGCCATCATCATTGGCGGTCTTACCTGGCTGTTTTGTTTCATTTATGAGACAAGAATAGATGCCACTATTTATGGAACCATATCAAGTTGTGTTAGCATGGTTGTAGTCAGTTTCATCTATCCTGACCAGACAAAATCACCAAAACAGAAAACTAATCAAGAACCTATATAAATGTTCCTATTTTTTAGCTTTTTAAATACTGAGCACTTTAAATTTATAACATTGTAAAGCGGCCCCATTACCAAATAAAAAAACCTTGATAGCCCAAGGTTTTTCTTTATTATTTTATCTCTTCTAAACCATCATTATTTTGGCTGTCTCAATAATTTATTGACGTCCTTAATCATTTTGATGGTAGAATGATCTGTAGCAAACACCGAATTTAATCCTTGAGGCTCTTGTGGTGGATCGGCTAGGAAATCGTCGCCCTTTAACCACTTGCCATTGGGGTTCCCATTGGCTTCGCCATAACCTGCAAATCCCCAAAAATTCAAGCCTGCCAAATGGCCATCTAAGGCTCTATTTTTAACTACTTGCTCTATCATGACTTGGTAATAAACATTCCTGTTGTCAATATTTGCCTCCTTAGAAGTGCTTTCCCCCTCTCTTGGAAAACCAAATTCTGATAGCACTATCGGCTTGTTTAACTTTTGGGCTACAAACATATGCTCATCTATATAATCCAAGGATTGTTTGATGGACTCTTGAGTACTTTCCTTTTCATTACTAACGTCATACCACTCCCAGTTTTTAGGCCACATGTGCATGGTTAAATAATCAATATCCTTGTTTTTGTGAACTCTTGTGTACATATCTATATCTTGCAAATAGCTCGCCTTTCCTTCTGCTCCAGTGGAAATCAAATGAACACTATCCAAAGATTCCATGAGTTCTACAGTAGTATTCACCCAATCTGTATAAGCGTTTTCATACCTTGCACTAACCATCACTCTTGGCTCATTAGCCAATTGCCAGGACATGATGGTATTATCATTGGTATATTTTAAACCAGTATAACTATTGGTTCTCGTCATGATAAACTCTACATGTTTGTAGTAAGCTTGCTTGCAAGGGTCACACTCGTGAAATTTCATGGTATAGGCCATATAATCTTGCCAAGTGTCTCTTGGATTGACTCTGGGATTGGGTATATCTCCATAACCATTCCATTGCAGGTACTCACTCATTCCGCCAGACCATATCCAATTGTTGGTTAGATACAAGACCGCATACATTTCACGCTTTTTCATTTCAGCTAATAAAAAATCTAGGCCATCCAACAGGTCTTCATTATACTTTCCTTGTTCTGGTTGTAAAGAAGGATCTACCCTAAAGTTTGAGCCCACACCTTCGGCTCCAGCCAATATCCTAAGATTATCAATCCCCGCCGATTTCATAAAATCCAATTCTTTAATGAGACGTTCCCTATCACCTGAATGGGCTGCTCCCAACAAAGGCCCATACCAATAATTGGTCCCTAAGAAATAATAGGGATGATCGCCTTTAAAAAAGCGTCCGTCTTTAACAGAAATCAAGGGTACATCTTCTGCTTTTTCAGGTTGTTTATCAGCTTCCTTTTTACAGGAAAATAGCATAAGAGTAAGTGCAGTCGTAGCAAATAATGAATACTTAAAAAATGATTTCAAACCGGTGGTTGTTTTTTTGTTAGTCATGAGGTAAATGTAATTATTTTTACAAAAAGCCAAATGAAGAGAGAATATAAAAAAAGCCTCCATTTGAGGAGACCTACGATATTTCAAATAAAACACATCTGAGTATCAGACGGAAGACATAGTCCTTAATAGACATGGCATTAAATTTAAAACTCAAACTTGTAGAATTTTATTAATCATTGTTTAAATTATGATTCTTTTAAAAATCCTATCTTTCTAGAATAGGACAACTAATTTTTAATAAGATGCATCCAGATATTCATTCTTATAATCAATCCAAATCCAGTCCAGAAAAAGAAATCTGTCAATTGTTAGCTGAAAGGATAGATACTTCTTTAACAGAAGCTAAAAGTAAAATTTGGCATGCACACCCTGTCTGGTTTATCGATGGCAATCCTATTGTAGGTTATAGCCAGTTAAAGGCGGGCATCCGATTGATGTTTTGGAGCGGCGCTAGTTTTGCGGAACCAAGTCTGCCTGACAAAGGCAAAAAATTTAAAGATGCTTCCATCACCTATTCACTGCCTCAGGACATTGTTTGGGAAGATTTCGATCATTGGATTGAGCAATCCAAAATCATTCAGTGGGATTATAAAAACATTGTAAAACGCAAAGGTAAACTTGAACGCCTAAAATAATTCATATGGAAAAAATAACCATTCAAACCGCCATCCCTTCCGATTTAAAAACGGTTTGGGAAGCATATACAAGTCCTGAGCATATTGTCAACTGGAATTTTGCCTCAGATGATTGGTGCTGTCCGGAAGCTAAAAATGACCTAAAAATAGGTGGCACTTATTTCGCAAGAATGGAAGCAAAAGATGGTAGTTTTGGCTTTGACTTTAAGGCCATTTATTCCCATGTCGATCTGCAGTCATCTCTAACTTATAAATTGGAAGATGGTCGTGACGTAAAAACATCGTTTGAAAGAGATTCTCAAGGTGTCATTGTCACCACTGTTTTTGATCCGGAAAGCCAAAATCCTATCGATATGCAACGAGATGGTTGGGAAGCCATTTTAAATCAATTTAAATCTTATGTCTCCAGTTTGAAAGGGTAGCCTGATCAATAATGAACTCAACATTTCATTAAAAACCCTATCTTGCCTTATAGAATAACTAACTAAAAAAAGATGAATCCGAAACTTAGAAATGTATTAGCCGTCATAGCCGGATGGTTTGTAGGAAGCATTGTCAACATGGGACTAGTAAGCACAGGCCACGGTGTTTACCCCATTCCAGGAATTGATCCCAATGATATGGAAGCCTTGGCAGAGATAATGCCTACCCTGGAGTCTAAATATTTTCTATTCCCATTTTTAGCCCATGCTATTGGGACTTTGGTTGGAGCCTTTGTTACTGCCCTAATTGCTCAAGGAAACAAGTTGAGATTGGCCATGATAGTTGGAGCCTTGTTTTTTATTGGTGGTATTCTTGTCAATTTTATGATAATGGGACCTATGTGGTTTACGGCAACCGATTTATTATTAGCTTATTTCCCTATGGCTTGGTTGGGTGGAAAAATAGGTATCGCCATTTCAAGAAAAAAGATCGCTTAAGTTTTGTTAACGCATATTCACCCCAAACTTCCTATGAGGTCTAAGGAAAAAACCAAAACTTTCTATGTGGAAGGTCTAGGTTTTAAACCCATAGGAAAATACGATTATCCAGGTTACTTAATGCTTGAAAAGAATCTCATTGAAATTCATTTCTTTGAATTCGCAACATTGAATCCCAAGGAAAATTATGGACAAGTCTATATTCGCGTTAAAGATATTGATATCTTTTATAATGATCTACTTCAGAAGAATATAAACATTCACCCAAATGGAAACCTGGAAATCAAACCATGGGGGCAAAAGGAGTTTTCCTTATTGGATCCAGATTCCAATTTATTAACCTTCGGAGAAGCCATTTAAATGATTTTTTTTCAAAACTATTTGCCCGTTATTTCATTTAATCGTAATATTGCAATAAAGCAATAACTAATGGGTATTACCAAAACAGAAATATTTACCGAAGAACAAAACACCTTAGCTCAGTTTGCCAAAGCAATTGGGCATCCTGCCCGCGTAGCCATTCTTCAATACCTTTTCAAACTCAACGCTTGTGTTTGTGGCGATTTGGTTGAGGAAATTGGATTGGCTCAACCTACTATTTCCCAACATTTAAAAGAATTGAAAAATGTAGGCCTTATCAAAGGTAATGTAGAAGGCACCAGCGTTTGCTATTGCATAGACATGGATCAATGGCAAAAAATGGCTCATATAATGACACATTTTTTAAACCAAGAGCTACCCAAAACAAATTGTTGCTAAAAAAATTTAATCCCTTTCATCGTATTATTGCAATTAATCTTAAAACAGATGACATTAAATCAAGTAAAAACAGCTTTAGAACATTTAGAAACCCTTGCCTTCCAATTACCAAATGGAGAATTGGTTCCTAGTCATTTTCACGTAACTGAAATAGGAAAAATCGCCAAACACTTTATTGATTGTGGCGGAACCGTGAGAAATGAAACCGTAGTGAATTTCCAACTTTGGAATGCGAACGATTATGATCACCGACTACACCCTGAAAAACTGGTACACATCATTCAATTATCAGAAAAAGCCTTGGGCATAGAGGATTGGGAAGTTGAAGTCGAATATCAAGGAGAAACCATCCAAAAATTCGGATTGGACTTTGATGGGACGCGCTTTTTGTTAACTACCAAGCAAACAGATTGTTTGGCCAAGGACAAATGTGGCATTCCTGCTCCGGCTTCCAAACCCAAAATCAAACTTTCAGAATTACAAAGTAGCTCTTGTTGCGAACCCGGTTCTGGCTGTTGTTAAACCATATTCATGAATTTTCGTTCCATTGACAAGCATAATTATCCGCAGGTAGCAGACATTTACCAAATGGGCATCCTAACAGGAATAGCTACTTTTGAAACAGAAGTTCCATCCTATGAACTTTGGGATAGCAAACACTTGCCATTTTGCAGGCTCACCTTAAATCAAGGAGATCAAGTTATTGGGTGGGCCGCATTATCAGCAGTTTCCTCCCGAGAAGTTTATCGTGGTGTAGCTGAAGTGAGTATTTACGTGCATCCTGATTTCCAAGGAAATCATGCGGGAACCCAATTACTAAACCATATCATTTCTGAAAGCGAAACGCACCATATTTGGACCCTACAATGCGGAATTATGGAAGAGAACAAAGCTAGCATAGCATTGCATAAAAAATGTGGTTTCCGGGAAATAGGTTTCAGAGAGCGCATAGGCTGCCTTCATGGCCAATGGAAAAACAATATCATTTTTGAAAGACGAAGTCCTAAAACAGGCATTTAATTTACCAACAATGAATTTAAAACTCAACCAATACATTGAATCCATAGGTAACCAAGAAATTTTGGAAAACCGTAAACAAATTCTTCAACCTTTAATTGATTACATTCAAGAAAAACTGAACAAGAAGCAACCTGTAAGGCTGAACTTGATTTGCACACACAATTCTAGAAGAAGTCATTTATCACAAGTTTGGGCCCAGACTATGGCTCATTACTTCCAAATTCCAAATGTTTCCTGTTATTCTGGTGGAACAGAGGCTACGGCACTTTTTTCCATGATTGCAAAAACACTTGAAAATACGGGATTTGACATCTTAAAATTATCTGAGGAACCCAATCCTGTTTACAGTATTAAGTTTGATAAAAACGAACCTGCTATTATTGGGTTTTCTAAAAAAATGGACGATCCTTTTAATCCATCTTCCATGTTTGCAGCCATTATGACCTGCTCCCAAGCAGATGAAGGCTGTCCTTTTGTTCCTGGTGCCGAAGCACGAATTCCAGTAACGTTTGAAGATCCCAAGGCATTTGACAACACACCACAACAGGCCGAAAAGTATCAAGAAAGATGCGATCAAATTGCTTCTGAATTTTATTTTGTATTCTCCCAAATAACTAAGAACTAATGGCAATCAAAAAACTTAATTTTCTAGATAAGAATCTGACACTTTGGATCTTTTTAGCCATGGCTGTTGGGGTTGGTTTGGGATATCTCCTACCTTCCATTCCAGATACCATTCAATCCTTCAGTAGTGGGACCACCAATATTCCAATTGCCATCGGACTCATTTTAATGATGTATCCACCTTTGGCTAAGGTTAACTACGCCTTGTTACCTAAGGTTTTTAAAAATGTAAAAATTTTGTCCATATCCCTTATTCTGAATTGGATTATTGGCCCGGTGTTGATGTTTGTTTTGGCTCTTATTTTTTTACAAGACGAACCAGAATATATGGTCGGCCTTATTTTAATCGGTTTAGCTAGGTGTATTGCCATGGTTTTGGTGTGGAATGATTTAGCCGAAGGAAGTAGTGAGTATGGCGCAGGTTTGGTGGCTTTAAACAGCATCTTTCAGGTGTTTGCCTATAGTTTTTATGCTTGGATCTTCATTACCGTTCTCCCACCATACTTTGGATTTGAGGGTGCCATCGTAGACATTTCAATTGGAACTATCGCTGAAAGTGTTGCTATTTATTTGGGTATTCCTTTTGTCATGGGCTTCTTAAGCAGAATCGTCTTGGTAAACATGAAGGGTGAGGATTGGTATCAAAACACCTTTATCCCTACCATTTCGCCAATAACCTTAATTGCGCTTCTATTTACCATCGTGGTTATGTTCTCACTTAAAGGGGAGTTGATTGTTGAAATTCCGTTGGATGTGGTTAAAATTGCCATTCCTCTATTAATCTATTTT
Organism: Mangrovimonas futianensis; assembly: GCF_021245805.1. Lineage (NCBI taxonomy): Bacteria > Pseudomonadati > Bacteroidota > Flavobacteriia > Flavobacteriales > Flavobacteriaceae > Mangrovimonas > Mangrovimonas futianensis. The sequence goes on from NZ_JAJJNF010000004.1 coordinate 15,145, forward strand.
GCCATCATGTTTATCATTGGCTTCTTTTTTACTAAAGCGATGGGAGGCACTTATGATAAGACCGCATCAGTAGCCTTTACGGCAGCTGGAAACAATTTTGAATTGGCCATTGCAGTGGCTATTGCCGTTTTCGGACTCAATTCTGGGCAAGCTTTTGCCGGAGTCATCGGCCCCCTAGTTGAAGTTCCAGCTCTCATCTTATTGGTGAAGGTTTCCTTCTGGCTTAAAAGAAAATATTTCGCCTAAGACCTTTACTATTTTTTAAGTATTTCCCTTATCATTAATTAATTTTAATCTGATAAGGGGAATATTTGGCAATCCATAAACGAAATAATACATTTGGGAATCATTATGAAATAAAATTGACCCCTTTGAGACCTTTTTGGATTCTACTTTGCTTTTTAGTATTTCCTACTGTCCTTTTTTCCCAATCAAATGGAAAGAAACGGTACATGAGTCCATGGGAAGTTATTGATTCCTTATTTATAGACCATGATTTGGAGAATTATTCCCTTCGGTTATTTTCAGATTATAAGGTAAAATCCTTTAAACTGACTCATGATGATTTCAAAACCCGCTATGTTCCTAAAAACCGATTCAATTTAGGATTGGGAATTGCAAATAGCAAAGCCATGTTGGATGTTGGTTTTAATATCAGGAACGGAAACAGGGAGGTCACCAAACGCTTTGACCTGCAAGGGTCCTTTATCATCAGAAAACGGCATTACATAAATGGCTACTTTCAAATTTACAATGGCTATAACAACAAAAATGATTTGGGAGAAATCCCCCGTTTTAGAAGAGATGTAAAATCGAGAACTATTGGATTTAATTATCTCTACACATTTTCTGATATTGAATTTTCATATACTCTGTTGAAAGCAGGATTACCAAAGTTCCATAAAAACGTCTATGTTACAGGAGGTGTGGGTACTTTTGCTGTATTTGATTACTTTTCTGCTGATGGGAATATCCTACCTCCAGAAGTCACCAATGAACTTAATGAAGAACTGAAAATAAAAAGATATAATGGTCGTGCGGCAGGATTAATGGTAGGTCTCTTATCTGCTTTTGTTTTGCCAGAAAACATCATTGTGACCTTTACTGCAATGCCCGGAATTGCTCTAATGAATAAAAAAGTAACCTTAGAAGACGACAGCTATCGGCCTAAGGATCCTTGGCTCTACAAACTGGACGCTTCATTAGCCGCTTCTTACAGTTTTAAAAGATACTACGCCACTTTATCTTATGAAACAGGGGTATATTCTACTGATTTTTCAGATTATAGATATACTTTTAACTTATCCACAGCGAAATTAACCTTGGGTTATAAGTTGAAATACTAAAGTTTTTCAAAGGCTTCTTTAACAACCTCTTGACCATATTCACGTTCCAACCTTCTGATGGCAAAATGGGCTTTAGCCATTTTTTGAAAATGATCGATGTAAACATAATTCAAACCACTACCTCCAGCCGCACCAATAACAGGAACAGCTTGTGTGAGGAATTTTTCAGAAAACAATGCGCTCAATCGGCCAGCGATGTTGGATACAAATTTGGAAAGCATATCTGATCCCAAATTTCCCGTGTATGCGATAGCGGTTGCTAAAGTTTTATTAAGTCCAGAATGAGTCAATTGATTGACAGCTGTAGACAACATATACCTAGTGGTATAGTAACTTGCCTCCATATCATCATCCCACTTTTTTTGTCCACCCAAAGCAAAGACCTCCATACATGCCAGTTGACCTTCTAGGGAATAAATATCCTCCCCTTCACTCCTAGCAATATCCATTATGGAACGCATAATAAATTTGGTAGACACTCCTAACTCAGCAAAAAACAAAGCCGTTCCTACTCCTGTAGCAGACCCAAAAAAGCCACTAGCGCCACCAGTCAATGTGACAACTCCCTTATATAAACCTTTTTTGGGCTTCTGAAATTCTTTATCCTTTTGAATAGTTAAGAGATTCGCCTTAATAGTTGTCATCAATATCTTCTCAATACTATTCTGCAATTTAATTTGCACTTTGTTAGGTAGTTTCCTAACCGTAGATTCCAATCCATCCCCCACCATATTCAAAGACTTCATCAACCAAGTAGGGTGTTCCATAGCATGTTTGGCCTCTGCCAGAATTTTGAGATCTGTCTGCTTTAAAGGGGTATCTATGTCATACTCAGTAGGAATATTTTCTTCCATGGTTTGCCTGATTTGGTTAGGTTTTGCATAAAGTTAGCCATTATTTCCAATAACAAATAAAATATCTTCAAATAGCCAATCATATAAAAAGTGTCTAAAAACACTCATTCCCAACTAACTTAAAATCAATCAATTCAAAAACTTATTGTAATTTAGAGATATTCCCATACGCCATTTCAGTTTTGAAGCCTACACTTTTTTCGGATTAACCAACTTAAAAAAAATACATCATGTTAGAAGGCTTTTTAAATATTGTTTACGGCTTAATTGCTTCACTCCTATTGATGAGTGTCGGATTTCTTTATGGACGTTACAAGGAACGGAAGAGGCAAAAAGGGAGTCCGTTGGAGAACTACCCTTTTTATCCATTTAGTCTAGACGATAAAAACATGTTACAATTTGATTTGAAATTGTTTAATCAAGCGGTATCAGAATTAAAGAAACATAAAAATTACCAGGCTGGCGAGCAATTAATTTTAATTGGAGAACAAAATAATGTTAGGCAAATTTTAAAGCATGACGAACTCCATGCTTACAATAAGTTATATAAAATATATGATGGGGATAAGGTGCTAGATGATTCGGTTCATTTTTTAGAAAACTACAAACGAATTGTGCGTCTTATAGGGGACAGCTTTCCAGATTGTGGCATAGAAATTCTGCTTCATAATTTAAGCAATCCATACAAAGCATTGTACTGTATAAAAAATAACGTAACAGGTCGAAATATTGAGGCTCCGGCAACCAACCTCGTAATGGATTTAAAACGTAGAAACTCCATAAATGAGGACAAATTGAATTATGAATTGAATATTGGGTCTCGAAAATTTAAGTGCACCACCATTCCAATTTTCAAAGAAAAAACTGGTCTAGTTGGCGCTATTTGTATCAATGTGGACTATAATTATCTACAAAAAAAGGTTAAAAAAAATCCAGAATTGATCGATCAATTTCTGGACACCATCTGTAAAGTGAATATGGTATTGGATGAGAATATTTTGAGCAAGCATGAATATGAATTGGCTCTAAATGGTAAAAGCCACTTTAGGGATTTTTAAACTGAATCTATGCCTTTCTTCTGCCAATACCCGTCATAAATAGCTCTATTCTTCTTTGATTTTTTAAGAAAATATTAAAACCATCCTCCTATATTTTTTATAGGTTTACAACATGATGAAGCCAAAACAAATAACTCCTTTCCAATATGTATTTTCTATTTGGGGGTTGGTATTGTTACTCATCGTTTCACCTTGTAAAGTCAGAAACTTTATTCAAGAAGAGCTGGGATTTCCTAAAACGGAGGTTTCCAGCAAAAGCCAAACGACTTTAAAAAATGTAAGTTGTCATTCCTTTGACAACCAAACCTTAGACTTTAAATCAAAGAAGTCTGAGTCTACTAAGAAATTGTCCTTTAGCAATTTCGCATACCCGGTGGTTTGGGACATTCAAAAAGCCACAGGGCCACTTTCAAAGATAAAGGAGATAGACTATCAAATCACCCCTCCTAAGCCTTATTACATTTTGTATCAAAACTTCAAGGACTATTTAATTTAGGCACCTTATAAGGGCACCTTATCAGTTTCTATAAAACTGATTCCACTTTAAAATCTATAACAAATAAAACTCAAGGTTAACAGCATAAATGTTGCTACACCTTATTCTTTGCTTAGCTCTTTTCTTAGAGTTAAGCTGTTCAATACTTAAACAAATTTAACAATGAATCGTATTTCATATTACATAATCACTATGGTTTTCATACACTTTGGAAATACCCATATTAAAGCGCAAAACCCTGACAAGCAAAACTATGTAGTTATCTCAAAAAACATCAAACAATTAAATCCCATTTTATTAACTGCAAAGGAACTTCAAACTGAAGATGGGAAAACATTTGGAGATTTCATTGTCATCTTCTGCGGAAAAACAGTCTCAGAAATGGTAAACGACCCAGATTTGAACAAGCTACTAGAACAAGCCAAAGAGCAACATATTCAAATCTTGGCTTGTGGTTTATCCTTGAAAAAATTCCATATAAATCCTGAGGAATTACCAAATTCAATAAAAATTACTAAAAACGGTATTTTAAAAAGTTTTCAATTAATCAAAAAAGGATACTTCACACTAACCATTTAATAAAACAACATGAAACAAATTCATTATAAACAAAACGCTGGATTTCTCACTCTAGCTCTAAGATTGGTGATAGGTTGGACTTATTTTTCAGCTCTTTGGAGACGAACTGTATTAACTGATAAACTGAATCCAGATTTGCCAGGATACATTGGAGAAAAATTCAACCATTTTTTACCTCATGCCTTAGGAATAAAACCCATCATTCAATATTTAGTAGAACACCCCGATGCCTTGTGGATAAACATGTTAATTTTCACGATAATAGAAGGTCTTGTTGGCCTATTTATAATACTAGGATTGGGGACTCGTTTGATGAGTTTTGGAGTCTTTTTCTTGGCTATGGGTATTTTATTAGGTTCAGGCTGGATAGGCACTACCTGTTTGGACGAATGGCAAATAGGCATATTGGGTATAGCCACAGGATTCACTCTTTTCTTAACTGGAAGCAGCCATTACTCCATAGATTTCTGGTTGCTTAAAAAACATCCCTTTTTAAAGACCAAAAAGTGGTTTTCATGGTTGGGGTCTGGAGCATTACCCATTAAAGAAAATCCTTTTAAAAATGTCGTTTTAATAGGCTCTTTCAGTATACTAGCAATCACTTTATTGACCAATCAAGTTTTTCATGGCGGTCTTTGGGGAACACTGCACAATAAATCTGTTAAACCAAATTTTGAACTTACCGAAGGCTCTTTTTCAAATGACGAATTGTCTTTTAACATTTATAGAACTGAGGGTGTGGACGTATATGGTGCTTGGGTTATTGAAGTTTCAGTTTTTGATGCGCATCAAGATCAAGTCATTCAATTTGATTCAAAAGATCTGGCTGCCCTCCTACCAAAGCAAATTGACAATTATTATGTAGCTAAGGCAACCCCATCTCAGCATAGTTTAAAAGTACCTTTAGGTTCGAAAGCCAAAATTCATTTGAACCATCCTGATTTTAAAAACCTTCCTAAAGGAGTTTACACCATAACCATGACAGATATAAGTGGTGCCCAATGGCATCTAGAAATTCCTAAAGACTAGGATACTTTTCAATACATCCTTTTGAGAATAAAAAAATCCGCCCTAAAGCGGATTTTTTTATTTTATAACTACTTACCATTTGGCAATTTCTTCTCTCAATTCTTCCTTGGTCTTTCCAGTTTTTTCTTGGATTCTTCCAAGCATTTCATCAAACTTACCTTCTGTAAAAGTAAGGTCATCATCAGTCAAATCGCCATAGCTTTGTTTAACTTTTCCTTTTATTTGATTCCAGTTTCCTTTTATTTCTTCATTTGTCATAATAAATTGATTTTAAGGTTCATGTATAAAATTAAGGTTTTGATGATCAAATTATCCTAATTAAAACTTAGGATTGTCTTAAAGGAATGTTATTTATTAAAGCAGAGTTCTTTCTTTCCATTTCATTTTTCATTTTGAAAAGAGAAAAGGCAGCCCAATTGGCCACCTTTTCCGATCTTAATTCATTTTCATCCTTTTACTATTTCTGAATAGGTACCGCATCAAACGGATCTACCATGGCGATAAATAACACACAAGGATCACCTTTCAGGCATTTTGCAGTATGGGGTTTTTTAGCTGGTCCGTAGGCATACGAACCTGCTTTGAGCACTTGTGTTTTCTCACCTTCATAAGTAACCTCCATGGTACCAGAAATCAATATCATTCGTTCAGGTGAGGTGTGCGTATGTTTCATAATGAACGTATCAGGCTCAACCTTGAAGAGAAAATCTAAATTTGGCTTTTCTATATCCCCATGTAAAATGGTAAATGTACACCCTGGAAAAAAATCTGGGGCAGGATTCCATTTTAGGGTTGGACTATCAGCTGAAACGGCATAAGACATTTCTGCTGTTTGGGCATATAATTGAATTCCCAAAAGGAACAAAACCACGAACATCATGGTTTTTAAATTGAATTTAAAAACTGCTTTTTTCATATCGGAAGGTTTTAGTTATCTCTATAAGATACGACATTTATCTAATTACCTCACCTTAAATCATTTAAAACTCCCTTGAACAAAATCAAAATTCATAAGAGCAATAAAAATGATGTTACAAATCAAAAATAATTTCTAGGCAAATAATCAACTTTTAATTTTATATTTGATATAAAAACCTGCTTTTCAAGTAATTAAAAGGCTATTCATGACCAACAAAAAAAACAGACAGAATAAATGGTATCACATCACTCTATGTTATGTCATATTATTTTTGGTTCCCTTCACAATAATAGGTCAACAAACAACTGACTCCACATCGATTGAAAAGCCTTCAAAATTTGACAAATTCAACAAAAAAGCTGAATATTTATTCACCTATATACCTGTCCCCATTTATTCCTATTCATCGGAAGCCGGTCACACCTATGGTCTTGCCAAATTCAATGTGTTTAACCTTTATAAAAATGATACACTTACCAAACCATCGCGACTGTCAGAAGTGGTCACTTTCTCCTCGGAAGGAAGAATAAATGCATCTGTTTCGACCGATTTAATGTTTAAAAACAATGACTATTTAATTATTAGCTACATCAACTATAAAAAAACGCCGGAGTACTTTTTAGGTATTGGTAATGATGTCTCCATTGATGATATCGAACAGATTTCAACCAATCGATTTAAATTTGAAGCCTGGGGCCTCAAAAAAATGAAAGTCAAGAACCTCTATGCGGGGATTGGTTTGGACCTCACAGATTATTTCGATATTGAAGCAAATCCCGATAGTTATCTCTACTCTAACAATGTCATTGGTAATGAAGGTGGCTTTGCTTTTGGTCTAAAAGCGATTGCGGCAATTGAGGGTAGAGAAAACCGATACAATGCCCAAGGAGGCCATTTTGCTCAAATATCCTACACTCTTTACCCCTCGTTTCTAGGTAGTGAATTTAAATTCTCGAGTTGGGAGATTGACCTCAGAAAATACTTAAACCCATGGAGCAATCACATCATTGCTTTTCAAGCCACGACCTTTGGAACTAGTGGTGACGTACCTTTCTATGCACTTGCACAATTAGGTGGAGATAAACAAATGAGAGGGTATTATAAAGGTGCTATACGAGATAAAATCTTGGTTGATTCTCAATTAGAATATCGTTTACCCATATGGAACATCTTTGGAATGGTAGGTTGGGTAGGCACCGGTAGAGTAGCATCCAAATATCGCGATTTAAAACTGGATGGATTTTGGCTTAATTATGGCGCGGGGTTGCGAATTATGGTTGACAGCAAGCACCAAACCAATCTAAGATTTGATTGGGGATTTGGCCCAAATGGCATCCATGGTTTCAATATTAGTTTTGCAGAAGCATTTTAACATCCAAAATTTTCAACCATAGAACAATGGTGATTAAAAATAGAAAGGATACTCTAACCCTTGCCCGCAACTTGAAAAATTCAAAATGAATTTTATGTTGTTTTTAAATCAAACCAGTCCTCGGTAATAAGCTGCTCGGTATGGATGTTATCTATATGAGTAAATTCATTCTTGGAGGCGTTGTATGTATAATCCTTGCCCCACTCAGAAAAAGATTTGGATACTGCTTCAATGGCATCACATATGCTTTCTAATTCTTCATTGGTCATAGTTGGATGAATGGACATCCTTACCCAACCTGGACGCTCCATAAGGCAACCCTCTAATATCTTTTGTTCTATGGCTTTTGAAGTCAACTGATCTACATGCAACAGGTAATGTCCATAGGTACCTGCACAAGAACACCCGCCACGGGTTTGAATACCAAAGCGATCATTAAGTAACTTGACAACCAAATTGTAGTGGGCATTTTCAATATAAAAAGAAAATACACCCAATCTGTCGGTGTGCTCTTCTGCTAAGATTGTTAGATTGTCAATTTTTGAAAGTCTATCAAAAACAATTTTATTGAGTTCGTGCTCTCTTTTCAAAATGTTTTCAACACCCATTTCTTCTTTTAACTGAATGGACAATGCGATTCTTATAGCCTGTAAAAAGCCTGGAGTACCCCCGTCTTCACGGGTTTCTATGTCATCAATATAATCATGATCTCCCCATGGGTTTGTATAGGAAACGGTTCCCCCTCCCGGATTATCGGGCACTAGATTTTTATAAAGTTTTTTATTAAAAATCAATACGCCTGAAGACCCAGGTCCACCCAGAAATTTATGTGGTGAAAATGTAATGGCATCCAAATATTGCTCCTCATCCTCAGGATGCATATCAATAGCAACATAAGGTGCTGAACAGGCGAAATCAACAAAGCATAGCCCATTATTCTGATGCATCAATTTGGCAATATCATGATAATTGGTTCTAATACCGGTCACATTAGAACAACCTGTTATAGCAGCTATTTTTAATGGAACCGATTGATGCTTTTTCAACAGTTCATTCAAGTTCTCCAAACAAGGCAACCCTCTTTCATCCGAAGGAATAACTTCTACCTTGGCAATGGTTTCCAGCCAAGAAGTCTGGTTGGAATGATGTTCCATGTGAGAAACAAAAATAACTGGTCTTTTATCTGTTGGAACATTTGTGTGATCTTTCAGGTTCTCATTGAGCTTTATTCCCAAAATACGCTGAAATTTATTGATAGCTCCAGTCATGCCCGTTCCTGTAGTTATCAAAACGTCATCTGCAGAGGCATTGACATGCTTTTTGATAATCGTCCTGGCCTGATGGTAGGCCAAAGTCATGGCCGAACCTGTGATGGATGTCTCGGTATGTGTATTAGCCACAAATGGACCAATGTTATTGAGCAGTTTATCCTCTATAGGTCGATATAAGCGGCCACTGGCTGTCCAATCGGCATACAAGATTTTTTTCTTGCCATAAGGTGATTCAAATTCCTGATCATTGCCTACAATATGTTCCCTAAACTTTGAAAAATAAGCTTCAAGCTCCGTTATTTGTTTAACATCCGAATCCATCATTTTCACTAAGCTAATTAAATTTGTCTGTATTTCTTGTCCTTAAAACCATTCACAAAAGAGCTGCACAACAAGGTTGCCGCCTCATAAATCATCATAATTTCTTAATGGTTTCTATGACTTTGCAAAGGTAGTGAAGAAATTGAATTGAGAATCCAATTTCTTAAATTCCTGCCTTTAAAATTAGCCATATCCTCAACCAAGTAGTAATCTTGAACATCAAACTTTTAGATAATATTCTACAACTTTTGAATTTAATATGTAGCTTTAACTTAATCCTTAAAACATTACATCGCAATGATTTGTTGGACCATACATTTGTTAAGTAACGACCAAAAATAATTTAAAGTGAGATTAAGAGCTCTAGGATTAAAGGAGGACAAATTAAACCCCATTTTTGATTCTCCGGAAAGCCAGCAATTGTTGGGCATTTATGAAAGTTACTATCCAAAAATAGGATTTATCCCTCCTTGGATTGCCTACCTGATCCTAAAGGACGACAAGGTAGTAGGAACTTGCAGTTTCACTGGAAGTCCAAAGGATGGAGCTGTTGAAATTGCCTATTGGACTTTCAAAAAATTTGAAGGACAAGGCGTGGCATCCTTTGCTTGTGCAGCTCTGATATCTATTGTAGAAAAAGAGAACCCTGATTTAAAGGTCATTGCCAAAACTGCTCCAGAACATAATGCTTCCACCAAAATATTGGAAAAAAATGGTTTTATGTTTTCCAAAATTGTTCAAGATGATGATATAGGAGATGCTTGGTTATGGATTCGAAACGCTTCAATAGATAGCCAAAATCATATGAAAACTTAAGAATTATATTTTTTAAAAAGCCAACATATAAGGAGATTTCATAGTTTAAGGAAACAATAGTCCTTTCATTTTTACACTACACTTAAGTTAATTTCATGAAAGTAGTCAGGCCATTTTCACAAATATTTAGCACAATTAAATTGTGCACAATTTAATTGTGCGTTACTTTTGTATTCTATTTTAAAAGTCATGTCAGAAAATTTAAAATTAAGCAATCAAGTGTGCTTTCCTGTTTATACGTTAGCCAAAGAAGTGATTAATCTCTATAGACCTATATTAAAGGATTTAGACCTAACCTACCCTCAATATTTGGTCATGCTTGTTCTGTGGGAAAGTGGTGAGCAGCATGTTTCTGAAATAGGCTGCAAGTTGCATTTAGACAGTGGTACACTAACCCCATTGCTGAAAAGGCTAGAACAAAAAAAGCTAATAGAAAGGAATAGAAACAAGAATGATGAACGCATTGTTCAAATTAGTTTGACGCCTTCGGGTAAAAAAATGTATGAAAAGGCCGAATGTATTCCTGATCAAATGGCGTCATCATTTAATATTCCAATCAATCAATTGCAGGAACTAAAAGAAATCATTGAACAAATTTTAATCCAGATTAATAAATAAGAATGAAAACAATCTATACAACAGCTGCCAAAGTAACTGGTGGAAGAAATGGACATGTAAAAAGCGACAACGGTATACTAGATCTAGAAGTTCGCCTTCCAAAAGCCATGGGAGGAGAATCGGATAATTACCCAAATCCCGAGATGTTATTTGCAGCAGGTTATGCTGCTTGTTTTGACAGTGCCTTAAATCTTATCATAAGCAAAAAGGGAGTCGATGTTGGTACGACCACTGTAAATGCACATGTCAGCATTGGCATGGTAACTAATGGCGGATATGCGCTAGCCGTAACACTCGATATAAACATCCCTGGCGTTTCCATAGAAGAAGCTAAATCTCTATCTGAAAAGGCACATGAGATCTGTCCTTATTCCAATGCCACCAGAAACAACATTGAAGTTACATTAAACACAACAAATCAATAAAATAATAAGAAATGTCATTAATAGAGAATCTTGAATGGAGACATGCGGTAAAGGCATTTGACCCAAACAAAAAAGTAAGTAAAGCCGATATTGAAAAAATAATTGAAGCCGCCAGACTAGCTCCAACTTCTTCTGGTCTGCAACAATTCAGACTTATTTTAGTATCAGATCAAGAAATTAAAGAAAAGTTAGTACCAGGAGCTTTAAATCCAGATTCTATGAGAGATTGTTCCCATATCTTGGTTTTTGCAGCATGGGACAATTACACGGCTGAAAGAATTGATAAAGTTTATGACTACACCACTGATGAACGTGAATTACCTCGTGGAAGATTTAGTAGTTACACTGACAAATTGAAAGAAATCTATTTAGATCTTCCGGCTGAAGTTAATTTTGCCCACACTTCTAGACAGACCTACATTGCATTAGGTCTAGCCCTAGCGCAAGCTGCCGAATTAAAAATTGACACCTGTCCAGCTGAAGGTTTTGACAACCAAGTTGTGGATGAAGTACTTGGATTGCAAGAGATGGGACTTAAAAGTGTATCATTAATCTACATTGGGTATTCTGATGAAGAAAAAGATTGGGTGAAACCTTTGAAAAAAGTAAGAATCCCGAGAGAAGAGTTTGTGATAGATATGCATTCATAACCTCCTATTTCCTTTTAGGAAGTAAAAAGTATTGAAAGACCAGATATTTAAGAGCGATAAGGAGCTTGAAAATGTCTGGTTTTTTTATTTCTTACACAAAAAAATTTTCATTAAGATCTTTACATCGGATAGATTTTCATCATTTCATTTAATGTCTTAGAATCTTAATCGCCATAAAAAACTGGTTTACAAGGCCCTACTATCACTCTTGCTTTTTCATTTTATTCTAAAGAATTTTCTTTCAGAATTTAAAATAATTTTCTAGATTTAGAATCTCTCCTAAGGCCTAAATAATAGCTTGTATTAAAGAAGCTATTTAATAGAATTAACTAAAAATAGCAATAAACATTATTAGCTAGATGCACATGTATTTGGCCAACTTTTATACCCCTTTAAAAACCTAACTTAACCATGAAAAAAACAGTTTTCACGCTACTCCTTGTTAGCTTAACCTCTATTGCCTATACTCAAAAACTTTACAAGGCCATTGAAAAAGGAGATTTCTCCAAGACAGAAACCCTCATTAAGAAAGGAGAAGATGTCAATGAATATAATAAAAATGGTTTATTTCCTTTATGGAGAGCTGCTGCTGATAATAATTATAAAATATCAGAACTTCTCATCAAAAATGGAGCCGATGTAAACCAGATTAGCAAATTGAATTCTGCCAACTCTTCATCAATTGAATATCCTTGTCAAGAAGGCTACTTTGAAATTGTAAAACTACTCGTTGACAATGGTGCCAATGTGAATTTTAGAGGTTATCTTGATTTTACCCCAATAAGAGTAGCAGCAAGAAACGGACACCTAGAAATTGTAAAATATCTTAGTGAAAATGGAGCAGAAATTGACTTTAAAGCGAAAGATCAAGCCACACCTCTAGAGCATGCCGCATCCAAAGGTCATTATGAAATATCTAAATATCTTATTGAAAAAGGAGCCGATGTAAATAACCAAGATAAAGATGGAGATTTCCCATTAGGTGAAGCTGCCAAAAGTGGTTATTTAGAACTTATCCAGCTTTTAATTGATCATGGAGCTGATTTGACATTGAAAAATAAGGATAATAAAAATGCTTATGATTTAGCAAAGGAGAGAGGTCAAAAGAAAGCAGCAGACCTAATAAAAAAGTATATGACGAAATAATTTTATTCAATAATTTGAATGCTACCATAAACAAATAATTAGATTTTAAAACCTTATGGAAAACCCAACCTGCCCTTGTTGTAAAATAGCTATTTTAGAAAGTACGCCTATCTGCAGTAATTGCCAATTCCCCTTTAACGGCACCGAAAAAGAAAAAGCTATTCACATTGGAAGATTTATAAGTAGTAAAGGAGTCCTTACAGATTCTGATGACTCAATTTCAAAAAGCCAAAAGATACTCTCTGTCATAACAGCTCTTAACACCATTTTTTTAATAATTGGTATTACCAAAGGCAATTATATGATTTTAGACATTATTCTAAATGGCTTTATCACTTTGATTTTCCTCTTATGTGCCATCTTCATTAAAAAGATGCCTCTTGTCTTGACTTGCATTCCCTTGTTTCTAGTCATTGGTATTAATATTTTAAATTATTTTATTGACCCAATCTCTATCCTTTCTGGTATTGCAATGAAGCTTGTAATCATCATAAGTCTGGGATACAGTGTCTATCTCATTGTTCAAGCAAAAAAATTCCAAAAACAATTTAAAATAGTCCCATAATAACTTAATCGCATCATCGCGTACTGAAATTACAATTTTCAAATTCTTAACTGACCATTCACTAAGCACCCATTTAAATACTATGTAAACTATTCAATTATGAAAAAATCAATATTAATTACACTTTTTATTCTAGCAGTTAGCTATTCAAATGCTCAAAATTTTGTTGAATTAGCTAACTACGAATTCAAAACTCCTGAAAGTTATCAAACTGAAAAGAGCAAAGTGCTCATGTGTGCAAATTACCTTTTCGACAACCCAGCGAACAAATCAGAATTAAATAGACTTTCAGCCATTCAATATATTATGAAGTGGATGACAGGAACTCCAGATTACTCCTTTGAAATAGGCGAGAAATCAATGGATCTAACTAAAGGAAACTCCGATCTTTTGGGTCTTTATATGGCGGCAATGTCAAAAGTTGTTTTAGAGAATGAAGGCACAATTTTATCCAATGATGAAATTTACAAACAATCTGAAGCGCTTCTCGTAACTTATTGTGCCAATTCTGAAAACCATATGAAACCATCAAAAAAAATCAGAAAAATACTTAAAAATCAAAATGGCTAAAGCATTTGTTTTACAAATAATTTTAACCCTTAACTCCTGAACCATTCCATATGATTCCTAAGCTTCTTTTGTATTTTATATTTATAACAGGTGTATGGGTAAATGCCCAAAACCAAAATCCAGATAATATCTTAAAAGAAGGAAAACTGCTCTATAGACTAGAAAAAGGTTCTTGGTATGGCACTGATCATATGTTAGAAAATTTCCCTAATAAAAATGACTCTATTGGAGGGTACCTATCTTATGAAACACCACAAAATAAAATCAATACTATTTTCTTTAGCCGATTTGATTCGAATAAAATACTTATCCGCTATGAGTTTGACAGTATTCCTAAACCAGAGCCTTCAAAAATTGACAGCTTGAATCGAAATGCAACTCTTTTGGAAAAAAATTTAATTCTAATGAGAAAAGATGCTAGCAGTAGAGTTTATTCAAACAAAGATCAATTTTTTACATTTTATGAAAATACTGCCCTAAACTTTATTCCTGTAATAAGTAAGAAGGAAAGGGCCGTATTTATCATAACAGGGCCTCAAGTCTCTGGTGTGGTTTTGATAGGTAATGATTACAAACTTAATTATGACAATAATAATAAGTTCGTAAATAAGAAAAAGATCCATAATTCTATTTTACAATTCCCTTACCGGTCTGAAAATGATAAAAGCCCAATAACTACAACTTTTCATTCTCATTTGATTACAGAATTTATTTCATCTACTGACATTTGTACATTATTGCTTTACAAGGACTTCTTAGAATGGGAAAAACACTATGTGATTCACAAAAAAGAGGTATCCATTTTTGATTTAAAAAAAGAAACCCTTTTCACAATGAAAAAAAAGGCTTGGGATAAGATTAATAATCACGAAGAAAATAAAAAGTAAACTTTGTATAACGCTCCAACAAATTCTACAACAATAAACCCATAAAGCATTCAAAATGAAATCAAAACACCTCTTTTTAAGCTTTCTTTTTTTACTCTTTTGGTCATTTACCATGAGCGCTCAAGACCAAATTGAAGATCTCGTAGAAGAGGGAATTGCCTACCATGATAAAGGAGAGTTTGCTCAAGCCATAGAAACTTATAAAAAAGCCTTAAGTATTGATCCAAATTCCACCTTGGTGAATTATGAAATAGCTTTTAGTCATTTCTGCAAAGGAGATTATGAAGAGGCTATCAAATATTCGGATAATGTGCTTATTCAGGAAAAAGGAAACATGTTAGAAGCCTATACAACAAAAGGATCAGCTCTTGATATGCTTGGAAAGACAAAAGAATCCATAGAGTTGTTTGAAAAAGCTATTAAAAAGATGAATGGCCACTATTTACTTTTTTACAATTTAGGATTGAATTACTATAAAACAAACGATTTGGACAAGGCCGAAGTGAATGTGATAAACGCCATTGAACATAACCCTAACCACTCCAGTAGCCATCTCATGTTAGCAAATATCCAAAATCAAAAAGGGAATGCTGTACCAACCTTATTAGCTACCCATTATTTCCTTTTCTTGGAACCAGATTCGAAAAGGTCCATTCAAGCTTTAGATATGCTTTACAAGAATTTTTGGGGAAATGTAACCAAAGATCCCAACAAACCAAATACTATTAATATTTTGGTTTCCAATAACGACAACAGTCCTTTTAGCACAGCAGAGCTCATGATTTCCATGCTGGAGGCATCTAAGTCTCTCGAAGAAAATAAAGAAAAAACTGAAGACGAAATGTTTGTGGAAAATACCGAATCTTTCTTTAAGGTTTTAGGCGAAATGAAAAAGAAAAGAAACAAGGAAATTTGGTGGACCTTCTACGTAACCTTCTTTTATGATTTAGCCAAAAGTGACCACATAGAGACATACTGTAAGTACATTACACAAAGTAACAATAAGGACTCACAGAAATGGTTGACGGATCATGAAAGTAAACTTATTGAGTTTGATAGTTGGTTAAAAAGTAATTAATCATCAAAACCATATAGAATTTAGATGAACCACACCTTCTTTGGTGTAACCAAAAAGTATTTTTTGCCATATCAAAAAAAATCAAGACCTTAAACTCTTGAAAACCAACAACAAAAAGATATGGCTCAAATAAATCCTTACATCCATTTTAATGGTAACGCTGAAGAAGCATTTACCTTTTACAAATCTGTTTTTGGTGGTGACTTTGCCATGGTCATCCGTTTTAAAGACCTTCCAAATTCTGAACACCCCATTCCTGAAAGCGAAGCTGAAAAAATCATGCATATTGCTTTACCTATAGGCGAAACAGATTTATTAATGGCCAGTGACACACCTGAATTTATGGGGAAGCATAATGAAAATGAAACGCGAAGTAAAATCTCCATTAGTGCCGATTC
Source organism: Mangrovimonas futianensis (assembly GCF_021245805.1). Lineage (NCBI taxonomy): Bacteria > Pseudomonadati > Bacteroidota > Flavobacteriia > Flavobacteriales > Flavobacteriaceae > Mangrovimonas > Mangrovimonas futianensis. Next base: position 31,543 of record NZ_JAJJNF010000004.1, read on the forward strand.
CAAAGAGGAAGCAGACCAGTTATTTAATGGTCTTTCAGCTGGAGGCACTATAGAAGTGCCCATTTCAGATAGCCCTTGGGGCTCTTATTTTGGAATGCTTCGGGACAAATATGGTATTGAATGGATGGTGGATTATGATTCAAAATACAGTGGTAATTCTTGATAATCCTTATTTATTAGAAAAAACCAATCATTAATAACTGAATCCATTCCTATGAAAAGAATTTCGATATTCATAATAACCTTATTGCTATGTTTTTATTCCCATGCCCAAAAACCAAGAGCTAGGGATTTAGGAGTTCCTTTTGTTGGAGTGCCAGGATTGAACAATGCCATTACTGACGTTAAAGGTGTTGAAGTAGGTTACAGCACCATCATTTCTGGCGAAGGTGAGAATGTTATTGGCAAAAGACCTATTCGAACTGGTGTCACCGCCATTTTTCCTCGTGGAAAAGCTAAAAAATTCAGTCCAGTTTACGCCAATTGGTATAGTCTAAATGGGAATGGAGAAATGACGGGAACAACTTGGGTAACCGAATCTGGATTTCTAGAAACCCCTATCATGATTACCAATACCAACAGCGTTGGAGAGGTGAGGCAAGCCGTATTGAAATGGTTTGTTGACACCGATTGGTACCGTGGAGAGAATTGGTGGTATACTTACCCCGTTGTAGCCGAAACCTATGATGGTTTTTTAAATGATATTTACGGTTTTCACGTTAAAGAAAATCATGTTTTGGAAGCTATTAAAAATGCTAGTAGCGGCAAAATAGCTGAAGGTAATGTTGGTGGCGGTACTGGCATGATGTGTTTGGGTTTTAAAGGTGGCACTGGTACTTCTTCTAGGGTCTTTGAGATTAATGACACTCAATATACAGTTGGGGCTTTGGTACAATCTAATTTTGGAGCTAAAAGAAATCTTTCTATTGCAGGTGTTCCAGTGGGAATAGAACTAAAAGACACCCTAAATTATGAATATAAGGCACCTCCCAAATCGAGTAGACAAGAAGGTGACGGATCAATCATTGTCATAGTAGCCACAGATGTCCCTCTTCTGCCTCATCAGTTAAAAAGAATTGCACAAAGAATACCATTAGGGGTTGGTATCGTAGGAGGCCGTGGAAGCAACGGTTCGGGCGATATCTTTTTAGCATTTTCAACCGCTAATGAGAAAGCCTTTAATCGAGGAGAAATGACCACGGTTCAAACTATGTCTAATGATCTTCTCATGCCTGTTTTTGAGGCTACCGTTCAAGTTGTTGAAGAAGCTATAATCAATGCCATGGTAGCTGCAGAAACCATGGAGGGTATCAATGGCAATAAAGCACACGCCATTCCACACGATTTACTTATTGAGACCTTGAAAAAATACAACAGAATAGAAGACTAAACAAGTTAGAATTAAATTAAAACAGGATCAATACAATAGGGCAAAAAATCAAATGCAACTCTTAGATTTCTTAAGAAAAGTGCTTACAAGCACCTACCTGTTCCTATCTTTACATACATGAATAAACAAATCCCTCGCCTCCTTCAAATGAATTATTTAAAAATGTTATTCCTATTCGTTTTTTTAGGATGGACACAAATTACCGAGAGCCAAAATATAGAAGGGAGAACAATGACCAACCAATTGGTCATACAGTCCAATATTCTAAATGAAAAAAGGACATGTCTTATTAGTCTTCCCGATTCCTATGAAGAAACATCTTTATTAGACCAAAAATACCCTGTCATTATACTATTAGATGGATACACCTTCTTTAAAACCACTATTGGAGTAGTTCATTTTATGAGTTCAGCAAGAAACCGTAATCATTTGATGCCAGAAAGTATCATTGTGGCCATTGAAAATGTTGACCGCGAACGAGATTTTACAAACACTAAAATCAAAACCAAACGACCAAATACAATGGGAGGAGGCCTAAAGTTTTTAAACTTTATTGAAAAAGAATTAGTGCCATTTCTTGATAAAACCTACCGGACAGAACAAACCAGAACACTTATAGGGCATTCTTTAGGAGGACTTCTAGTTTTAAATTCTTATTTGGATGAAAACAGATTATTTGATAGCTACATCGCCATAGACCCAAGCATATGGTGGGATGAGGAAATAATGAAAAACAGAATTGACTCCACCTCTCTTTCAGGCCTGAATAAAAAACTTTACATCGCATCTGCGAACCAAGGAGAAGCTAATTTTGAAAGAAACAAAAAAAGACATGACGCTTTTTATAGTTTAATAAGTGATAGGTTCGGGCCAGATTTAAAAATTAAAGTTGCGTATTTTGATAAGGAAGACCATAGATCTGTTCCTTTAATAGCTCTATATGAAGGGCTTAAATATTTGAATCAGGAAGATTGAATTATCTCATTAAAAGGCCAGTTAAGGGCTTTTGATTTTATCTACCTGATTTGTCTTCTTAAAAACCTCACAATTTTACTACCTTGTATTAAAAGAAAGTTTCAGTTTGAAACAACCAGTAGGCAAATATTCTAAGCAACCTTACAAATACCGAATAGCGTATGTATAGAATTAGTAAAGGACTTGAAAAACCATTACGCAAAATATTGACATGGCTTCCTTCATTAATCATAACCCTGTTCTACATTCCAAACGCTTTAGATAAACTATTGAACTCCTATCAAACTGATAAAATTGTAGCCAATAGCAATATCATGATTGCTACTGGTGTTTTTCTTTTAATTTCCACCGCCTTATTTCTGTACCGTAAAACTATGCTCATCGGGACCTTTCTTTTGGCTCTTTATATGACCTTTATTGTATTTATTCATATGTACAAAGGAAAGCCTTATGAGGTGACCATTTTGATTGTCATTGCAACCATAATGGCCACCTACATAAGAAATCCGCAATCCTTTCATCACAAAACCTCATTATAAACTAATAACAGCTTGCTTGATAGTATAAAGTTTTTGAAAACATAAAATAACTATAAATAGAAAAAGGACGAATTACAAATCCGTCCTTCCCATTTATATTTAGATACAAAAAAGAAACTTTTACACCCTAGGCAAATCCCCGTCACCCTTTAAAGGCAAATAGGATGTTCCCATTAAAAAGGCATCTACATGGTGAGCAGCTTGTCGGCCTTCGGAAATAGCCCACACAATTAAGGACTGTCCCCTTCTCATATCACCAGCTGCAAACACTTTGGCTACATTGGTTTGGTAGTTGTTTTCACCTGCCTTCACGTTGGTTCTCATATCGGTTTCCAAACCAAACTTATCCACCAAAGTATCTTCTGATCCCACAAACCCTAGTGCCAAAAGCACCATATCACATTCCCATTCCTTTTCGGTATTCGGCACTTCCTGTAATACAGGTCTTTGTCCTGGTTTATTTATCCATTCCACCTCACAGGTAACCAAGCCTGTCAAATTTCCTTTTTTATCCTTTTTGAATCGTTTGGTAGAAATACTAAAAACACGCTCCACCCCCTCTTTATGAGACGAACTGGTTCTTAACCTCATGGGCCAATAAGGCCACGGTTGATCTACCGGTCTCTCAATTGTAGGTTTGTGCATGATTTCAAAATTTGTTACCGATTTTGCTCCATGACGGTTACTCGTTCCGATGCAATCGGATCCTGTATCACCTCCCCCAATCACAATCACTTTTTTACCTTTGGCTAAAAGTGCTTCCTCCTCAAACACTTCTCCTGAAACCCGCTGATTATTTTGTTTTAAGAAATCCATGGCCTGATATATACCCTTAGCATCGGACCCTTCAATTGGAAGCCCGCGACGTTTGGTAGCGCCTCCACACAATACAATGGCATCATACTCTTTCTTCAAATCTTTCACCAGGATGTTTTCGCCCACATGGCTATTGGTTTGAAACTGGATTCCCTCGGCCTCCATCACCTCTACTCTTCTGTCAATGATATGCTTTTCCAATTTAAAATCTGGAATACCATAACGCAAAAGGCCTCCCACTTTTTGATCCCGTTCATACACAGTCACGTGATGACCTGCTCTATTTAATTGTTGTGCGGCTGCCAAACCAGCTGGCCCCGAACCAATAACAGCTACTTTTTTACCCGTTCTTACCTTAGGTGGCCTGGGTTTTACCCAACCATTTTTAAAGGCTTCTTCTACTATATTTTTTTCGATATTTTCAATGGTCACTGGGTCTTCATTAATCCCCAGCACACAAGCCTCTTCGCAAGGAGCCGGACATAATCGTCCCGTAAATTCAGGAAAATTATTGGTAGCATGCAGAATTTCTGCCGCTTCTTTCCACTTTCCTTTATAAACCTTATCATTGAAATCTGGAATAAGGTTTCCTAAGGGACAACCGCTATGACAAAAAGGAATACCACAGTCCATACATCTGGCTCCTTGATGCTTTAAATTTTCTTCTGGTAGTTTTTCTGTAAACTCTTTATAATTCTTGAGACGCTCCTTAACTGGTTGGTAAGGCTCCACTTCTCTTTGATATTCTAAAAATCCTGTTATCTTTCCCATAATGCGTTTATTGCGTTACCATTTTTTCTTCCTCTTCCAACTTAATTAATGCCTGACGGTATTCTTCAGGTAATACCTTAATAAATTGAGGCAAATACGTTTCCCACTCTTCCAATACTTTTTGAGCTAAAGGGCTCAATGTCGCATTGTAATGATTTTCTACCAACTCCTTCAGAAGTAAGACCTCCTGTTCCTCCTCAACGGGCAATAGATTCAAGTGTTCTGAATTGCAATGCGCCTTAAAGGTTTTGGAATCATCTAAAACAAAGGCAATACCGCCACTCATACCAGCACCAAAATTCCTACCTACTTTTCCAAGAATGACAGCTACACCACCTGTCATGTATTCGCAACCATGGTCGCCAATTCCTTCTACAACGGCCTTGGCACCCGAATTTCTAACACAGAAACGCTCTCCAGCTTTTCCATTGATATAAACTTCACCAGAGGTTGCTCCGTAAAGAGTCACATTGCCAGTAATGACATTATCTTGCGGAATAATATCCGATTCTTCGGGAACTTTTATTATTAGTTTAGCTCCTGAAAGACCTTTCCCCAAATAGTCGTTGGTATTTCCGTTAACAATCATGGTAAGTCCTTTGGTTCCAAAAGCACCAAAACTTTGACCTGCCGAACCTGTAAAATTCAAATTCAAGGTGTTTTCGGGTAAACCTTGGGCCCCATATATTTTTGAAATTTCATTGCTTAAAATAGCCCCTACCGCGCGGTCAATATTGGTAATTTTGAAATCGAGATAGGTTTTTTCCTTCCTAAAAATGGCAGGATGAGCCATTTCTAAAATTTTAAAATCAAGGTGCGTTTCTAAATGATGTTCTTGATTCTCAGCATGGTGAATTTTGACATGCTTCGGTGTACGAATTACATGCAGAATGGGTGACAAATCAATTCCTGAAGACTTGAAGTGCTCAATAGCTCGATTGCGATCCAATTTTTGAACTTGCCCGACCATTTCATCAACCGTCTTAAATCCTAACTGGGCCATAATCTCTCGCAATTCCTGAGCCACGAAATACATGTAATTAACAACATGCTCTGGTTTTCCTTCAAACTTTTTACGTAACTCCGGATTTTGGGTTGCGATACCTACAGGACAGGTATTTAAATGACATACCCGCATCATGATACATCCAGATGCCACCAATGGTGCCGTGGCGAATCCGAATTCTTCAGCTCCTAACAAGCAGGCAACCGCTACATCTCTTCCAGTTTTTAATTGTCCGTCACACTCTAAAACCACGCGACTTCTTAAATCATTCATCACCAACGTTTGTTGTGCCTCAGCAACACCCAATTCCCATGGCAACCCGGCATGTTTTAAGGAAGTAAGCGGTGAAGCCCCTGTACCGCCATCATGACCAGAGATTAAAATCACATCTGCCTTGGCTTTGGCCACACCAGCAGCAACCGTACCCACTCCCACCTCGGAGACCAATTTCACATTGATACGGGCCTCTCTATTGGCTGATTTTAAATCGTAAATCAACTGGGATAAATCCTCAATGGAGTAAATATCGTGATGGGGAGGTGGCGAAATCAATCCCACATAAGGGGTCGAGTTTCTCGTTTTGGCAATAAATTTGTTCACTTTAGGACCTGGCAATTGGCCACCCTCTCCCGGTTTGGCTCCTTGAGCCATTTTAATTTGAATTTCTTGAGCGCTAGTCAGGTAATTTGAAGTCACCCCAAAACGACCCGAAGCCACCTGCTTGATAGCACTGTTTCGCCAATCACCATCCGGACTCTTATAAAACCGCTCTTGATCTTCTCCTCCTTCTCCCGAATTGCTTTTTCCTCCAATACGGTTCATGGCAATGGCCAAATTCTCATGCGCCTCTTTACTTATGGAACCATAAGACATGGCGCCCGTTTTAAAGCGTTTAACAATATCTGTCCAAGGTTCTACCTCATCAATAGGGATCGGGTCAAAATTTGTAAACTCAAACATACCTCTGAGTGTCATCAATGCCTTTGACTGGTCATTGACCAACTGCGAATATTCCTTATAGGTTTTCGGGTTGTTTTGACGAACCGCTTCTTGCAATTTGGCAACAGACAAAGGATTGAACATATGTTTTTCTCCATTTCTCCTCCATCTGTATTGTCCCCCAATTTCCAAATCCAAATTAGCCTCAATATCCTTGGCCTTGTAGGCCGCTTTATGTCTTTTCCTTATTTCCTTTTCAATTTCATGCAAACCAATACCTTGAATCCTTGTCACCGTATTTGGAAAATACTTTTCCACTGTTTTGGTGTTGATCCCGATACACTCAAACAACTGGGCACCCCTATAGGAGTTAAGGGTTGAAATCCCAATCTTGTTCATAACCTTTAAAATCCCTTTACCGACTGCCTTGTTGTAATTCTGAATGGCTGTTATAAAATCAACATCTACAATTTCCTTTTCTTTTAATTGCTCTTTGATAATCTCATTAACCATATACGGATTAATGGCACTAGCGCCATAACCAAACAATAGGGCAAAATGATGAACTTCCCTTGGTTCTGCAGATTCTATGATAATACTTATTTTGGAGCGTTTCCCTAAAGCATAAAGTCCGTTGTTCACATAAGAACAAGCCAATAAAGCAGGAATAGGTGCTTTCTTATCATTGACGCCACGATCACTTAAAATAATAATATTTGTACCCGTATCGATAGCCTCCGAAGCTGTTTTAACCAAAGCTTCGAGCCGTTCTTCCAAACCATTAACACCCTTGCCCACTTCATACAACATGGAAATGGATGTTACTTGGTAATTAGGGCTTTTATCATAGTGTTTGATCTTATCTAAATCCTGTTTGGAAATTACTGGATTTTGAATTTTCAGCTTCCTACAATGCTTCTCGTTTATCTTAAAAATATTGGTATCACTACCTAAGGTCAAACTGATATCTGTAATCAACTCCTCCCTAATACCATCCAATGGCGGATTGGTTACTTGAGCAAACAGTTGTTTAAAATAATTGTATAAGAGTTGTGGCCTTTCAGACAATACCGCTATAGGGGTATCACTCCCCATAGAACCGATCGGTTCTTTGCCTCCTTGAGCCATTGGTTTAATAATGGTATTCAAATCTTCCTGGGTATAACCGAAAACAGTTTGTCTTTTATGAAGACCTTCTTCCAGATGAATGATGGGTCCGTCACCATAAGGAATATCCCTAAGATGTATTAAATTATTCTTCAACCATTGCTGATAAGGATGCTTGGAGGCGACTAATTCCTTAATTTCCTCATCGTTCACAATTCGTCCTTCATCCATGTTCACCAAGAACATTTTACCCGGTTCCAATCGGCCATGGAATTTGACATTTTTTGGATCGATTTCTAAAACACCCGTTTCTGAAGACATGATGACATAGTCATCCTTGGTAACCGTATACCTTGATGGTCTCAAGCCATTCCTATCCAATAGCGCACCAATGTATGTACCATCAGTAAAAGGAATAGAGGCCGGACCATCCCATGGCTCCATTAAACAGGAGTTAAATTCATAAAATGCCTTTTTGGTTTCAGACATTTCTGGGTTTTTCTCCCAAGCCTCAGGAACCAACATCATCATGACTTCTGGCAAACTTCTGCCAGTCATCAACAACATTTCAACCACCATATCCATTTGGGCTGAATCTGATTTTCCTTTAAGAACAGTAGGAAGCACCCGCTTCAAATTCTTTCCGAATAAGTCACTTTTCATTAGCTCTTCACGGGAAAACATTCGAGACACATTTCCTCTTAAAGTATTTATCTCTCCATTATGACACATGTATCTAAAGGGCTGAGCCAAATCCCAAGTTGGGAAGGTATTGGTAGAAAATCGTTGATGTACCAAGGCTAATTTGGCATCCAATAAAGGATCTTGTAGATCCTTGTAATAGACACTAATATCCTCTGGCATCAAAAGTCCTTTATATATAATGGTCTTGGTTGACAAACTGGGTAAATAGAAAAAACTGGCCTCAGAAACCCTAGAATTATAAATGGTATGTTCTGCTATTTTTCTAGCTGTGTATAACTTTACTGTAAAGTCAAAATCGGTTTGCTCATCATTTTCTTTACCTATAAAAACTTGTCTTATAGTAGGTTCTGAAACCTTAGCTATTCTACCAATATTTGAGTTGTCAACGGGCACATTTCTCCACCCCAGAAGCTTGAGACCTTGCTCCTTAATGGCCTCTTCAAAAACAGTGACACAATAATCTGTTTGATTAATTTTCTTGGGAAGAAACACATTACTCACAGCATATTGTCCGCGTTCGGGCAATTCAAAGCCACAATTCTTCACAAAAAAGTCATGTGGAATATCAATCAAAATACCAGCACCATCACCAGTTCTTCCATCAGCACTTACGGCTCCTCTATGCTCAAGTTTTACCAAAATTTCGAGCGCCTTGTGAATGATATCATTGGAACGTTTTCCTGTGAGACTACAAATAAAACCGGCACCACAATTATCATGTTCAAATTCGGGTAAATACAATCCTTGTTTCTTCATCATTGTTCTTTCGTTTTTAACTATTAAAATTGGGGGAAAAGGATTTCTAAGTTACGGAATAAAGAAGCCCTATCCTTAAAATCCAATCATTATTACGAATTCCTTAAAATACCCTTATCATTTTTTTAATAAAAAAAATAATCAACCTAATTATTATCGACTTTAAAATAAAAAACAGAAGTTTTACGATGTTAATTTGTTAAAATCATCAACTTTTATCAATTTTAATCAGGAATAAAAGCCCGCAAACCGGCTATAGGCCTACGATTACAGAATTTAAATATATTTTAAGTTCAACCCTATTTTTAAAAGGGGTTGAATGCTATTTTTTATCAATTACTAAGTTTTAACCATCATTTTTTTAGGGTATAATGTCTTTTTTTATAGATTTACACCCGAAAAATTTGTTCTAATTTTTTTGAAATGAAAAAAATCGAAGCCATCATCAGAAAATCAAAATTCAGCGAAGTCAAAGAAGCCTTACACGAGGTTGGGGTCATGTTCTTTTCCTATTGGGATGTCACCGGAGTAGGCAATGAAAAAGAGGGCCATGTTTATCGTGGTGTATCCTATAGTACCAGCGATATTCAAAGACGCCATTTATCTATTGTAGTCAATGATGATTTTGAGGAAATCACCATAAAGACCATTTTAAAATCGGCTGCTACGGGTGACGTTGGTGATGGGAAAATTTTTGTAAGCGATATCAATGAAGTTTACAGAATACGAACAGGAGAAAAAGGAGGAGATACTTTAAAATAATTAATAGCTATGGAATTAACTATCAACAATGTTTGGATGATGATTTGTACCGCCTTGGTTTTTTTTATGCACCTAGGCTTTGGTTTTTTGGAGATCGGTTTAACCAGACAGAAAAACACCATCAACATCCTATTTAAAAATATGTTCATCATCACTTCTGGACTGCTTCTTTACTACATTATTGGTTTCAACCTGATGTATCCTGGAAGTTTTTGTCTTGGAGGTGTTTTACCAGATTACTTCATTGACCTTTTTGGACTCTCCCTTCCTGAAAATGGTTTGACAGCTGAATATGCAGATGGCGGTTACACTTATTGGACCGACTTCCTGTTTCAAGGTATGTTTGCAGCCACAGCAGCAACTATCGTTTCTGGTGCCGTTGCCGAACGTATAAAAATAGGCCCGTTTATGATTTTCACCATCATCTACGTAGGCTTGGTTTATCCTATTGCGGGCTCTTGGAAATGGGGAACGGGGTTTTTGGATCAAATGGATACTCCCTTTTATGATTTTGCAGGATCTACCCTTGTACACTCCGTTGGGGGTTGGGCAGCTTTGGTTGCTGTTTGCCTATTGGGCCCCAGAATTGGGAAATTCAAAAATGGCAAACCACAAGCCATTCCAGGTCATAACATTCCTCTAGCTACAGCTGGGGTCCTAATCTTATGGTTAGGTTGGTTTGGATTCAATGGTGGATCAGTATTATCAGCCGACCCAAGCGCCACTTCAATTACTTTAGTTACCACATGTTTGGCCGCAGCTGCGGGAGGTATGTCTGCCTCTATATTTTCAACTTTGATGTATAAAAACATGGATTTAACCATGTTGCTGAATGGTATTTTAGGCGGTTTAGTTGGTATAACAGCAGGAGCTGACCAAATGAGTCCATCTGACGCCATATTTATTGGGGTTGTTGCCGGAATTATAATCGTTTTAGGTGTTGCTTTGATTGATAAATTAAAACTCGATGACCCTGTGGGTGCTATTGCAGTACATTTAATATGTGGAATCTGGGGAACGCTTGCCGTTGGAATCTTTGGAAACTTGGCAGGAATGGATCAATTCTTAAGTCAGTTAATCGGGATTGCATGCTATGGTATTTTTTGCTCCACCTGTGCTTTTCTCATCATTTTCACCCTCAAAAAAACCATGGGTATTCGCGTATCAGAAAGGGAGGAATTGGAAGGATTGGATGCTCACGAACATGGCATGGATGCCTATCCTGACTTTCGTTTGAACGAACATTAGAAAGCATTTAATATCAGATATTTTAAGGGTCATTTTTTTCAAATGGCCCTTTTTCATTTTAACTTACTTTAGTTTTTCAATACAGATTAAATTCGTAGTTTTGCCCACGATATTAATAACGAGGAAAGATTTGAACTGATTGCAACCTCTATAAAACAATGCTAAAGCAGTACTTGCTACAAGTATTCTCTTGCAATCCCTCTCCTTTTCTCGGAAAAATTAAAGTAATATGTCATATTTATTTACTTCGGAAAGTGTTTCTGAAGGACATCCAGATAAAATTGCAGATCAGATAAGCGATGCATTAATTGATAACTTTTTGGCCTTTGACAAGGATTCCAAAGTTGCCTGCGAAACGCTAGTAACTACAGGACAGGTTATTTTGGCTGGCGAGGTTAAATCACATACTTATTTAGACGTTCAAAAAATTGCCAGGGACGTTATCAATAAAATCGGTTACACCAAAGGCGAGTATATGTTTGACGGAAATTCCTGCGGGGTACTTTCTGCCATCCACGAGCAATCTGACGATATCAATCGTGGAGTTGATAGAGCTAGCAAGGAAGAGCAAGGTGCCGGTGACCAGGGAATGATGTTCGGATACGCCACCAAAGAGACCAATAATTATATGCCTTTAGCATTAGACCTTTCTCATGTTATTTTGAAGGAACTGGCTGTTTTAAGAAGAGAAAATAAAGACATTACCTATTTACGCCCCGATTCAAAAGCACAGGTAACTATTGAATATAGCGACGACAATATTCCACAACGGATTGAAGCAATTGTGGTATCTACGCAACATGATGAGTTTGACGAGGACGAGGCCATGTTAGAAAAAATAAGAACCGACATTAAGAACATCTTGATTCCAAGAGTGGTGGCTCAATTACCTAAACGCAACCAAGAACTTTTTAATGACGATATCAAATACCACATCAATCCTACTGGCAAGTTTGTCATTGGAGGACCTCATGGGGATACTGGTTTAACTGGTAGAAAAATAATCGTGGATACTTACGGGGGTAAAGGTGCACACGGTGGTGGAGCGTTTTCAGGTAAGGACCCAAGTAAGGTTGACCGAAGTGCTGCTTACGCCACAAGACACATTGCTAAAAACTTAGTAGCAGCTGGTGTATGTGACGAGGTATTGGTACAGGTAAGCTATGCTATTGGAGTCGTGGAACCAATGGGAATTTTTGTAGATACCTACGGTACTAAAAATTTGGCCCTGTCTGATGGTGAGATTGCAAAAAAGGTTTCTGAAATTTTTGACATGAGACCAGCAGCTATTGAAGAGCGCCTAAAACTAAGACAACCCATCTATAGTGAAACTGCTGCCTATGGCCATATGGGAAGAGATAACGAAATCGTAACCAAAACCTTTTCACAACCTAACGGGGAAACCGTTACCCTAGATGTGGAATTGTTTACTTGGGAAAAATTGGATTATATAGATCAAGTAAAAGAAGCGTTTGGTTTATAAGCTGAATACCTTTAAGTATAAAAAAAAGCCTTCCAACTTGGAAGGCTTTTTTGTTTTATAAATTATAAACCGCTCTTAACGTAATAAATCGTGGCTGTATGTAGTAATCGTTGATACTTATAGAAAAGTCTGACACATTGGTTTGTGACTGCGACTGGGTATTTAACAAGTTGGTTGCCTTCAACTCAAACTCCCACTTAGCATCTTGATCCTTACGGTAATTTAAACTGGCATCCCAAAAATCAAACACCTGCGCCTCTCGATCTTGAGGACTAACACGCGTATAAGCATACTCTGTCCTAAAGGTAAATCGCTTCCAAATTAAAGCATCAAACTCGACACTTGGCGCATTGGTAAAGGTCTTGTTATAGGTAGTTCCTAAATCGGAATCCTGTATCCCAAAACGGTATCCCACTTCAAAATTAGGAGCCTCCCTAAAATTGGACCCCAATTGCATTCTGTAGTTTTGATTGTAATTCTCATTGATAGAACGAAGTCCATTAATGAACTGGTTAAACTTGGTATAACTAAAATTGGCACTTGCCGTGGCTCTCAACTTTTTAAAAGTACGCTGAAAACGACCATTGGCACTTAAACTTTCATCAGAAAAATTAGAATTAAAAGGGGATGACAAACGAATCACGCTACCATCTTCAAAAATGGATTGATTACGTATTTGATCAATGTTTTTGTTATAATTGATGTTGGCAAACACATTGGTATAGTTGAACATATTAAAGCTGAAATAAGTCAAACTCACATTATGTGACAACGAATTTTCCAAAGCATAATTACCCGTAAAAAAGGAATTGTAATTGTTCATGACTATTCCTTCTGCCAACTGATTGACATCGGTAAATTGTGTTTGCATGCGGTAGTTTATGTTGATATGCTCACTTTTTTTCAATTGGATACGCGTGTCAAAATCGGGTAAAAACTGGAAGAAGTTATTGGTATAATCAATGTTGAATTGTTCATTTTTTGAACTATAGGAATGCACCGAAAAACCAGGGGTAAACGTAAATATACCAGCCTTTAGTTGGTAGTGTAACCCCATATATAAATCAGAAAATGTGTAATTGATATCATTTCCTATGAGTCCGTCGTTTATTGAGGGAGCAGGATCTAATGTTTCATTACTATCCAACAATTGAAATATATTGGAGTTGAATTTTTGATTGCTATAAATGGTTCCTAAGGTCAAGTTCAAATTGCTTTTTTGATTCAAGACATACCAATAGTCCAATTTAGCATCCAACTGATTGGTCTTAACACGTTTTTCTTGATTGATATTATAAACTGATTGATTTAAATCCAGCCCCAAACCATTTGCGGTTGAATAATAGTTATCTGCATCATCAGGTCCATCCATATTCTCCAAGACTGCATTGTAGAAGGGATCCTCATCCTGCAACAAATGCTGTACCTCTAAGGCAAATATATTTTTATCGTTTAGGGTATAGTAATAGTTCAAATTCTGATTGATACTATATGGATCTGAGTTTTCCGATTGATCGGTATTCCCCAAAACAGAGGACACCACATATTGATCCTGAGACTCCTTTGAGGTTCTTGCTAAAATATCGTAATCCAATTGGTTGCTGGAATTCGGTTTGTATTTAGCACTTAACTTGACCATTCCCAAATCACTTTTTTGGTTGGTATTGGTCTGGGTATCTTCATCTGGAATACCCAGATTGCTATTCGTATACTGTATGGAATTGTTTTCCTGCATCCTAGTACGGTTGCTGGTAAAAATGGCAAAACCACTTAAGTCTAACGTCTTTTTAGGAGAATAACTAAAATTAAGAGCTGCGAACTTTGAATTAATCTCCTTGGCTCGGTTATTTTGCATAGTTAAAAAACCAAGATTATTATTCCCTAAGCTTATGTTGGTCCCACTTTGACGACTAGGCATCCGGAATCCTCCAGAAAAATTAAAATAGTCTCTACGCGTAAAAGCGACCTCGCCGATATTATTTAAGTCACCAATGAAGTTAATACTGTATTTCGGGTTATAATAAAATAGCTTAGGCTGAACCAAATACAAACCATCTTCACTAGCCAAACCAGCACCAGCCGTTACTGTTCCAAACCAAAAGTTATCCTTTCCTTCTTTCAGCTTGATGTTGATGGCGATGTTATCCTGATTGTTTTGAACGCCGCTAAGCTGTCCTACCTCAGCAAAGTTTTTTAAAACCTGAACCTTGTCTACAGCATCTGAAGGAATATTTTTGGTTGCCAATTTGGAATCCCCATCAAAAAAATCCTTACCCTCGACCATGACTTTAGAAACCGTCTTTCCTTCCACCTTTATTTGACCATCATCATCAATTTCCACTCCTGGCAACTTTTTGAGAACATCCTCAAGCTTACGTTCGGTACCTGATTTAAAGGAATCGGCATTATAAACAAGCGTATCCCCTTTAACCGTTACTGGCATCTCATAAACCAATTCAACCTCATCCAAAGTATTATCTGATGATAAAGTAAAATCCTTGATGACATTAGACTCTCCCGTGGTCACCTCTTCGTTATAGGTTTTCATTCCTACATAACTCACTTGAATAGAATACATGGAATTGGTTTCCAAATCCAATTTGAATTTTCCTTTGTCATTTGTAATCCCATAAGACTCCAAGGCATTGGTTACTTTGTTTATGGCGATGACATTAGCCAATTCCAACGGGTTTCCAACACTATCCTTTACAACACCCTGAAGGGTAATTTGTGAAAAAGCTTGCCCGCTAATAATAAGGCATAGCACAATTATTATTTGTTTCATTTGATTTTTTTGATTGGTAAGTAATATTAAAATTAGCGTCGATGACCACCTCCGCCACGTCTTCCACCATACATTTCGCGCATTTCTTCCATTTTATCTTTCATGATTTGGTTATACTCTTTGCGAGTCACCTCTTGGCCTTTTGTAGGTTTTTTGATTTCTTCTTTTTCTTCTGGATTTAAAACTATTTTGGAGCAAAGAATGGTAGTTCTATCTGCATTAACCTCTAAAATTAAACCTGGTAGCCCCCAATATTCACCAGGTCCTTGGTTTACTGGTATTTGAGGTGTGTACCAAGCTACTACTTCTATTTCCTTAGGCACTTCAATCTCATCCATAGGATCTTTTACTTTCGTTGAGTCCGATTCCTTTTCTGCCTCTTTCTTTTCATCATTATCACGACGGCGTCTCATACTTCTAAAATCCATTTCATCCACAGGTTTTATGGCAGTAGCCTTAAAACATGTGTATTGACCAATCTGCTTGGTTTCTGAACCCATAGTCCATTTAAGTTGTGGTAAGGAATCGTTGATTAAAAATTTCTTTCCAAAAAACTCCTGTTCTTGCAACAATTGTTGATCTTTTACATTCTTGTATTGCGGGCCGGCAGTAAAACTCCCCATCATTCTGAATCCACCTCCTTGACCAGGTGCATCCAATTTTTCCTGCTCTTTGTAAATGGACTCAAATCTATTAAAGCTTAGTTCATAGGTCTTTTCAAGAAAACTTTTCATGCGCTCTTGCATCATCTTCTTCTGTGCTTCAGACATCTCTCTACCTCCAAAATTACCCATATCCATGGTTGTTTTGGATTCATAAAATGCCTTTCCTTGAAAGTCTTGAGCTTGGATAAAAGTTGAAAAAAATAATAGAATGACCAGAAGTCTCTGAGTAGTACTAGAATTCATCGATGATTGTTTTTAATTAACTTAAGTTAGCTATAGGACTCATTTAAACCCAAATAGTTAAATCCTCAAATGTTAAAAAAAACTTAAAAAATCATCCCCCAATTCTAATTTCTATGTTGTTCCCATCCTTTTTACGATTATAACTATTGCGCTCTTGAAACTCTTTTAATTTCTCTTCAGCGATAGTTTCAAATTCCTTTTGTGTTACTTCTTTCCCGCTTGTGGGCTCAACAATTTGATCTGCCTTTTTACTATTTAATACAATCTTGGAGCATATTGTGGTTTCCTCCCCATCATTCACTTCCAAGATCAAACCTGGCAATCCAAAGTACAATGCAGGACCACTATTTACCGGGATTTGTAGCGTGTACCAAGCTGTAACAGTAATCGTTTCGGTTTCATGATTCTTGATTTCAAAATCAGGATCTTCATTTACCTTCATAGTGTCTTCCCTTTTTTCACGCTCGATTGTTTTGGTAGCCTTAAAACAGGTATAGTCCCCAATATTCTTGGTTTCTTTCTCCAACTTCCAATCGTGAGGTTCTAGGGCATCCTTAATTAAAAATATTTTCCCCATGAGTTCCGATTGATTCACATAACGGCCTTCTTTTGTATTCTTATAAAGCTCACCATCACCTCCATCGGCTCGAACCATCATAACTTGAGCTCCAGTTGGGTTTGGCAATCCCAAACTTTCTTCCTCTTTATAGATAGAAGCCTCTTGATTGAAAGTCAATTTGTAAGTTTTCTCAAATTGTTTTTTGAGCATTTCCATAAGTTGCGTTCTCATTTCCCCATTCACTTTGGTGCTATCCAACTGAATGTTCAGTTTCCTCTTGGTTTTATAGGTAGCCTCTCCAACAAAATTTTGGGCGGATACCCAGGACCCCATTAACAGGAGTCCAAAGACTAAAATTTTACTTATTGATTTCATACTGTTGTTTTTTGATTTGTTATTTGACCATACAAAAATGGGAAAAGCTTAATTTTTAAAAGGTTAACCTGTGTTAACGTGTGTTAACCGATTAGTTTAGTTTCTCATTTCCATCTACTTTTGATTTATGAATCATTCCAAATATCAAATCATTCTTTACGTCATTGTCTTGGTTATAATTAGCACCATAGGCATCCAAGGGTATTGGAATTACAAAAACTACCAAAGCCACAGACGCCAATTGGTAAATGATGTGCAAACGAGTCTAGACAAAGCCGTTGACGATTACTACACCCAACTGGCAGAGAAAACAACTTTTGCTTTCTCCTTTGTAAATGATACCATAAGCTCCGCAGATCATGAACATTCTAAAATTTCCTCAGTTTTAAAACATTTCGATTCCACTAAATCGTTACTGAATTTTTCAAAAGATTCTATCAAGGGAGTGAAAATTTACACGGGGTATAGTGCCGATTCCATTATGGAACTTGCCCAAAGCGATTTGGAAAGAAAAAAGGACTCTTTAATTCAATCTAACATCAAAAACAATGTTCAGTATTTAGACATTAAAAAATTGACTTCCAAGGTGATGATTTCTATCAATTCAGATTCCATTTCGTTAGATAATCTTTCTCATTTGGTAAATAAGGAATTGAACCGAAAGCAATTGGACATCACCTACCAGCTAAGTTTCAAACCAAAGAATCAAGAAACCAAAAAAGCCCATGTTTGGAATCCCAACACCTTAGAACCGCCTTATCTTGAAACTCAATCAAAATCAAATTTTCTGCCCAAGGGCAGCCAATTGACCATTCAATTTTCCAACATTTCCAGCATTTTGCTGAAAAGAATGGTCTTAGGTATCTTGATATCCCTGACCTTGATTTTAGGCGTTATTGCCTGTCTTTTTTATCTATTGAAAGTCATTCGCAACCAAAAGCAATTGGCCGAGGTCAAAAATGACTTGATTAGTAACATGACCCATGAATTCAAAACGCCTATCGCCACAATTGGGGTTGCCTTGGAAAGTTTAAAAGATTTCAATGCACTCAACGACCAAAAACGAACCGAATCGTACCTCAACATTTCCAACCAGCAATTAACTAAATTACATATGATGGTGGAAAAATTGCTGGAAACCGCCACTTTGGACAGTCATGATTTGGAACTCAACCTAGAATCCACCAATATCAATGACCTCCTGTTGCAATTAAAGCAGAAACATCAATTACAAACGAACAAAACCATTCATTTTTCACACCCCGATGAACACATTTTCGCTCTTTTGGATGCTTTCCATTTTGAAAATGCCATAAATAATGTTCTTGATAATGCTATAAAATATGGCGGTGACATCATCAAGATGACCCTCAGTAAAGAAAATAAACGGGTTTTAATTTCCATTTCTGATGATGGCAAAGGCATTTCCAAATTGCATAAAGAACATATTTTTGATAAATTTTACCGAGTTCCACAAGGAAACACCCACGATGTTAAAGGCTTTGGAATTGGTCTCTTTTACACCAAAACCATCATTGAAAAACACCATGGAAGCATCTCTTTAGATTCTAACACCAAACAAACCACTTTTACAATAAGCATTCCCCATGGATAAAGATATTCATATACTTTTGGCCGAAGATGAACCCGCTTTAGGGATGATCATCAAGGAGAGCTTGGAAACCAGAAATTTTAAGGTAACCCACTGCCTTGATGGACAGGCTGCCTGGGAAAACTTTCAAAAACAGGAACCCCATTTATTGGTTTTGGACGTCATGATGCCAAAAAAAGATGGCTTTTCGTTGGCTAAGGATATCAGGACAATGAATGACTCTATCCCCATAATCTTTTTAACCGCCAAATCCCAAACACAAGATGTGGTGGAAGGCTTTACCATAGGAGGTAACGACTATCTCAAGAAACCCTTCAGCATGGAGGAACTCATCGTTAGAATAAATAATCTTTTGAATAGAGTTAACCTGCAAAAAAACTCGGAGGTTTTGAAAATAGGCCACTACAAGTTTGATTTCCCCAAACAGACCTTAACATTCCAACATGAAGAACCTCAGCAATTGACGCATCGCGAATCACATTTATTGTTCCATCTTGTAAAAAATAAAAATCAGGTATTAGATCGCTCTTTAATTCTGAACAAACTTTGGGGCAATGATGATTTTTTCAATGCCCGAAGCATGGATGTGTTTATCACCAAATTGAGAAAAAAATTGATTCAGGATAGTAACATTCAAATTATCAATGTTAGAGGATATGGTTACAAATTAGTTTGCTGATTTCTGCTTCAATTTTTGTAATTTCAATCCCGTATGAAATGGATTCAATTTGCCCTCCTACTTTTTCCCTTGTTCCTGATAGGACAAACTTCCATCCGTGGAGAATTGGTTCAAAAAGTGCCATTGGATGTAGATCGCTTAGAAGGTGTTGATAATTTTGGGACCTTATATTACACCAAGAATAATATATTTTATAAAAAATCGAATACTTCGGAAATTAATTACAGCAACGTTCAATTGGGTAATATGACATCTACCAATACCTTCAACCCATTGAAAATGCTTTTATTCTATAAAGATTTCAATACGGTAATTATATTGGATAATCGTTTGGCAGAAATTTTTAAAATTGATTTTAACACCACCAATCCTTATAAAAATGTGAGTCATATTTCCACTGGAAATGACAATACCCTATGGCTTTTTAATATGGACAACCAAAAATTGGAGCTCTATGATTACAAAACCAAAAAAGTGCGAGCCACAACGGTACCAGTAAGCTCCCAAGTATTGGATATAACAAGTAACTATAATTTTTGTTGGCTCTTGACTCAAAACTTCTTGTACAAATACAACTATTTTGGAAGTATGGTTCAAAAAATACCAAATGACGGTTATTCAAAAATTTCCATGTTCAATGAAACCACCTACCTTCTTAAGGACCAAGCACTGGTTCAATTGGATAAAAATTTTGAAACCTTCACCCCTCTTGTATTGGGCGATTTGTTAATAAATCAGTTTTTTGTAACCAACGAAACCTTGTATATTTACGATTCCAAATTTCTTAACCAAATCCACTTAAAATCTAACTAGAGATGCATATTGCTGTTGCAGGAAACATAGGCGCCGGAAAAACTACCTTAACCAAATTATTAGCCAAACATTTTAAATGGGAAGCCCAACTGGAAGATGTGGTAGACAACCCTTACCTGGATGATTTTTACAATCAAATGGAGCGTTGGAGCTTCAATTTGCAAGTTTACTTTTTGAACAGTCGCTTTAGGCAAGTACTCCAAATTAGAGAAAGTGGTAAAAGCATCATTCAAGACAGAACCATCTATGAGGATGCCTATATTTTTGCGCCCAACCTTCATGCCATGGGATTGATGACCAATAGAGATTTTGAAAACTACCATTCCCTATTTGATTTGATGGAAACGATGGTTCAAGGTCCCGATTTGCTGATCTATTTGAGAAGCACTATCCCCAATTTGGTGGCTCAAATTCATAAACGCGGTAGAGATTATGAAAATTCTATCAGCATTGATTATTTAAGTAGGCTCAATGAGCGTTATGAAGCCTGGATTCATAATTACAACAAGGGTAATCTACTGATTATTGATGTAGACAAGCTAGACTTTGTAGACAACCCAGAAGACTTAGGTAGCATCATCAATAGAATTGACGCCGAAATCAACGGATTATTCTAATCATTTCACAAACCCATTCTCCCTTGCGTGAAAAATAGCTTGTTCACTGTCCTTAACCAGCAGAACGGGCGTTTTGACATAATCCTTTATTAAGCTTTTTACGCGCTGTAATTTCTTTTCGTGTATTACAGATCGCAAATAAATGGCTAGGATTCTGTCTGGATGTGATTCAGCTATTTCAATATAAATATCGGGATCATGTTCGCCGCTATCCCCTATTAAGATAAATTTCAGATCGGGATAGGCTTTTAGAATATTGACAATCTCCTTCTGTTTGTGTGGTTTTTCATCCCGTTTTTTAAATCGGAACAATCTAGGGAATGTCCGCAAAACAATGGGGCCTTTTGGAAAATTGTTCTTCTTTAGAAAATACTCCAAATACCTGTATAAATTCCACGGACTGTGGCTTACATAAAAGATGGGATTACTTTTTTTTCCTGTAGTGCCGCGATGCAATAAATGATAAAACTCGGGAGCCCCCTTTAAAGGAATCCGATTCCCAGCATGCTTTAAAAATGTATTGTATAAAACACGCCACTTGAGTTTAGACGCCACTCCCGTATGAATGATGGTATCATCAATATCTGAAACAATCCCAAAATCGGAATCTAGATCCGGCACCAACAACTCACCTGGAAATCTGTTCTCAGATTGTATGGGATGCTTATGCTGAAAATCGCCGTAAGACACTTCAAATTTCAACCAACATTCCTCATTAGTATAGGCGGTTAAGCCATGAACCCTTTCGTCCAATAGAAAATAACCACCGTCATCTGTTAATACTTCATATACTTTCCCATTTGGCAAACGTATTTTTAACGGTGCTCTTTTAAGCTCATCTGTTTCAAAGCGCTTCCAAGAGTTGACCAACAACGTGAAAAAACTTTGATCTTCCAAGTCAATGGATTCGTCCTCAAGCGCCCTTCCCCGAGCATAAAAATGGGAATCTGTTCCATACGTTTGGAAAACAATAATCTGAAGGGGATCTTTTTTGAACCAAGTCATAATATAAAGTAATAAAAAAACCACATCAAATCAGATGTGGTTCTTATATATTTTAAACTAGGTTTAGTTCACTTCAGTTTCAATTTCAATATTGGAAGCTCCATCCTTCAAGGATTCCAACTTAGCTTGAACTTCTTCTTTTGTACCACTAATAACACGTTCGTCTACCACAACTTGCCCATTTTCAACGGTGGTAGTCTCAACAATAGCCCTGGCCAAATTATCATCCAAAACAGACATTTCAACTTTCACTTCTTTGGTTATTTGTGGCTTATCCATTTGGGCAACACCTTCTTCAGAATGTCCACCCAATATTGGAGCTATCACCAAACCTACCAAGCAAGTCAATTTAATCAAAATATTCATGGAAGGTCCAGAAGTATCTTTAAATGGGTCTCCCACAGTATCACCTGTTACAGCTGCTTTATGAGCATCACTTCCTTTGTATGTCATTTTCCCATCAATTTCTACCCCGGCCTCAAAGGATTTTTTAGCATTATCCCATGCACCTCCTGCATTATTTTGAAAGATGGCCCACATTACACCACTCACACAAACTCCTGCCATGTAACCTCCCAATGGTTCTGCACCAAAGACAAAGCCAACAATAATAGGTGTAATAATGGTAATTAACCCAGGTAAAATCATTTGTCTTAAAGCCGCTTTGGTTGAGATATCCACACATTTGGCATATTCTGGTTTTCCAGTCCCTTCCATAATCCCTGGAATCTCACGAAACTGTCTTCTCACCTCTTTTACCATTTCCATGGCCGCTTTCCCAACGGATTCCATAGCCAAAGCTGAAAATATAACGGGTATCATACCACCTACAAATAACATGGCCAATACATCCGCTTTAAAAATATTGATTCCTTCAATTCCAGTAAAGGTCACATAAGCCGCAAACAATGCCAAAGCCGTCAAAGCCGCTGAAGCGATAGCAAATCCTTTTCCAATGGCAGCTGTAGTATTTCCGACAGAATCCAAAATATCAGTACGTTCTCTTACTTCAGGATCCAACTCACTCATTTCTGCTACTCCACCGGCATTATCAGCGATAGGTCCAAAAGCGTCAATAGCCAATTGCATCGCTGTAGTAGCCATCATGGCTGAAGCTGCAATGGCAACTCCATAAAAACCAGCCAATTCATAAGAACCAAAAATTGCTGCAGCAAATAATATCACCGAAAAGAAAGTAGATTTCATCCCTATGGCAAGTCCGGCAATAATATTGGTTGCCGATCCTGTTGAACTATTCTGTACAATACTAAATACGGGTTTTTTACCCAGAGCGGTATAGTGTTCTGTAACTGTTGCTATCAAAGCACCCACACAAAGTCCGATTAGGGTCGCCCAAAACACATTCATAGAAGAAATTTGAACCGGATTGGCTTCCCCAAAGAACTTCATATCGATTACAGATGGCAGCATCCATTTAATCAGAAAATAACTAGAAATCAAGGTTAAAATAATTGCTGTCC
Organism: Mangrovimonas futianensis; assembly: GCF_021245805.1. Lineage (NCBI taxonomy): Bacteria > Pseudomonadati > Bacteroidota > Flavobacteriia > Flavobacteriales > Flavobacteriaceae > Mangrovimonas > Mangrovimonas futianensis. The sequence goes on from NZ_JAJJNF010000004.1 coordinate 54,874, forward strand.
AGTTCCCAACGTCCAATGCACGTTGTACTTGAGGCTCTTTAGCATCATTACTGGAAACTTTTACCAATAGGGTTCCTATAATAGAAGCAACGATTCCAACTCCAGCAATTACGATAGGCAACAAAATAGGCCCCATATTGCTAAAGTTATCTGCAAAAGGAACTCCTGAGATATCAGCAATATCCCGAATCATATAGTTTCCTAACACCATGGATGCTAAAACTGTTGCCACATAGGAACCAAACAAATCAGCACCCATACCAGCAACATCTCCCACATTATCACCCACATTATCTGCAATGGTTGCCGGGTTTCTTGGATCATCTTCCGGGATTCCAGCCTCTACTTTACCAACCAAATCCGCGCCAACATCAGCCGCTTTGGTATATATACCACCTCCAACACGGGCAAATAAGGCAATAGACTCAGCTCCAAGAGAGAAACCAGCCAAAGCTTCCAATGCAACGGTCATTTCTTCATAGAAAACACCTTCACCCGTTATAAACATTTTGACAAAAAGGAAAAAGAACAAGCTAAGACCTAATACAGCCAATCCAGCTACTCCCAATCCCATGACGGTTCCACCTCCAAAAGACACTTTTAATGCCTGTGGTAGACTCGTCTTAGCGGCTTCTGCTGTTCTAGCATTGGCCTCGGTAGCGACACGCATACCTATATTACCTGCCAAAGCAGAAAAAATAGCTCCAAAAATAAAAGCTACAATAATAATCCAGTGGGTTGTTGGAACAAAATACGAAATGGCAAACAAGGCAACCGAAGCAATCAACACAAAGACTGCCAATAATTTATATTCGGCATTTAAAAAGGCGAGAGCACCTTCCTTTATTGAAGTTGAAATCTCCTGCATCCTCTCATTTCCCGGCGCTTGCTTTTTCACCCATGCCATTTTTACAAACATGAAAAGCAGACCAAGAATTGCCAATGCCATTGGCACAAAAATCATATTCTTTTCCATAAAATTGAATTAAAATTAGTAATTGAAATATTGTTGGTTTAAATGTAGGAAAAACAATGATAATAAAAAACCCCTTAATAATATTAAGAGGTTTTTGAGAATTCGTTAATTTAAAATCTTTTAGATTGTGAAATCACCTGTTTCTTTATGGTCACTGTTCTCGTATCTTTCAGAACAATCGTGGTAAATATCCAAAGCTTCTTGGGCATTTCCCCATCCACCAACATCAACTTTCTTTTCTTCCAAATCTTTATAAACTTCAAAGAAGTGTTCGATTTCTTTCAAACGGTGTTGGTTCAATTCACTGATATCACTCTTGCTACTCCAGATAGGGTCTGAAACAGGAACACAAATCAATTTCTCATCTGGCCCTTTTTCATCTGTCATATGGAAAACTCCAATTGGTTTTACCTCCATCACGCACATTGGGAATGTTGGCTGATGCCCCATGATCAATACGTCTAATGGGTCTCCATCTAACGCTAACGTTTCAGGAATGAACCCATAATCTCCTGGGTACATCATTGAAGAAAACAACATACGATCAAATCTAATTTTCTTTAAATCAAAATCGTACTCGTATTTATTTCTACTACCTTTTGGAATTTCTATTAACACATCAAAGGTTAAATCTTTTTTAGCTGTCATTATTTTACTAATTATTGAATGTCGAATTTATAATAATACTGGGCATGCAAAGATATGGAAGCCAAACACTTTGAACAACAAAAAATCAAATACAGTTTGTTAATTAAATATAGTTTTCTTAATAAATCTTAAAATACTCCTAATTAATATTCCAATTCCATACGCTTATTGTACGAAGGAAATTTAGTACCTTAATTGCATCTTTAATTTTTCATCCTCATGAAACGTATCTTTCTTGTACTAAACTTATTAATCCTTCCATTTCTTATTAATGCACAAAAGCAACCATGGCAAGGAAAGTTTGAACCCATTGACAACCTTATCACACCTCCTAGCACCTACAGAACCGCTAGCGGTGCTCCCGGCAGAGATTACTGGCAACAACGCGCCGATTACAACATTAAAGCATCTCTTGACGAAAAAACGAAAGTCTTGTCCGGTGAAGAAACTATTACTTACTACAACAATTCCCCAGACGAATTGACCTATGTATGGATGCAACTTGAGCAGAATGTCAATAAAAAAGAAGGTGAAAGTTTTGGCGATGCTTTTGGTGGTGTTAGGGACTCCATTAGCAGTTTGAACATGCAATACTTAACCCGTGCCATTGAGTTCCCTGCGGGTCACACCATCAAATATGTAAAAAATGCCTCTGGCAAAGACCTTAAAACTTTAGTCAACCAGACTATGATGAAAGTGTTTTTGGATACACCTTTAAAATCTGGGGAAACCACCCAATTCCAAATATCTTGGTCCTACCCGATTACAGACCGAAGCATGTTTATGCTTTCCCGCGAAGGTTACGAATATTTCCCAAAAGATAACAACGCTGTATTTCTAATTGCCCACTGGTTTCCTAGGATGTGCGTATATAATGATACCGAAGGTTGGCAAAATAAACAATTTAGAAGACTGGGTGAATTTGCGCTAGAGTTTGGAAATTACAACGTTGAAATCACGGTTCCCGAAGATCATGTGGTCGCCTCGACCGGTTCCCTTCAAAATGAGGATCAAGTGCTTTCCAAGCAACAACGCAAACGTTTAGACGAGGCGAAAAAGTCTTTTGACGCGCCAGTCTTGATTATTACTCCAGAAGAGGCCTTAAAAAATGAACAGAGCAAATCCAGTAAGATGAAAACCTGGAAATTTAAGGCTGAAAATGTTCGGGATTTTGCTTGGGCCACCTCCAGAAAATTTATTTGGGATGCACAAGCGCATCAGTTTTCAGACCACGTCACCATGGCTATGTCTTTTTATCCCAATGAGGGACTTCCGGTATGGGAAGAAGAATCAACCAAAGCCGTAGTTGCTGCCTTGGAAGTGTATTCGGAAGCCACTTTTGAATACCCTTATCCAGTTGCCATTTCGGTAAACACTTCCAATATTGGTATGGAATTCCCCATGATTAGTTTTAATGGTGGCCGTCCAAAAAATGGAAAAATAAGCGATATGGCCAAAGCTGGAATGATTGGAACTATCATTCATGAAGTGGGTCACAATTGGTTCCCCATGATTGTAAGTTCAGATGAGCGCCAATGGATGTGGATGGATGAAGGTCTTAACACCTTTTTACACCAAAGAACAGTTGCTGAGAAATACCCGCAATTTAGCCATACCACTCCCAAATCCATCGTTCCCTTTATGAATGGGAACCAAGATATCATGAGACCCATCATGACCTCCTCAGACAATGAATTGCTGACACAGTTTGGAGCCAATTTTTATCAAAAACCAACAGTTGGATTGCAAATTTTAAGAAACTCAGTCATCGGAAAAGAACTCTTTGACCAAGCTTTTAAGGAGTATGCCAACCGATGGAAATACAAACATCCCAACCCAGCTGATTTGTTTAGAACCCTAGAAGATGCTACTGCCACCGATTTGGATTGGTTTTGGCGCGGATGGTTTTTTACTACCGACAAAACCGACATGGAATTAAGTCAGGTAAAATGGTTTAGAGTGGAAGAAAAAGACCAAAACATTGAAGACCAACAAAAAAAGACCAAGATACAGGTGGAAGGACAGGATACCAAAACGGTTGCTACCGATTTCTCTGGCGGACCTGAAATGATTACCATGACCGAAACACCAGATAACAATTACGGTGGTTTTTTATCCCGATTAGATGAAACTCAAATACGCAACAACCTATCTGGAAAAAACATTTATGAAGTAACCATTAAAAATGTGGGCGGACTCGTTATGCCAGTAACCATAGAATGGCAATATACTGATGGAAGCAGCGAAACAGACCGTTTGCCTGCTGAAGTATGGCGCTATAATGAATATGAGATTACCAAAACCTTTGTCAAAGATAAGGAAGTAAAACAGGTGATCTTGGATCCTAATTTTGAATTTGCCGATGTGGAAACGGCTAACAACAGCTTCCCTAAAACGGAAGAAGCTTCACAGTTTGACAAGTTTAAGGAGAAAAAGAATTAAAATTAAAGGCAAGGGCAAAAGCTCTTGCCTTTTTTGATTTTACTGTTTAATCAAATAATAATATCCTCCAGGAATGATTCCTTCTAGTGACCCAGGATCTTCTCCCATTTTGGTAATTGTCCCTCCTCTTTTAAAAATTTGAATTGCTTCTTGACCATTTACCTCAGCAGTCCTTAAGTAAAGATTGCTCGATGCTCCATTAGGTTCACTCATGATTAAACTCAGTCTAAAGATATCTGTAGTGAATGCTTCAAATGGACTATGTTGAGTAAAAGGTATGTGATTGCCCTCAATGCTATGTTTATAGGTGTCTGGCAACAGGCTAGTTAATTTATAAAGCGTATTTGCTAATTCTATACCATTCTCCTTATATGCAAATTCACCAATTAAAAGGTCTTCATAGTAATTACCATTATAAATCATCTCTTTTTTTTCAAATACTATTTTTAAATATTGAGAGCCATTATCTAACACCCATGTTCCTACAAATGGATTAAGCAGTTGGCTACCGTCTTTATAGTAGGCATTGTCTATACTTTCTTGCCAATCTTCTAGATTGATGATTGGGTTTTGCGACATACATTGAGTTCCCAATATTACTACACTAAATATTATAATTTGTTTTATGGCTTTCATAAGTTGTAAAAACGAGACTTTTTAGTATGTCCCTTTTGTTTTACTGTTTAATCATCTCATATTCACCGTAAGGCACCCTATGTTCATCTGGAGCACCTTCATAAGGTAGCATCGAGCTACTACTCTCAAAAATAGTAACCTTCATTTTCTCAGGATTAAAGGAGTTTGCATCATAACGTAACACCATTTTAGTTGCTAAATATTCCCTTTCGGGGTCATTAAAATAAAGCATCACCCTACGCTCATTAGACGAGCAATTATTACACTCCGGATAATTTTCATTAGTAAGAATATGGCCACCTCCTATATTTCTTATATCAAAATTATTTGGTGATTGGCTTAAACTGGGTAGTGTATTAATAATTTCAGTTCCATTTTGTGAATAATTATATTCTCCAAAAAGTTCATCAAAATAATATTCCGATCCATCATAAACCATTTCCTTCTTAAGCAACTTTATGGTAAAAGTTGTTCCTCCATTAATATAAACCCAGATGCCAACAAATTTATCAAATTCGTTATTTAGGTCTTTAAAATAAGTACCTTCACTTTTTCCTTGAATTTGAGAATCCCTTGAAACTATGGGAGTTTGCGCACTACATGAAGTTAAACCTATTATGCAGGTTATTAAGCATAGAATATTTTTCATCTTTTTAGAAACCAGACTTTTTAGTCTGGCCTTTGGTTTTACAGTTTTATAAAGACATAATTCCCATCTGGAATATCCAGTCTAACAGAGCCATCACCTAAAATGCTATAATCATAAATACAGGCTTCCAGTTTTTCTACGCCATTATTATTTAGGTAACGTAAAATCAATCGACCTTGGGCATATTCATCTGTTGGATGGTGTATTATTAATTCTATTTTAACCTCAGAGGGGTCACTGTTGTCCAGGCAATAATTGGGTAGTTGATGTACATAAATCCCACCACTAATTTTATGAGTATATCCGGAAATACCTAAATCGTCTAAATCTATTAAGGTATTTACTTTTTCTACTCCATTTTCAACATATTGGTACTCACCCACCAATAAATCTTCATAATTACTACCGCTATTTAATTGATAATGTATTTCCTTTTTTAACTTTAAAACTATAGAAGTATTACCACTTTGATGTTGCCAGGTTCCTTCAAAGTTATCAAATTCATTATCAACATCTTTCAAATAATAGGTTGGACTGTTTTCAAAATGTTCAACATTATCCAATGGAATTATTTGCGCACTACATGAAGTTAAACCTATTATGCATGTTATTAAGCATAGAATATTTTTCATCTTTTTAGAAACCAGACTTTTTAGTCTGGCCTTTGGTTTTACAGTTTTATAAAGACATAATTCCCATCTAGAATATCCAGTCTAACCGAGCCATCACCTAAAATGCTATAATCATAAATACAGGCTTCCAGTTTTTCTACACCATTATCATTTAGGTAACGTAAAATCAACCTACCTTGAGCATATTCATCTGTTGGATGGTGTATTATTAATTCTATTTTAACCTCAGAGGGGTCACTGTTGTCCAGGCAATAATTGGGTAGTTGATGTACAAATACACGACCATTTATTGAATGCTTATAACCCATTATTGCTGGGTCATCAAAATCTAAAAGTGTATTAACTTTTTCCTCACCATTTTCAACATATTGGTACTCACCAACTAAAAGGTCTACATACTTTTTATTATTTGAAATTTGATAATGTTCATTCTCTTTTAGCTTGAAGGTTATGTAAGAATTACCATTTTGGTATTGCCAGGTTCCTACAAATTTTTCAAATTCATTATTTACGTCCTTAATATAATAATCTTGATTATCCTCAAAATCAGCTCCACTACCAATGGGCACAATAATGGTTTGTGCTTTACATGATAAACAGATTAAGATTCCTAAGAACAGAAGCAATACTTTCATAAATAGATTATTCCTCCATTAAATTAAACATCTTTAGTGCTATTAAAAACAGTTCTTGAGGGAATGTGTTCTCTTAACTCGTAAACCATCTAGTTTAGCAAGTGAAAACTATTAGGGAACTTGGCTTTTGATCCAAATGTAAGAAAAACAACATGGAAGAAGTTACGGTTTTACCGTAATTATTTAGAAATAAAATACTTACTATTAAAGTAGCACCCCTTAAAAATTAAACCCAAAAGTACCGGTCACCCCAAAATCTCGAGCGTTGGGCGCATCTTTGTAATTTCCTCTAAAGTTAAAGTCGATACGAAATACCCTAAAAATGTTACCAACCCCAAAACTGTATTCATAATAAATCTTATCGGTTGGCGCTATCAACGGAATGCCGTTGGGCTCATTCAAGTAAATATTGGCATCTGATATGTCTCCCCAAGCGGCTCTAAACCCAACTATTTCACGTAGATTCAATTTTCTCAAAAACGGAATTCTGGAAAAAATGCGTCCATTAAAGTTGTGCTCAGCATGTAAAGACGCATAAGTATCCGTTACAAATTCGTAAAAGTCTAATTGGGAAAACGTATTATAGATAGAAAAATAGGATTGGTTTCCAGGAATAACACTCAACAATCCTAGAGGTACATCGCCAAACGTTTTTCCTGCTTCTAAAGTCGTATTTAACACACCTAGGCCACCAATTCGCCATGGTTGCATATAGGAAAATTGCAGCTTGGTATAGTCAAAATCACTATTGAGCAAACCTTTATCTCCTCTTGCCACCTGCACAAACAAGCGGGCGAAATAATCATTTACCACATAGCGTTCCACGCCGTAACCCGTCATTCGTCGGTTGGGGTAGTAAGACAAAGACACTGTACTTTCATATTGCTTGACCACATCATTCACCCCATTGGGTGCTTCTGGATCACGATAGGCCAAACTAAAGGTAGGTGAAGCCGATTCTAAAACCCGGTAGTTCCCCGTAATTCTGAATTCTAAGTTTTTTATAGGCTCAAAATCTACAGCCAATCCACCCAATTCTATTTTGGTCAATTTATCATTGGGACTGGTGGTTACCAAAGAGGAAGAAGCCAAACTTCGGCCCAATACGTCCTGTGAAGACGTAAGATTCACCCCTATTTGTTCGACATCCTTTCGGTACCCTCCTGAAATAATCAACCGGTTTTTTTTCTCAATCATGGCTTTGAGAGAAATCCCATATTTGAATTTTTGGTCCTTAAAGCCATAGGCCGCAAAACCTTCAATACGCCACGGATCATGAGGTGTGAAATAAGTTCTTCCCCCCGTACGTATTCTCATGCCTTCTACTTCATTAAACCCGAACGTTGAAAAAATTGGTCCGTAATCCATATTGATTTCATCCAATTCAATGTAGCCGGACGCCAATATTTCACCAATGCTGTAAAGCCGTTTAAACTTCTTGACAGTCCGCAAGGTATCCAACATGGTATAGATCCCTTTTTCATCCTTGTTCAATTCCTCTAAACGGTGCTTTTGCCAGAAGGTAGAATCTCTCTCAAAGGCTTGGTCATTGGGGTTATAAACTTCTTCTTTGTAAAAGGATTCGGGCCTTTTAAAATTAAACACATAGTTATCATACAAGGTGGTTCTTTTACCGTAAACCCCTCGTGCCTTTTCCTTTTTCTGAAACGAAAAATCAGACATGAAATAATCGCGCTTAATCAAAAACACCGAATCATTCAATACCTCAAAATCCTGCTCAATATAAATATCCTTGACCCAATTGATATTGGCACTTTTTGAGGCGTGCATGTTGATATTCTTAATGGCAAACGTGGTATCGTTTACCCAAAAATCTCCTTTAAAAGTCAGCTCATTCTTCCGTCTTGGATAATACACGATGTTATAGCACCATTTATTATCTACAAAAGCACTATCAATCAACACATAATTGTAGGTGTTGATTCCTGTCCTAGAAATAGGACTTACAAAACTCTTGTCAAAGAATTTAAGGTAATTGTCGTAAATGTTGTAATCGGAATACAGGTCATCTATAAAATCAATAACAATCTGGTTGTTATCAAATCCAGAGTTTTTATTCCCTTTAAGTTGTTCCTTTACCTTATTGGTAGTGTTATCTCCGTAAACCTTGCTAACAGCCTCGTTTATAAACATAGGGAGATAGGTCTTCCCAGTCACCGAAGATGTGTCTGTTTGTTCAAAAACAAATTCCATGCCTTTGAAAAGTTTACTTTTCATCAAGGCACTATCAATGGTGTTTAGGTCAAATTCAATCTTTTCATACTTATCGTATTCATATTGCTTGAATTGTTTGAGTCCATTGAAACGCTTTCTAGCCCAAATTTTCTTCAATATGGCAATGGCAGGATTCTCTTCTTCCTTTTTGGATTGCTTCCCTGTATATATGACGACCTCGTTAAGAGCTGCCGCCTCCTCAATTAAGGTAAACTTCAGATTGTAGTTGACTTTTTTTTCTAAAGGTAATTCGATGGTTTCATAGCCCACAAAGCTAACTACCAATGTTTCCCAGGTGTTATCGGATTGCAGATAAAACTTCCCATTCTCGTCGGTTATGGTTCCTTCTGATGACGATTTAAAGAACACATTGGCATAAGCAATGGGCTCATCTTTTTCATCCATAACATAACCGCTAACTTTAGATTGGGCAAATCCAAAAGTTATTCCAAGTAGGCATAAAAAAGCAAGTAGATTGTATTTCATGTATTTACAAAAAAAACTTCATCAACAAAAAATGCTAATGAAGTTTAAATAACGTAAAAAATATTGATATGTTACTTATACATCACCTTCTTTACGGCCTTAACCACATCGTTGCTGTTTGGCAACCATGCTTCCAATAGTACTGGCGAGTAAGGAGCTGGTGTATCTGCTGTGTTTAATTTAACGATTGGTGCATCCAAATAATCAAAGGCTTGTGATTGCACTTGATAGGTAATCTCTGTAGCTACGTTACCAAATGGCCAGGCCTCTTCCAAAATAACCAAACGGTTGGTTTTCTTAACAGAATTCAAAATGGTCTCATGGTCCATAGGGCGAACGGTTCTCAAGTCGATAATCTCACAAGAAATCCCTTCTTTTTCTAATTCTTCAGCTGCCTTGAAAGCCTCTTTGATAATCTTACCAAAAGATACGATGGTGACATCGGTTCCTTCACGCTTAATATCGGCAACACCAATTGGAATTAGGTATTCCCCTTCTGGCACTTCCCCTTTATCTCCATACATTTGCTCACTTTCCATAAAGATTACTGGATCATCATCACGAATGGCAGATTTCAATAATCCTTTAGCATCATATGGATTGGAAGGTACAATTACTTTTAATCCTGGCGTGTTCGCATACCAGCTTTCAAACGCTTGGGAGTGAGTTGCTGCTAATTGACCTGCAGAAGCCGTTGGACCACGGAATACAATTGGACATTTAAATTGGCCACCAGACATTTGACGGATTTTAGCCGCGTTGTTTATAATTTGATCAATTCCAACTAAAGAGAAGTTAAAGGTCATAAATTCGATTATCGGCCTACAACCAGTCATAGTCGACCCCACACCTACTCCAGCAAAACCTAACTCGGCAATTGGGGTATCAATAACACGCTTGGGACCAAATTCATCCAACATACCTTTGGAGGCCTTATAGGCTCCGTTATATTCTGCTACTTCCTCACCCATTAGGTAAATGCTTTCGTCACGACGCATTTCCTCGCTCATGGCTTCGCAGACAGCTTCTCTAAATTGAATTGTTTTCATTGATATCTTAACTTTAAAATCGGATAGCAAAAATAATAATAAATCAGAAAATAATAGGCTTAAAAAGGTGATTTGTTCCCTTATCAAGGCAATTCCGATCCTGAAAAATTAAAATGCACCAATACTTAGATTATTCCTAAAAAAACCCTTTTTCAATTCAGTATTCTGTTAAAAAAGGAAGGTTTTTTCTTAAAATCTCAAATTTTGCTATGCATGCATAGCAAATATTCAAATGAAATTATTTAACTTCGTGGCCACTTTAAAGTACAATCAAAACAATTAAACTGAAGATATGAAAATATTAGTATGTATTAGTCACGTTCCTGATACGACCTCTAAAATTAATTTTACGGATGGTGACACCAAGTTTGACACCAATGGGGTTCAATTTGTCATCAATCCAAATGATGAATTTGGTTTAACCAGAGCCATGTGGTTTAAAGAAAAACAAGGTGCTTCTGTTGACGTTGTTAATGTAGGAGGACCAGAAACCGAACCAACTTTAAGAAAAGCTTTGGCTATTGGTGCAGATACGGCTATTAGAGTTAACACAGAAGCTAAAGATGGCTTTCAAGTAGCCAAAAACCTAGCTCAAGTAGTTTCTAATGGCGGATATGATTTAGTCATTGCTGGCCGTGAATCCATTGATTACAATGGAGGGATGGTTCCAGGTATGTTAGCTGCGCTTTTAGATGCCAATTTTGTAAACAATTGTATCAGTTTAGAGATAGATGGAAATGCGGTTAAAGCCGTAAGAGAAATTGACGGTGGAAAAGAATCTGTTAGTACCACTTTACCTTTGGTTATTGGAGGCCAAAAAGGATTGGTAGAAGAAAGTGATTTAAGAATTCCTAATATGAGAGGAATCATGACAGCACGTTCCAAACCATTGAGCGTAGTTGATGCCGTAGATGCTTCAGCTGAAACTGCTTCAGTTTCATTTGAAAAACCAGCTCCTAAAGGACAAGTGAAACTTGTTTCTGCAGATAATGTAGGGGAATTGGTTGAATTACTTCACAACGACGCTAAAGTTATTTAATAACCCAAAAAGAAAAATTCAAAACATGTCAGTTTTAGTATATACCGAATCAGATAAAGGAACCTTTAAGAAAACAGCATTGGAAGTTGCTTCTTATGCCAAAACAGTTGCAGACCAGTTAGGCACTACCGTAACTGCTGTTACCATCAATGCAGATGACACCACTGTTTTAGGAAACTATGGTGTGGATAAGGTTTTACAAGTAACAAATAATTCCCTTGATACATTTAATGCCAAAGCTTATGCTAGTGTCATTGCCCAGGCTGCTGAAAATGAAAACGCCAAAGTAGTGATTGTAAGTTCAAGTGCCGATAGTAAATATTTGGCTCCCATTTTATCCATCAACTTGAATGCGGGTTATGTGCCAAATGTTGTAGCTGCCCCTTCAAGCACAGAACCCTTTACCGTTAAAAGAAACACCTTTACAAACAAAGCATTTGCTAATACGGCTATTGAAACGGAAGTCAAATTGATAGGACTTTCAAAAAATGCCTTTGGTTTAAAAGAAAATTCAGCCAGCGCTACAACCGAAGCGTTTTCTCCGTCTATTCCTGAATTAGGAATCACCGTAGAATCTGTTGATAAAGTAACTGGCAAAGTAACGATTGCCGATGCTGAAATCGTTGTCTCTGGTGGGCGCGGTCTTAAAGGACCTGAGAACTGGGGTATGATTGAAGAACTAGCCGATGTTTTAGGTGCGGCAACTGCCTGTTCCAAGCCCGTTAGTGATTTAGGATGGAGACCACATAGCGAACACGTTGGACAAACCGGAAAACCCGTTGCTGCCAATCTTTACATTGCCGTTGGTATTTCAGGAGCTATTCAGCACTTAGCAGGAATTAATGCCTCTAAAGTGAAGGTGGTTATCAATACAGATCCAGAAGCTCCTTTCTTTAAAGCAGCAGACTATGGGATTGTAGGGGATGCCTTTGAAGTGGTTCCTCAATTAATAGAGAAATTAAAGGAGTTTAAAGCTCAGCAATAAAATATTTTTATTAAATTGTAAAGTCTAAAAGGACTGTTTGAATTTGGTCTAAAATCGAAATCTATTCTTTTGGTTTGGTAAAGTCCTAATTTAAACAGTTCTTTGTGTTTTTGAATGATTTATGAGTTTAGTTAGACTTAACATTAAAGGAATTTCTTACAGCCAGACTCAAAATGGCGCTTACGCACTGATATTAAACGAAGTAGACGGCGATAGAAAGTTACCCATAGTAATTGGGGCTTTTGAGGCTCAATCCATTGCCATTGCCCTAGAAAAAGAAATTCGTCCGCCTAGACCTTTAACTCATGATCTTTTTAAGAATTTTGCTGACCGATTTGATGTGGTAGTCAAACAGGTAATCATTCACAAATTGGTTGATGGTGTTTTCTATTCCAGTCTTATTTGTGAGCGTGATGGCATTGAAGAAATCATCGATGCCAGAACTAGTGATGCTATTGCTTTAGCCTTAAGGTTTGATGCCCCAATCTTCACGTACAAAAATATTTTGGACAAAGCAGGGATCTATCTAAAAATCAATCCAGACTCTCCAGATGAATCTGAAGACAGCGTATTGGTAGACGACATGATTGCCGAAGAAATTGAATCAGATTCACAAACCAACTACAAAAACAAATCCCTAACAGAACTCCACACCTTGTTGGACGAGGCTGTAGCCAATGAAGATTATGAAAAGGCAGCCAAAATAAGGGATGAAATTTCCAAAAGAAACTAAACCACACTACATATGAAGAAACTTTTTGTTCTGTTATTGGTTCTTTTTACAACCGTTGCGTTTTCACAAGATTCTACCACGACCATTGAAAGTATCACCCAGCAGACAACTAGTAACCCCATCATAAGTAGTGCGGGATTTTCCATAAACAGTCTTTTAAGAGGCGCCTTAGGAATGGTGGTTCTTCTAGCCATTGCCTTTCTATTAAGTAAAAACAGAAAAGCTATCAATTGGCGAACTGTAGGCTTTGGACTTTTGGCGCAATTGCTGTTAGCCATTGGCGTTTTAAAAATACCCTTTGTACAATCTGTTTTTGAATGGGTTGGTGGTCTTTTTGTTGCTATTTTAGATTTCACGCTCGCAGGAACTGAATTCCTGTTCAAATCATTTATCACCAATAAAATTGAAGATTCCTTAACCACCTTTGCCGTTTCTATATTACCTACAATTATCTTTTTCTCGGCCCTAACCTCGGTGTTGTTTTATTTGGGCATCATTCAAAAGGTTGTGAAAGGTTTGGCTTGGTTACTCACCAAGGTACTACAAATATCAGGAGCTGAAAGTTTAAGTGTCGCCGGAAATATTTTCTTGGGACAAACAGAATCGCCACTGATGATCAAGGCTTATTTGGAGAAAATGACACGTTCTGAAATATTATTGGTTATGATAGGTGGGATGGCTACCGTAGCCGGTGGTGTTTTAGCTGCCTACATTAGATTCCTTGGAGCTGGTGACCCTGCTATGGAGCTGTTTTATGCGAAACATTTATTAGCCGCGTCCGTCATGGCTGCACCAGGAGCTGTAGTCATTTCAAAAATACTATATCCACAAACCGAAGCTATTGATTCAGAAATCAATGTGACTCACGATCAAATAGGCTCCAATATTTTAGATGCCATTGCCAATGGTACTTCCGAAGGACTCAAATTGGCAGTTAATGTTGGGGCGATGTTATTGGTTTTCTTAGCCTTTATAGCCATGATCAATGGTATTTTAGGTTGGTTTGGAGATGTCACTACCTTAAATACCTTGGTAGCTGATAATACCATCTATGAAAAATTATCCCTTGAATTCCTTCTCGGTTACCTATTGGCGCCCATTATGTGGTTGATTGGGGTAGCACAAGAAGATATGGCTCTTATGGGACAACTTCTGGGGATTAAATTGGTTGCCAGCGAATTTGTTGGCTATATCCAACTGGCAGAATTGAAGGACATCGGGAATTTGCTTCATTTAAAATATGAGAAATCGGTCATCATGGCCACCTACATGCTTTGTGGCTTTGCCAATTTTGCATCCATCGGAATCCAAATTGGGGGTATTGGATCTTTAGCTCCAGGGAAAAGGAAAACCTTATCTGAATTCGGAATTAAAGCCCTAATTGGAGGAACAGTAGCCTCACTCCTTTCAGCTACTATTGCTGGAATGATTATCGGATAATTTCGTTAATAACTTTTCATATCTAATTAGAAATATGCGATGTTTCTACTTGGTCTTTTTTCTATTTTTATCCAGATAGAATTGAGAGACTTATGAAGCAATATTTAGACCTCGTCAAACATGTTTTAGAAAACGGGAACGAAAAGGGAGACCGCACAGGTACTGGCACCAAAAGTGTTTTTGGATATCAAATGCGGTTTGATTTGAATGAAGGGTTCCCCATGGTGACCACCAAAAAACTGCATTTAAAATCCATCATATATGAATTGTTATGGTTTTTAAAAGGCGACACAAATATTCAATACCTTACAGAAAATGGTGTACGAATTTGGAACGAATGGGCTGATGACAATGGTGATTTGGGTCCCGTTTACGGACATCAATGGCGTAATTGGAACAGTGATGAAATTGACCAAATCAAAGAAGTCATCGAGACTCTAAAGACTAATCCAAACAGTCGACGTATGTTGGTTTCGGCATGGAATCCTTCTGTACTGCCAGACACCTCTAAAAGTTTCGCTGAAAATGTGGCTAACGGAAAGGCAGCCTTACCTCCGTGTCATGCCTTTTTTCAATTCTATGTAGCAGACGGCAAATTATCTTGTCAGTTATACCAACGAAGTGCAGACATCTTTCTAGGAGTTCCTTTTAATATAGCATCTTATGCCTTGTTTACATTGATGATGGCACAAGTTTGCGGATACCAACCAGGAGAATTCATTCATACCTTTGGTGATGCTCATATTTATAGCAATCATTACGAACAATTGGAGCTTCAATTATCAAGAGACCCTAGACCATTGCCAAAAATGATTTTAAACCCAGAAATCACAGATATTTTTGATTTCACTTTTGAAGACTTTACCCTAGTGGATTATGATCCACACCCACATATTAAAGGTGTTGTAGCAGTGTAATGCTAACTATTTCCTTCAACAAAAAAAGGGAACAAAAAGAAACAAAAAACGCTCCCAAAACCAATTGAGAGCGTTTTTTCACACAAACTAATTTAACTAATTATAAATTTAAAACACTATTATCAGATCCTGCATAGTCACTCCATGCATAAGCATCCGCTTGATCATCATTCAACCAAGCTTCGCCATCGACAACATATTTAAATTCGTACGTTTTTTCGGTTTCCAAGTCAACGGTTCCTTTAAAAGTCCCGTTTTTTAACTTCTTAAGTTTTACAGCTTTCTTCTCCTTCCAATCGTTAAAAGTTCCTAGAACTTCCACCTTTTTAGCCTCCTCTGCAGGTACTGAAAAAGTTACCTTACAAAGAGGCTTGCTTTTTAAGTATTGTTTTTTAATAGCCATAATTCAAGTGTTTTTCTGGGTCAAAAGAAGCAAATCTATTTTAGGTATGCAACTCCTTTAGGTTGTTTACAGAAAGAATTGTTGTTTTGGCAAAATTTAGCTAACATTAGCATAAACTCCAAAAAAAAACAAGCTTGAAATTACGAGATTGACAACGGCATAAATTCATGTTTACGAGCTGATTTTCAACGATATCGATTTCGTTTTTCACCCCTTTTAGTCAAATTCCATTTACGATAACATTTTCGTAAAAAATGCCGTAAATTTACCCATAGCAAATCAATCATAATGTTCGGAAAAAAGAAAGAAATACCTCAAGTAGATCAAGAACAATTAGCGTTTTTTAAGCATGCCCAAAAACGCATCAAACAGAAAAAAAGATTATACTCCCATTTTATTTTATTCCTTATAGGCGCTATCCTATTAATTGTAGCCAACCTGGTATTGAAAATAGGTGAGAACTTTAAAATTCTCGGTATTGATTGGTTTGTATTTGCCGTTGTTCTTTGGTTTGTCTTATTTCTATATCACTTTATCAACGTATTTGTAACAAACAAGTTTTTGGGAGAGTCATGGGAAAAATCACAGTTAGAAAGATTGGTTTCCCAACAACAAGAACGTATTGAAACTATCAAAGCCAAACTTTACGACGAAGAATTAGCTATAGCCAAAAAGGAAATTCAAGAAGAAACAGAAAAAAACAGGAAATCTGAAAAGCGTTCTAATTTGACCATTATCGCTGCCGCCGGAGAAGATCATGCTTTGGGCAAGGACAACGATTTGATTTGGCATTTAAGTGACGATCTTAAGCGATTTAAAAACCTCACCAATGGTCATCACATCATCATGGGGCGCAAAACATTTGAAAGTTTCCCAAAACCTTTACCCAACCGAACACACATTGTCATTACAAGACAACAGAATTATACCGTCCCATCTGGCGTTATTGTTGTTCATAATTTAAAAGATGCTCTTGATGCTTCTAAAAACGATACCCAACCCTTTATCATTGGTGGAGGTGAAATTTATCGTCAAGCAATGCCATTAGCAGATAAAATTGAGCTAACAAGAGTACACGGTACTTTTGAAAATGCAGACACACATTTCCCTGAAATTAACGAATCCCAATGGCAAGAAACTGCTCGCAGTTATCATAACAAGGACGCGAATCATCCCTACGATTTTTCTTTTATTACTTATGTAAAAAAATAATCAATTGAAGCCTGTTTTCAGAATCATTTTCCTATTTATTTGTTTCCAAATTTCCGGACAAACCTCAGGAAAAATTGGCATAGAAAACGGGCAACTATTTTTTAAGACTTTTGGTAAAGGGACACCGGTTTTGATTATTAATGGAGGTCCGGGAATGAATAGCCAAGGCTTTGAATCATTAGCCAAAAGATTGGCAGAAACCAATCAGACCATCATATATGACCAAAGAGGAACTGGCCAATCCCAACTGCAGGACATATCATCAAAAACAATAACAATGACATTGATGGTAGACGATATTGAAGCCCTCAGAAAACACTTGAAAATTGAATCATGGGTTGTGCTAGGGCATTCTTTTGGCGGTATGCTAGCTTCCTGTTATGCTACATTATTCCCAGATCGAATTCAAGGCTTAATACTTTCCTCCTCTGGCGGATTGGATTTATCACTTTTGGATAACTTAGACATTAGATCCCATCTATCTTCCATTCAAAGAGATTCACTTAATTATTGGAATCAAAGAATCTCACAAGGCGACACTAGCTATCAAGCCAGATTAGGCAGAGGAAGGAATCTTGCTCCAGCGTATTTATACAACAAAGAATTCATTGGCCAAATAGCTCATAGATTAACCCAAAGTAACATGCAAATAAATAGTCTTCTGTGGCGTGATATGCGAGCCATTTCCTTTGATTGTAAACCTGATTTGAAGTCCTTTAAAAAACCTGTGCTCCTCATACAAGGAAAGCAAGACATTTTGGATCCCTCCATTGCTGAGGAAGCTCATCAAATATTCAACAACTCAGAACTAGTTTACATAGCTCATTGTGCCCATTACGGTTGGTTGGAGCAACCCAATATCTATTTTGGCGCACTTGACAGATTTCTCAAACGGTTTAATAACTGATATTATTCCCTTACACTTATTCACTTATATAGAATTCACTATTTTTGCACCAATTAAATATAAAGAGAATGAACGCATACATTTTCCCTGGACAAGGGGCGCAATTTTCTGGAATGGGATTAGACCTATATGAAAACTCCCCTCTAGCACAAGAATTATTTGAAAAGGCAAACGATATTTTAGGATTTGTCATTACTGATATTATGTTTGAAGGTTCTGCTGAAGACCTAAAACAAACCAAGGTAACTCAACCCGCCATCTTTTTACATTCTGTTATTTTGGCAAAAACCCTTGGAGAAAGTTTTAAACCCGATATGGTTGCAGGCCATTCCTTGGGTGAATTTTCTGCTTTGGTTGCCAATGGCACCTTAACTTTTGAAGACGGACTTAAATTAGTTTCTCAAAGAGCTCTGGCAATGCAAAAGGCTTGTGAAATGAATCCAAGCACGATGGCAGCCGTTTTAGGACTGGAAGATAAGTTGGTAGAAGATATTTGCTCTCAAACCGAAGGTATTGTTGTAGCGGCAAACTATAATTGTCCTGGGCAATTAGTGATTTCAGGGGAAGTAGAAGCCATAAATAAAGCCTGTGAGTCCTTGAAAGAAGCAGGTGCAAGAAGAGCCTTAGTGCTTCCAGTTGGTGGTGCTTTCCATTCTCCTCTTATGGAACCTGCAAGAGAAGAATTAGCTGCAGCAATAGAAAATACCCAATTCAACACACCGTCTTGTCCTATTTATCAAAATGTCACAACTTTTGCTGTGACTAATGAAAATGATATCAAGGCTAACTTAATCTCTCAATTAACTGCTCCTGTAAAATGGACACAATCTGTTCAGAACATGATCTCAGATGGTGCTACCTTATTTACAGAAGTGGGACCTGGAAATGTATTGCAAGGGTTAGTTAAAAAAATTAATAGAGAAGCCCAAACAGCTTCTGCAACCTTTGAAACCAACCTTTAATGAAGTTCACTAGAAATGCAGGTATCATTCTATTGGTGATTTTCAATATTGCCTTAGATCAAATTTCGAAATTTATAGTGAGAGCTAAGGTAGATCCTTACAGTGAAACTCCAATTATTGGAGATTATTTCACGTTGCATAATGTAGAAAATAAAGGCGCTTTCTTGGGTATGGGAAGTGAACTGAATGACACCTTGCGCCTGATTCTATTACTTATATTACCTCTAGCCGTTTTGGGATATGTGATGTACTACATTATAAAAAACAAAAACTTGGACAAAGCCTCAGTCATTGGGTTTTCATGTATTGTAGGTGGTGGTATTGCCAATGTCTATGACAGAGTTATGTATGGCTCGGTAACCGACTTTTTTCATATAGATTTGGGAGGCGTCTTTAGAACCGGTATTTTTAATGTTGCAGACATGTCGGTCATGTTGGGCCTCGGTCTGTTGCTTTACAGTAGTTTTAAAAACAAAAAAGCCTCTAATTAAAAGAGGCTTTTTTGTTACTTCAATATTTTTCTATTTATCTCGCCAAATTGCACTGTTCACAATCCTTAATTTTCCCGTAATAGGTTTCTCGGTACTTGTGAATCGTTTTAAACGGAATATTCAAAAATTGCTTTTTAATATACGTTACTTTGGTTGATAGGGCGCCCATTTTTGGGGTATGCCTTTGCTCGTCTTTGGTTTCTCTTTTTATTGTTATCAGTCTCATAATTTCCTTTGCATTATCATACAAAGAAACAAATCATTTAAACCAATCCCAAAAACAAAGCCTTAAAACCTTGTTAATCAAAAAGATATTAAAATATCCACAATCGAACAAGTTATCGACTTAGGATTCCTTAACCAAACGACACTATCATTGCCAATTTGATATTGTTGTTTTTTAAGAATTTGCCAATTTTTGTTCCCATTTCCAGGCAGACAACATGGCATCGTCTAAGGTCAACTCCGATTTCCACCCCAAAACATCGTTTGCCTTATGGGTATCTGCATAAGCAGCCGTAACATCTCCTTCTCTTCTTGGGGCTATCTTATAATTCAATTTTTCACCAGAAACTTTTTCAAAAGATTGAACAACCTCCAAAACAGAACTTCCGGTTCCAGTACCTAAATTAAAGACTTCGTAATTACCTTCATTTTTGGATTCCATCAATCTTTCCAAAGCTACTACGTGAGCTTTGGCCAAATCAACCACATGAATATAATCTCGTACACAAGTCCCATCTTTAGTTGGATAATCATCACCAAAAACAGAAAGCTGTTCTCTAATTCCAATAGCCGTTTGCGTTATAAAAGGCACTAGATTTTGTGGCACTCCTATAGGCAGCTCCCCAATTTCAACCGTCTCATGTGCCCCAATCGGATTAAAATATCTCAAAGCAATGGCTTTCAAATGCTCATTGATTTTACAAACATCCTTAATGATTTCTTCACCAATTTGTTTGGTGTTCCCATATGGTGATTCCGCCGGCTTGACGGGAGCATTTTCATGAATGGGCAATTCATCTGCCTGACCATAAACCGTGCATGACGAACTGAATATAAAATTGGCACTCTCTAATTTTTGCAGTTCCTGCAACACATATACTAGTGTATTGATATTATTCTCATAATATAATAACGGATTTTGGACACTTTCACCTACTGCTTTACTTGCAGCAAAATGGATAATCCCTTGTAAGTCGGAGTGGCGGTTAAAAAAATCCTGGACTTTCTCCTTCTCTCTTAAATCCAACTTTTCAAAAACAGGTTTAATGCCTGTAATCGCTGTGATTCCATCCAAAACGTTGATGGAAGAGTTAGACAAATTATCAATAATTACAACCTCAAAGCCTCGATTTTGAAGTTCTACAACAGTATGGGAGCCAATAAATCCTAAGCCACCCGTCACCAGTACTTTAGCCATTAATATATGCTTTTACTTTTTCGGTTATAAATTCTATTTGTTCGTCGTCTAATTCAGTGTGCATTGGTAAGGAGATTACTTGCTCTACCAAAGCATTAGTCACTTCAAAATCGGCTTCATTATATCTATCATCTAAATAGGCCTTTTGCTTATGTAAAGGAATTGGATAATAAACTCCACAAGGAATACCATTTTCATTTAAATATTTTGCTAAACCATCTCTATCAACACCTGTCAATTTTAAAGTATACTGATGAAACACATGGCAATCACAATTATTACAATTACCAGAACAAGCGTTGCTTTTTCTCACTGGCGTTTGTACTTGTGAAACATTTTTAAATGCTTCATCATATTTAGCTGCTGCCTCTTGTCTCGCCTTGTTATAAGCATCTAGTTTGGGAAGTTTGGCATCCAAAACTGCAGCTTGGATAGAATCCAATCTAGAATTAACCCCTACTACATCATGGTGATATCTCACGTACATCCCATGATTAACTATACCTCTTATGATATGCGCCAAATCATCATCATTAGTAAAGATGGCACCACCGTCTCCATAACAACCTAAATTCTTGGAAGGAAAAAAGGAAGTAGAGGAAACATTACCAATAGTACCGGTTTTGGCCTTGGTTCCATCTTTATAGGTGTAATTCCCTCCAATACCTTGCGCATTATCTTCGATAACATAAAGATTATGTTCTTTGGCAAGTGCCATAATTTCTTCCATAGGCGCAGCTTGCCCAAACAAATGCACAGGAACAATGGCTTTGGTTTTAGGTGTAATTGCTTTTCTAATAGCCTCTACATCAATATTAAAAGTATCAGGATCTACATCTACCAATACTGGAGTTAATTGCAAAAGCGCTATAACCTCAACAGTAGCTGCAAACGTAAAATCGGCTGTAATTACTTCATCACCTGGCTTTAAGCCAAGTCCCATCATGGCAATCTGTAATGCATCTGTACCATTGGCACAAGGAATGACATGTTTGACGCCCAAATAAGATTCTAAATTCTTCTGAAATTCATGAACCTTGGGTCCATTTATAAAAGAAGTCGTATCAATGACTTCTTGTATGGAGGCATTAACCACCTCTTTGATATCGGCATATTGACCTTTAAGGTCAACCATTTGTATTTGTTTCATATGATACAAAGTTACAAAAATAGCTTGCCTACCCCAATGGATTTATTCTAAACAATGTATTTTAGCATAAAAGTTTTTTTATCTTGAAAGTGATCTATAATCTTGGTATTCGTTGGGCTTCATTTCTTTTAAAATTAGCTTCCCGATTCAATCATAAACTGCAATTGGGAGTTCAAGGTCGAGCAGAAACTTTTAAAATTTTAAAAGACAAATTGAAACCAGAAGATCAAACATTATGGTTTCACTGCGCTTCCTTGGGTGAATATGAACAGGGCCTTCCCGTTTTTCAGGAAATAAAAAAAACTTATCCCAACCATAAAGCCGTACTTACCTTTTTTTCGCCATCGGGTTATGAAATCAGGAAAAACTCACCTATTGCTGACGTGGTCGTTTATTTACCTTGGGACACTCCTTTGAATGCCAAAAAATTTATCGATCTAGTAAATCCAGACTTAACCCTCTTTGTTAAGTATGATATCTGGCCAAACTACCTAAAAGAATTAAAAACACGAGGCAAAAGAGCCATTCTAATTTCTGCCTTATTCAGGCCAAACCAGGCATACTTCAAATGGTATGGAAACGTTATAAAAGAGGCATTATTTGCTTTTGAGCACATTTTTACCCAAGATGCCAATTCCAAAGATCTATTAAATAAAATAGGCTATGAGCAGGCCACTATTTCTGGAGATACTCGCTTTGACCGAGTGAGTCAGCAACTAAACATTGACAATCATCTACCCTATATTGAAACATTCAAAAACAATAGGTTATGCGTGGTAGCAGGCAGTACTTGGCCAGAAGGTGAAGCTTTCTTGGCGGAATTTATCAACAGTTATTCCAATGAGTATGTTTCCTATATCATTGCTCCCCACAATATCAAATCTGAGCAAATTCAGAAATTAAAAGCAAGCATCCATAAGCCTACCATGCTGTTTTCGGAGATGGAGGAATCCTCCCTTTCTAACCAACAAGTATTTATTGTAGACACAATTGGAATCCTTTCTAAGATTTACAGTGTTGGGGACATTGCTTATGTTGGAGGAGCCGTGGGAACCACAGGGCTTCACAACACTTTAGAACCAGCTGTATTTGGAATTCCAATTATTATAGGTTCTCATTATGATAAATTTCCAGAAGCCCATGATATGGTTGATTTAGGAGGTATGTTCAGCATTAAAACACAAGAAGAATTTTCGAATCAGCTTAAAAATTTAATCGAAAATGAGTCACTTCGGAATAATTCAGGAGCCATTAATAAGCGCTATATTGAAAAAAACAAAGGTGCCGTAATCCAAATCATGGACTATATACGTAAGTATTAACAACATGGATATTTTACGAATCAAAAAAAATAATTAAAATCATTTGTAATATTCATTAATTAAATGTTAATTTCGTGATGACCAATTTGTTTATTAACTAACACCAATGAAATTATTAATAGCAACTCCTAAATCATATTTTAAAATATGAAGCCTTACCTCAACTTCATGTAAGGAGCAAAAGCAAAAATAAATCAACGATGTTTAGAACTCTTTAAATAAATTGTTCACAAAATTGTAGCTGGCATTCTTTAAACATGTTTAAACCTGGTTTAAAACAGAGACAAAGACTATGAAACTGCAAAAAATTAATGATCCTAAAAAACAATATTTAACATAAAATTACTGAGAGGTAATTCTATATATTAATTTTATTAAACACTAAAAACTTTACACTAATGAAAAGACTATTTTTAAGCGTAGCTCTATTACTAACTTTAGGATTTACAATCTCTTCTTGTAGAGATACCAAAAATGAAGAAAGCGTAGAAGAATCAATGGAAAACACAGGTGATGCTATTGAAGAAGCAGCAGAAGACACTGGTGATGCTATTGAGGGAGCAGCTCAAGACGCTGAAGAAGCAACTGAAGGTGCTTTGGAAGAAGTTGGAGAGGCAATCGATACCGCTGTTGAAGAAACCAAAGAAGCTGGAGAAGCTGTTGGTGATGCTGTTGAAGAAGCTACAGACGGTCACTAAGAAAGATTTACTTTTGATAGATAGAAAAAAGTCTTACCAAACGGTAAGACTTTTTCTTTAATTATTAGAACATATTAATTAAGTTTCTTTGTGGAATTTCGCTCAATAATATGAGTATGGATAACTTCGTGAACAGGATCACTCACCAATTTTCCTTCTAATCTATCAATTAACAATTCGACTGCTTTCTTACCAATATTTTCAGCATGCTGGCTAACAACCGTTAGTGAAGGTATAGAATGTTCAGACATTAATCCATTAGTAAATCCAATAACAGCTATGTCATTTGGAACATCAAACCCATTTAATCGAGCCACATTTATGGTCAAAATAGCGGAGTATTCATCTGCACATACCACTCCATCTATCTTTTGCTCCTTCAAGGTTCTAGTTAAGTCCTTTTCGATTTGATTGTAATGATCTACATCAATTATTAAAGGTTTTAAATTTCTATCTTTCAAAGCCTTTAAATACCCTTCACAACGCAGTTGCCCCACACTAATATTACTAATTGGATTGACAAAGGCAATATGTTTGGAACCATGATCTGCTAAAAAAGCAGTTGCTTCATAAGAACATTCAAAGTCATCTATAGTTACCGTGTCACAAAATACATCTTTTGTCACCCTATCAAACATAACCATGGGTACATTGTACTTTGAAACTTTATCGAGATGCGCGTAACTTTTTAAACGTTGTGTTTCTTCAGCCAAAGACAATATAATACCGTCAACACTTCCATTGATAAAAGTATCTATACTCTCACTTTCCTTTTTCTGCTTTTCATTACTGAGACAGATAATTAGTTTGTAGCCTCTTTTGGTGGCCTCAATCTCAATCCCATAAAGTACTTTACTGAAAAATTCCAACAAAATAGCCGGAATCACAACCCCAATCGTTTTGGTGGATTTTGACTTTAAGCTTCTAGCAATGTTATTGGGTATGTAGTTGCAGGACTCTGCAATTTCTTTAATGCGAACTCTTGTTTTCAGCCCAATTTCAGGACTGTCATTCAATGCTTTAGACACTGTTGAAACAGATACCCCAGCTAAATTCGCTAAATCTTTTAATGTCGTCTTGGATGGCATAATCTATATTCTAAGATAGATATTTTTTACTTTTTATGCAATAAAATTGTTAATACCCTAATGAAAATATTTCCAACTGCGAATATTTTACCTTTTAATTGAATTACCAAATTTATAGGCTTAATGTTTTGTAAATTTTCCAACAACCTTAAAGGAGCTAAAATCTGCAATTCCTAATAAGACCTAAAATCAAAAAAGGTTCTGACAATTCAGAACCTTTTTTAAAAAATCAAGGCAACAAGCATCACCTGAAACTTAACATCAAACCTCAGTTCAACGAAGCTGTTGTGCCAAGTTAAATTCTGACTCTAATACTGTATTTGAGCTACCCCCTACAAATACTTTAAAGTCACCAGGCTCCACTAAAAATTCACCCTGATTATTATAAAATCCCAATTCCTTATCGGTCAAAATAAAGTTTAGGGCTTTAGACTCTCCAGCTTTTAGACTGACCAACTCAAATCCCTTTAACTCCTTAACTGGTCGCGTAATACTCGCAAAAACATCTTGTATGTATACCTGAACCACTTCTTTTCCATCCAAATCTCCAATATTCTTCAATTCGAATGAAACCAATACTTGACTAGGATCAACCTCCACTTTTAAATCTTGATATTCAAATTGGGTATAACTTAAGCCATGTCCAAATGGAAATAAAGGATCGTTATCCATATCTGTATAATGAGACCAAAAAACCTCTCCTGGAGCGGGCTCATTAGGTCTACCTGTACTTTTATGATTATAGTAAATAGGCACTTGACCAACGGCCTTCGGAAAAGTCATCGGTAATTTTCCGCTAGGGTTATAATCTCCATATAACACTTGGGCTATGGCATGTCCACTTTGCATTCCTAACTGCCAAACCTCTAAAATGGAAGGAATATGTTCGGCGGCCCATGGAATAGCTACTGGTCTCCCATTGTGCAGTACTAAAACTACGTTGGGATTCGCCTTATAAACTTCTTCTAGCAATTGCTGCTGTAATTTTGGCAACCCAATATCTACTTGACTTCTACCTTCTCCTGTTTGCATACCATGCTCACCCAAAGCAACAAGCACAATATCTGCTTTTTTGGCAGCGTTCACTGCCTCTATCATACCTGAAGTTTTTGTTTGATTTATTTGCAATTGTTTTGGAAAAGATATCTCGCCATCCACAAAGGCTGGTCCTTTAACATAGGTAATAGTGTTTCCCTGATATTGTTGCAATCCTTCAAGTAATGAAACCGCCGTACCATTCTCGGCCCCAGTTCGCCAATTCCCCAAAGGACTTGTTTTATCACTAGCCAATGCACCAATTACTACAATGTTTTGTCCCGATCTTTTAAGTGGAAGCAGGCTCTTTTCATTTTTTAAAAGCACAATAGACTTCTTAGCCATATCCAAAACGGCATCCTGAATTTCTTGACTTCCCACAACTTCATTTTCGACTGATGGATCACTGTACTGATAAGGATTTTCAAAAAGTCCTAATTCAAATTTCACTCTGAGAATTCTCCTCACGGCATCATTTATTAAGTCTTCACTCACCTTACCTTCTTCTACCAATTCTGCCAAGTAATTAAGATAATGGTAGGATTCCATATCCATATCTGACCCAGCGATTACAGCTCTTTCAGCTGCATATTTTCCGTTTTCAGCTTGTCCATGGGAAATCATTTCATTGATAGACCCCCAATCAGAAACCATAAAACCATTGAAATCCCATTTTCCTTTCAAAATATCTCTTTGCAACCAAGCATTTCCCGTAGCTGGCACACCATTTATTTCATTGAATGAATTCATAAAGGTTCTGACTCCTGCTTCTTTTGCAGCCAAGAATGGTGGAAAAACAATATTGTACAAGGTAGAGGTACCTACATCGACTGTATTGTAATCTCTTCCCGATTCAGCAAAACCATAAGCAGCGAAATGTTTGGCGCATGCAGCAATCGTAAAAGGAGAAGTCAAATCATCCCCTTGAAAACCTGTCACTCTTGCTTTCGCAATGGCACTTCCCAAAAAAGGATCTTCACCGGCCCCTTCCATAACTCTTCCCCATCTGGCATCTCTTGTAATATCAACCATTGGAGCAAAAGTCCAATTGATTCCACTTACAGCGGCTTCTTTAGCAGCCACCTCCGCAGATCTTTTTATAGCTTCCATATCCCAACTGGCCGACTCTGCCAATGGAATAGGACTAACAGTTTTAAACCCATGAACCACGTCAAATCCAATAAGCAATGGAATCCCCAATCGAGTCTCCTCCACTGCTATTTTCTGAACCTCAAGAACTTCTTTGGCCCCAGTAACGTTGAGCATGGAGCCAACTAATCCCTTTCTTAAATCCTCATATTTTTTGGCCTCCGACCCACCTTCAGGTTTAGGTCCAGTGACATCCCAAAAACCGCTATACTGATTCATTTGACCGATTTTCTCCTCCAAAGTCATCAAAGAAAGTAACGAATCTACCTTTCCTTCAATTTCCGAATCAAGTACCGTAGTTCCTGATTTCATTGAAACAGATCCTATTTCTTGACCCTGAGAAAAGTTAGTACAAGAACATAGCGTTCCTAGGAGACAAATTGCCCCTAAATAAATTGATAATCTTTTCATGATAAATTATTGATATACCCTTACATAGTCTACTTCCATAGTTCCCTCCATGAATTCGGGATCTATTGTACCTCCCAGATTGCCTCCAATTGCTACATTCATAATGATAAATTGGTCTAAGTCAAACGGCCAGGTCTGGTCATTTTTATTTGCTGGTTGATAGGTATAATGTACGTTTCCATCCACTGAAAACACCATTTTTTCGGGAGTCCATTCCAACTCATAAACATGAAATTGGCTGGTCACATCCCCTATCGTTTGTCCACCAAGATTAGTGGTGTTACCAAAACTTGATGGTGTATGTATCGCACTTTGAACAAAACCTTCATTATTTCCTACATGCTCCATAATATCGGTTTCACCGCAGGCAGGCCAACTTACTTCATCAATATTGGCCCCTAGCAACCATAATGCAGGCCAAGTACCTCCTCCAGAAGGTAATTTGGCTCTGATTTCAAGTTTGCCATAAGTGAACTCATACTTATCTTTTGTTAACATTCTTGCTGAAGTAAATTCTGAGCCCAAATAGTTCTCACGTTTTGCAGTGATTTTTAACATCCCATTTTCTACTATCGCATTCTCTGGACGGTTGGTATAATACTGAGATTCATTGTTACCCCATCCATTTTGACCTGTTCCAATATTGTACCCCCATTTACTGGAATCTGGAGCCCCATCCACATCAAACTCATCTGACCAAACCAACTCATAAGTATCATCAACATATAGTGTAATGGTTTGCGATGTATTCACACTATGATCTGTGGCAGAGTAAGCATACACATATACTGTATATTCATTGGTTCCAGGAGAGGTATAGGTAAATTCCATGGTGCCATCCAAACTTTCCATCTCGGTTCCATTTCCGAATCGGAAGCCATATTTTACAGCATCATCTGCATAGGCAACACATTGTATCGTCCCTGAACCATCCCCGTTAGGATTTTCTGAATCAGACCCCACCTTACTTATTTGAACCGTTAATCCAGAGGGGAAAATGGGCTCCTCTGTTGGATTTCCATTATTAGAATTATCAGAAGGATCATCTCCACTAGAGCAAGATATACTCCAAACCGTCATTAAACTAATTAGAATATGTGCTATCAATTTGTTACTATTTTTCATTGTTCAATTACATACTTTTTAAAGGGGCAAATGAAATCACTTACCCCCTAACTTATTTAATCTGCGATAAAAATCACAAACCATCCATTACCATCTGAACCAACTGTTTTCATTGTCATTTCATTATCAGATCGAGATAATATTTGATAACTGTGATCACCGCCTACATAGAATCCATGATATCCTAAATTTGAAAAACTTAAAGTTTCCTGTCCTCCTGGAGCACTAAGCGTCCAATTTCCAGAATAGTTTTCCAACGGATAATTTTCATACTCATTATCACCATTGGGCGTTTGCCCTCCAACACCAAAATCAGCATCCAAAGCTCCGGCCTGTCCATAACCAGTACCGTTTGTGATATGGGTAAAAGTACCATCCACATTAAATTCCCAAGTATCATCATAAGCCCCTTTACCGTCTTTATCGTAAGGCGCTGCTGCCCACCAAATAGGACTTGTCTCGTCAGCTGGACCAACACCAAAATGGCCAGCAGTCTCCGCCTTGATTCGCCAAGTTCTAGTACCATCAGCAGTCAACATTGTGATAAGATCTGCTGGTGGATTGTACAATGCCAATACCTCTACATCTATCGTTGCGCTTGATGTCACACCTGCTGTACCTATGGCTAAAACCGTAACCGTATAGGTATGAACTCCTGTTACTCCAAAACTGTAGGACTTTGTCCCATTTGGAGTCATAGATTCCGAGCCGTTGTAAATATACTTGTAGGTGATCGCATTATCTGCCGAGGCATTGAAATGCACTTCACCACTTCCATCTCCATAAGGATTATCGGCATCTTGCCCTACAATCTCAGCTGAGATTGTTAAATTAGAAGGGTTTACTATCTCTCCAAATTCATACTCATCTTTTTCACAACCACTAATAACAATGAGCACAGATAAGAGACATACTTTATAGATATATTTTAAATACTTCATCTTTTCCTTTTTTAAATTTTAATAAGCTTATAAGTCCAGAACACTCCAGATCCTGATTCAATGGATACTGTAATTGTATTATTGTCAATCCATGTGGTCTCATAAGTAATACTATTAGGTACGGGAACACCAGGTAATTCTCCTTCATTATTCACCTTAGGCAATCCTAGATAAGCTCCAGAACCACTTAAAGTCAAGCTTCCTGATGCTTCATCAAAACTGAAACTTGCTGAACCAGATCCATCATGCGGCGCAACAGGAGCTCCACATTGATCAGACTCAACACCTTGCCAAGCTTCTAACCATGTTTCATCTCCTAAAACGTTACTGAAAGATCCATCTGACATAAATACATAAGAATCGTCATAGTAACATGCTCTATCAGAGACAGATTGCTCATCGATAGACCACCACTCACCACTACCAGGAGAAGGACCTACCATCAAGGATCCAGCCTCGGGTGCCAACTGCCATGTTCCAACAATTGGCGATATGTATCTTACCAATTTATAGGTCCAGAAAACTCCGGCACCGGCTTCAACACTTACAATCATGGTATTGTTATTATCCATTAAGGTAACGTTGTATGTGATAGAACTCGGAACAGCGACATTGGGTAACTCCCCTTCATTGTTTGCCTTAGGTAATCCAATATAAGCCCCGGTGCCATTCACTGTTAAAGTACCAGCGCCCTCATCATAAATAAATGTGGCATTTGCTGATCCGTCATGAGGCGCAACAGGCACGCCGCATTGTTCTGCTGCTACACCTTGCCAAGTTTCAAGCCAAGTTTCGCCTTGAAGTTCATTTTGGAAACTACCATCCATATTAAACACATAATAATCATCAAAATAACAAGCTCTATCAGCTACCACCTGGGCATCACTGGTCCACCACTCACCACTACCTGGGCTTGGTCCTACCATAAGTGCACCGGCCTCTGGCGCTAATTGCCATACACCCTCTAATCCTGAAGCAGCAGCTGGTGCTTTCCAGAAATATAAATTATCAATAAAGACCGTTCCAGCTGCCCATGGTTCACCAACAAACTTAAATTGGTGCAAATCTGCCATGGATAAACCTTGATCGGTAAATGCTGAAAGGGGAATATCAAAACTATTCCATTCTCCAGCGGTTAAATCTTGAGTTACCTGTTGCTCACCCGTCGCCAAACTGATTGGGAACACTTGGATTTGATCCACATCTGCCGTCCATACATCTAGGTGCAGATATTCCATGGCTGAAGCATCAACAGTTTCCCCAAATTGAACACCCTGATAACTTAAGTTGATATACTGAAGCATCTCATCGCCATTCAAATTGAACATAGCATAACTACTTCCCTGACCAGATTGCCCCCAGTCTGGATTATAATCCGTTCCAGGCACATCGTTATAAGCGCCGGCAAAAATTGAAATATAATCTGACTCGTACCTTGCAGGTTGGGTAGGAGCAGGATTTATTGGCTGAAGGATTTCAGTCACTTCAAACTCTTCGGTATAAGTTGTAGTCTCAATAGCTGCACCCATAGCTACCACCGTTATGGTATAAATACCTGGCTCTTGGTAGGTATAAGAAACCGTCTCTCCAATGTCTCCAGATACAGGATCATCATTTCCTGCCTCTCCAAAGTACACATCATAAGTAATAGCATACTCTGCTGTAGCAGTTACATTAACTTGTTTTGAAACTGCTTGGTCATTTTCTATGGTTACTTCTAAATTTTGTGGTGCTGTAAAGGAAACCACCAATTGCTGACTAGCTTCTGTAGTTAACCCGGTGATTCCTTTAGCAATGACACTCACGTTATAAGTTCCTTCTTCGTAAATATGTTCTGCAAACTCGCCATTGGGAAGCTCCTCATTTTCTGAAGCATCTCCAAAAACTACATCAAAAGAAACCGCTCCTTCCGCCGTCGGAATAATAGTTACCATTCCACTATTGTCTTGGGTAACATCAAATGTAATCTCCACATTTGAAGGTGCTTTTGCAGTTTGGACAAAATCGGCATTGTCATCGTCTTCAGCACAAGTGAGTGCCAAAGTAGCTATCAAAAACAGTTGGAATATATATTTTAATTGTTTCATTATCATTTGTTTTAGTATTGAGGGTTTTGGTTTAATCCAGATATATCCACTTCTAACTGAGGAACTGGGAATAATTCATGTTTGCCAGTCACAAATCCATCAATAACTGAAGCCGCTTGACCAGTTCTTACCAAATCAAAGAATCTATGACCTTCCATGGAAAGTTCTAAATTTCTCTCATTCCAAATAGCTTGAACTAAGGCTTGTCCTGAAGTGCTGATATTATGGTCACTGTTACCAAAAGCACGTTGGCGTACTTGGTTCAAGTAATTTCTTGCCAAATCCTCATTGATTCCACCACGAGCATTAGCTTCAGCAGCCATTAGTAATACATCGGCATATCTAATAGCTCTGTAATTATTCAAATAATTTAATTCAGTCTGAGCTCCACTTTCTCCGGCTCTTGGGATATATTTTCTATTATAATATCCTGTATGTTCATAACCTTCAGCATAACTTGCACCAGTTTCAGCTGCCCATGCCTCAATATCCAAGATGGAAGCATCTCGACGGGAATCGGCTTCATCAAAAGAATTATAAAGATTAGGAGTTGGCAAATTAAAGCTCCACCCTGTTGCAAATTCAGGACCTGAATAAGCTCTTGGTCCATTATGGATAATTCCAAAATTACCCTCACCACAGGTTGGGCAACCCCAATCCCACCATTCAGATTCATTAGAATATTGAATTTCAAATACAGATTCTGGACCATTCTCACCAGACTTCAAGAATTGACTGCCATAATCGGGCACCAAACTGTAAAGACCAATTACATTTTGTAACATGGACGCAGCTTCAGAAAATTTATCTTGATATAAGTAAACTTTTCCTAGTAAAGCTTGAGCCGCAGACTTGGTTACGCGTCCTGCTTGGTTTTGAGATGCAGGCAACACGTCAATAGCATTTAGCAAATCGGCTTCAATCTGAGCATAAACTTCCTCTTTTGAAGCTCTTTGAAGCGTTCCAGTATCAGAGGCATCTAAACGTCTGTCTGTGATCAATGGAACGCCACCAAAGAATTTGACTAATTCAAAATAATAATATGATCTTAAAAAATAGGCTTCTCCATAAAGTGCTGCTTTGCCATCAAAATCAATTTTGTTTTTGTTTTCTTCCATATAATTAACCCTATTCACGCCTTCAAAACACCATCTCCAGATAGAGGTTAAATTATCATTTTGAGGGTAGTGGGTCATATCGTCAATTTGTTGCAACCCTATAACGTCTGTGGCGCTTTCGCCCCCACAAAAAGAATTGTCAGACGCAATATCTCCTATCAAGGTATTTAAGTACAACCATTGTAATGGATCATAACTTCCTATAAGTGCTGCCTGATAATTGGCTTCGGATTGGAAGTAAGAATCTGCATCAATCTGATACACTTCTGAAGCTTCAAGGTCTACATAATCTGAACAGGCCTGAAAAGTCAGCAGCATACCGCAAATCATTAAAGTGTGTTTAAAATATTTCATAGATCTCATTTTTTTTAAAATTTAACATTGATACCCATCATCCAAATTCTTGGAATTGGATATGCACCTCTATCAATACCAGTATCTACAAAACTTCCAGCTGTAACCTCTGGGTCATAACCAGAATACTTGGTAAAAGTGAAGGCATTTTTAACTTGAGCATAAATTCTAACATTGTTTAAACCTGTTGCATCATAAAGTGATTTTGGCAGGGTATAGCCCAATTGTATGTTCTTGAACCTGAAATAACTTCCGTCCTCAATATATCTATCTGAAGCTCGGGTATTGTTATTGTTGTCCACAAAAGTGACTCTAGGTTCTGAGTTACTAGTTCCTGGACCTGTCCATCTATCTAAAGTTCTGGCTGAACGGTTGGTGAACGCCGAATTTCTCTCATAAGCTCTGTAAATATCATTACCAACTGAAGCAAATGTGGAAACATTGAAATCAAAACTCTTGTAGTTGATACTTAAGTTCCATCCCAAGGTGAAATCTGGAAATGGATTCCCAATTTCGGTTCTGTCCAAATCATCTATAACACCGTCTCCATTAACATCTACAAATCTGATATCTCCTGGTTGCGCTCCGTTTTGGGTAGCGTGACCATCAATCTCTGATTGACTTTGGAAAATACCATCGGTTTTGTACCCATAGAAATACCATGGAGAGTAACCTTCTTCAAAGCGATTGATAACGGTAAAAGGAATTCCGTATCCAGCACCATCTTGTCTTTTACTATCATTATTTACCTCAGTTACCTCGGTATTAACCGTAGTTACATTTAAACTTGTATTGATAGAAAAATCCTCAGAAACCGATTTATTATAAGTTAATGATAAATCAAAACCGTTTGTTTTTGAAGTACCAATATTTGTAGGAGGTGAAGTTACTGTTCCTGCTGAAGGAGGTAATACTGGAGCGAACAATAAATCCTCAGTTGTTTTTTGATAATAGTCTCCTGTAAAAGATAAGGAATTATCAAGCAATCTGATGTCTAGACCAGCATTCATTTGAATTTGACTTTCCCATGACACCGTTTCATCTGGTATGGTTCCAAGTGTAGAACCCGCAATTATATTGCCATCGAAAGTATATTTAGGAAAGGTTGAAATACTTGAAAATTGGTTAGAGATATTGTCATTACCAACATTACCATAACTTCCTCTTAGTTTTAGAAAATCAATGCCATTAACATCAAAGAATTCTTCATTAGAAAGCACCCAACCTAAAGAACCTGAAGGGAAGAAACCATATTTATTATCTGTTCCAAAAACAGTTGAACCATCTACTCTTCCCGTGAATGACAATAAATATCTGTCTTTATAGTCGTAATTAACTCTTCCAAAATAGGAAATGTTCCTTTTCACATCAGACCAAGATCCCGTTTGTTGAGATGCTAAATCTCCAGTTGCTGATGCTATATCTGCATACTCCCAAGAGTTAAAGGGAATATCTTGTGCTGATCCACTTAAGCCTTCTCCCTTATATCTTTGAAGGGACATCCCCGCTACAGTCTGGAAGTTATGAGCTTCATTTATACTGAAATCGTAGTTACCAAATAGTTCATAGGTATAAGTAAAATAAGTTGTTTTAGACTCATTTACCCTGTTATGAGTAGAAGTCTCTTCTCCTGTTTCAGGATCGACTGTCACTATTGGTGAAAGATCTGGATTGGCGTTTGTAGCGGTATGACCTACACCATAAAATACTAATGGAGAGAAACTTTTATTGTACACATCTACATAAGTATAACTGAATCTTGAAGAAATTCTCAAATCCTCAATAGGCTCATATTGAAGCTCCAGCTTACCAAACCATTTGTTGGTATTGTTATTATTATAGGTGTTATCAATTAATGCTAAAGGATTAACGATTTCCTGAGTAATGTTATCACTAATACTATAATTACCATTTTCATCATAAACTGGTAACGTAGGATCAAAGTTCAAGGCATTGGAAAGCACACTTGTAATACTATTTTCTGCCAAGGCTTTACCTTTAATATTAGCATAATTATTGTTGACCAACACTTTAAACTTATCAGATAGGTCAATGTTTAATCTTTCAGCCAAGGTAATTCTATCGAAATAAGACTTATCACCACCACCAACGACACCATCTTGCCCAAGATATCCTCCAGATATAAAATAGGTCATATTATCTGAACCACCTGCTGCACTCACATTATGACTTTGAATTGGTGCATCCTTAAGCACCTCATCCTGCCAATTAGTTCCAACTCCTAAATTGCCTATGTTATCAAAAACAAGACCTTGTCCGGCATTGGAACTAGCTTCATTTAAAATAGCGGCATATTCACTGGCATTAAGAACATCAATAGTGCGAGTAACCTCTTGAATTCCATAACTTGAATCAAAATTAAAAGTAGTTTTCCCACTCTTGTTTCCTGATTTGGTTGTCACTAAAATAACCCCGTTACCACCTTTAACTCCATAAATTGCAGCTGTGGCTGCGTCTTTCAAAACGTTCATGGATTCAACATCTGATGGATTTAAGGCATTCAAATCAGCTATAGATTGTTGAATACCATCGATCACTACTAATGGACTACTTCCAGCATTGGAAACAATTCCACGAATCGCAATAGCAGGAGCCGCACCAGGAGAACCTGTTGAAACAATATTAACCCCTGTAGCTTGACTTTGTAGGGCCTCTTCAACCCTTACAGGTTTAAGCTGCTCCAAAGCTTCACTCTTAACTGTTGAAATGGAACCAGAAACATTAGTTACCTTTTGTTGTCCATATCCAACAATAACAACCTCATCCAATGATTGGCTATCAGGCATAAGCTGAACAGTTATTGGATTTGAATTAACGACCTGGACTTCTTTAGTGACAAAACCTACATAAGAAAATACCAGAGTAGAACTTAGCGGTACACCTTCCAATGAAAAATTTCCATCAAAATCTGTAGCCACCCCTTTTGTGGTGTTTTTAATAATGACATTAACACCAGGTAAAGGCATATCGGAATCTGCATCCAATACTGTACCTGTGATGTTGACTTCCTGTGCGACAGACAACATCGACATTAATAAGAATAATGTAAATGTTAAAATTTTTGAATTCATAATTAGTCTGAACTTTTATTAGTTGTTTAAAATTAGAACAATACATTGCGAATTATTCAAAAACATACACAACAAAAAACATACAATGTATATTTTAGTGTTTTTTTTAAGAATATAACAATACAAACCCTTTAAAACTGCGGTTTGAGAAAAGTTAAAAAAATTAACCTAAAACGTTTTAGTTGGCTTAAAATATGTTAATGTAGTGGTAATGTATGGGTGTTTTTTAAAACTGTTAAGGTCTTAAATTTCAAGAATGTAATTTGTTAAGCTAGCATCATGCGGTAAATCCATCTTTTTTCGCAAACGATAGCGTTTAACTTCCACGCTTTTAGGAGAAATATTCAATAATGGGGCAATCTCTTTTGAAGACAAATTCAGCCTTAAATAGGCACATAATTTCAAATCATTGGGGGTCAAAGCAGGATGTTTGGCTTTCATTTTCCTTAAAAAGTCCTTATCAGCATTGTTAAAGGCTTCTTCAAAGAAGGTCCAGTCATCTGTGTTATTCAAATTGCGATCAATGATTCGAATGACGGATTTCACATTCTTATCCTCCTTAGATTTTTTGAGTTCATTTTTAATAGTGTGTAAGAATTCATTTTTCTTAATCAAACTCATTGTTGAAATAGCCAACTCACGATTCTTGTTATCAACATCCTGCTCCAGTTTTTCATTTTTAAGCTTCATGAACTGTTGCTTACTAGCCATCTCCTTCATTTCCATCTCACGTTCAGTTTCCAAAAGAAGTTTTGCTTGTTGATTCTTATAGTATCTATTATAGATAAAATGAGTAAGTAACGCCAACATAATAAAGCCTATAACATATAATATAATGGCAATTGTGGACAAATACCAAGGACGATTAATTACAAAGGAATATTCTGAAGTATTTGTAGTCAAACTATCTCCCACTCTTCCCCGTACCTTAAATGCATAGGTTCCAAATGGTAAATTTTCAAACAATTCTGATGGTGAATTTGACCAAGCGCTCCACTCATTATTAAAGCCCTCTAAACGATATTGATACTCAGGCTCTTGAAATTTATCAAACTCAGGGATACTGAAGGTGAATTCAAAATTATTGGACTTAGTTTCAAATTCTGCATTATCATGAGAACCAATCAATTTTGGTGATTCATTTAACTTGTAATTTTTGATAGTATTGATAGTAATTTCATATTCCTTTTCTACAATGTTGTTAAGATCAATAATCGTATAACCTGTAGATG
This sequence comes from Mangrovimonas futianensis, assembly GCF_021245805.1. Classification (NCBI taxonomy): domain Bacteria; kingdom Pseudomonadati; phylum Bacteroidota; class Flavobacteriia; order Flavobacteriales; family Flavobacteriaceae; genus Mangrovimonas; species Mangrovimonas futianensis. Next base: position 92,576 of record NZ_JAJJNF010000004.1, read on the forward strand.
AACCAAACAAATACTTTGAATCTCCAAGACTTGAAATACTTTCATATCCGGTCATTCCCTTTCGTAACTCACTAGGAAATGAAATATGGTAAACCTCCAAATCATTAGTTAGTTTACCTTTAGCGACAAAGCTTAAATTCTTCTTTGAGAACCCCCATAACATTTGATCATCAGTAACCACCAACTTACCCGAAGTGTATTTATTATTAGGAAATAGTTGACTTAAAACGCTATCTCTTCTAAAAACATTTGATTGTTTTTCATATGAAAAAACACCCTGCCTGTATGCATATAGTATTTTATCTTGGTATTTAACAATGCTAGAATTTAATCCCTTATTGATTGAATCCTTTTCAACTTGAAGTGCTTTTGTATAATCGTTATCCACTTCAATTCTATACACTCCTTTGTATTCATGACTTACAAATACAGTATGTTCATCCAAAAGTTCAAAATACTTCGAAGAATTTTGAAATCCCTCTATCCTATTTCTGAATCTCCATTCACCCCCACGGTTTTCCAAAACATTCAATCCATTATAATTCCCTTGCAGCAATAAATTTGTTTTTGGAATAGGCTTGATATCCCAAGTTCCATCAATCGAGGAAATTTCTGTAACCTGACTACCACTGACTATAAAAGTCCCGAGATTGTGTCCGCAAAACAGTTGGCTGTTTATTTCCTTTAAACACCAAACCTGTCCTTTGGTACCCTCAATAAATTTAAAGGATTCTTTGGAAAGAAAGGGCTTATAAAATAAGCCTTGATTTGTTCCTATATAGAGGTTTCCTTGGTAGATAATTGAGGCATAAACTGTACCCAGTGTGCCTTTATCATCTGTGTAAATCCTATAAGGAGAGGTGATATTTACAGAATTAATACCGTTATCCAGACCCAACCAAATATTATTCTCTTGATCTTCAAATAAGGCCAAAACCGTATTATTACTCAATCCCTTTGCTTGATTTATTTCGTAATTAGCCTCACCATCTGTAGTTAGATGAATTAGGCCCTTTGAAATAGTCCCCAGAGCAAAACTTCCATCATGAAGCTTAATACTACAATACACCCCTACTTTTGACAACAATTCATTTGCAGGAATTTGCCACTTTTCAATTACTGAACCTTCTAAGACATAAAAACCACTTTCCATGGTTTGCACAAGTAAATTACCTCCTTTGTTGTAAACATTAATAATATTAGCATCCCTTAAGATCAAATGATTGGAAACCAAAACCGCTATACCATTATCAATCTGAAAAAGCCCCTCGCCTATGCTTTGAAAATAGACCTTACCGTCTACCTCGTACATTTTGGTGATACCAATTTTAGAATCAATGATATTAAAAGTTTCATCCTTTAAACTATAAATATAGATACGGTTTAGGGATTGAAATAGGACATACTCATCTATGGAAAAAATCTTCCAGAATTGCTCATCATCAATTAACGCCTTGTTAAGTTGGGCCGATAATGAATCATATTTCAACCTTCCCACGTCATTTCTACGCCACACCCCGAATTCCATGTAACAGCCTGTAAAAATCATATCATCCAAGGAATAAACCGATCTTATAATGGTTTCATTGGGTGAGGGATAAAGATTCCATTGAGCTCCATTGAATTCCAGCAACCCTTTATTATTTCCTACATATATATACTGATTATTGGATTGGGAAATGGACCAATTTTGATTTTCTGCCCCATAATCCTTTGGGGTATATACTTCAATAGGCGGCAATTCTTGGCATACACCCTGAACCATCATAGTTAAAATGACGACTAGAGTTGTGAAGTATATTCGATTAAGAAAAAGTGATTTCATCTGTATAACAATAATACAAACTATCTTCGAATTGAACCGATTAAATGAAGATTGTAGTTATAAATCTGTTGTCAAGATGCTCTCAATAATCTCCAGTTCTTGTTTTGAAAAATTCTTATTAACTAGAGCTCCCAAATTATCCAAGAGTTGCTTTTCACTACTCACCCCAACTAATACGGAAGTAACTCGTTTATCCTTCAGTAACCAGGCTACGGCCATTTGGGCAAGGGATTGATTTCGTTCTTGGGCCATTTTGTTTAATTCCATAGCCTTGGCTATTTTTTCATGAGTCACTTGATCCTTTTGTAAAAACCCAGAAGTTTTTGCAGCACGGGAATCCTCTGGGATACCTTTAAGATATTTGGAAGTCAAAATCCCCTGTTCTAAAGGCGAAAAAGGAATACATCCGATACCTTCATCTTCCAAAACGTCTATTAAACCATTCTCTACCCAGCGATCCATCATATTATATCTAGGTTGATGTATCAAACAAGGAGTACCTAAATCTTTCAATATAGCCACTGCCTTTTTGGTATCTGCGGCATTGTAAGAAGAAATCCCTACATACAAAGCCTTACCTTGTCTTACAATTAAATCTAACGCGGCCATGGTTTCTTCAAGTGGTGTTTGATCATCTGGCCTATGGCTGTAAAAAATATCCACATAATCCAATCCCATCCGTTTTAAACTTTGATCCAAACTAGCAACCAAATATTTTTTGGAACCCCATTCCCCATAAGGTCCGGGCCACATATAATAACCTGCCTTTGTAGAAATCACCATTTCATCCCTATACCCCTGAAAGCTTTGCTTTAGTATCTTACCGAAATTCGCTTCTGCCGAACCCGGGGGCGGTCCATAATTATTAGCCAGATCGAAATGGGTAATGCCATGATCAAAAGCTGTATGCAGAATTCTCTTGGAATTGGATAGATCATCAACATGACCAAAGTTGTGCCAAAGACCCAAAGAAATCTCGGGTAATAGCAAACCGCTGTTCCCACAACGTCTGTAGGTCATGTTTTGGTATCTGGTTTCGGAAGGTGTGTAGGACATAATAGACATATTATATCTCAAATTTAGGCATAAAAAAAGCCTTAATCAAACATGATTAAGGCTTTTGTACAGAAGGCGGGACTTGAACTTTTCAAATATTGAACATCTTAAAACACCCTAAAACAATCAAACTTCTCTTTATTTACATAGCTTTAGAAGATTCATAAGCAATTTAAATCTTGAATGTGTTTGCATGTTTTTGTATTAAACGTATTTTTACCGTACAAAAATCGTACAATTATGGCCTCCATTAATTTCCTCTACAGATCTACAAAAGATTATGCTCCATTAAATTTAAGACTTCTTTTTAGAATTAATAACCAAGATAAAGTGATCGGCACAAAAACTAAACTTGTCGTTTCAAAAAATTACTGGAAGAAACATAATTTAAAAAGATTAAAGGATATAGATATTTTAAATGAAAGAAAAAAAGTTAACGACGAACTTGATAAAATTGAAAGTTTTCTTCTAAAAAAATTCCACAACTCCAACCCAAATCTTATTGACAAAAAGTGGCTCAACAACCAATTAGAAGCCTACTACCAAGAGGAAAATGATTTTATAGAAGAACCTACTGACGGACTAGTAGAATATTTCGAAGATTTTCTAAGAATTAAAGGAAAAGAAATTTCCGATAGCTCCATAAAAAAATATACTACGGTGAAAAACCTAGTCATTAAATTTGATAATTATACACAAAGAAAAACCAAGATAAATGAAGTAAATCTTGCCTTCAAAGATAACTTCGAAGATTTCTGTTTAAACAATCACTATTCGTCCAATACCATTGCAAAGGCACTTAGAACCATCAAAACGGTATGCAATCATGCTAAATTAAACGGGCATTCAATTAGCCACCAAATAGATGCCATCAAACCTAAATACCTCAAACCCGATCATATTTACCTAAATGAAAAGGAAATAACCTCCATAGAATCTATTGATGAAAATAAACTTACCGAAAGCCTTACAAATGCAAGAGACTGGCTATTAATCAGCTGCTACTGCGGTCAAAGAGTTTCCGATTTCATGAGATTTGATAAATCCATGATTAGGTTCGAAAAAAACAAGCCACTAATTGAATTTACGCAAAAGAAAACTGGAAAAATAATGACCATTCCAGTGCACCAAAAAATCATGAAGATTTTAAGCAGAAGAGACGGAAACTTCCCAAGACCAATATCTGACCAGAAATACAATAAATACATAAAAGATTTATGTGCTTTAGCAAAAATCAATCAAATCATTAAAGGAAGTAAAAAACAGGAGACTAAAAAGGACAGTAAAATTTATCGTAAAATTTCTGGGGAATTTCCAAAATACGAATTAGTTTCGTCTCATATTGGCAGGAGATCTTTCGCCACTAATCACTATGGAATTATTCCTACCACATTCCTAATGTATATTACTGGACACAGCACGGAAGCAATGTTTCTTAAATACATTGGGAAGAGCAATAAAGATTTAGCTTTAGAGATATCTAAATTCTTTTGACGATAGAAGAATACGCTTTAAGATAAATTAAGAAAGCCTGCATTACCAAACGCAAGCTTTCCTAAATATAAAAATCAATTTAAATCATCAGGATAATAAATATTTCCACGAAGCGTTTCATCATTCAAATTTTCAATTTTCACGATAGCAGCCGCTAAAAAACACCAATAACCTCGATGAATTTCGTTGCTCTTATGGGTTCCATAATAGCCCGACCCTTTAAGACATTGATACCATTTATTTTCCAAGAAAAATTTAAGTTCACTTAATAAATTTATCTTATCACCTTCTTGAATTACTTTTTTTAAATGGCCAAAGTTCTTATCAATATCAACATAGGCTTTTTCACTTTCTTCAAAGTTGAGATTTACGTTTGGATACACTAAATATTCTAACAACAAATCCTTTACATTATCCCTCTCAAATTGTTCATGAAATAAGATAAAATATTCGTCATTTGGAGGAAGAATTAATCTAGCAATTGACAAAAGCTGAATCAGCGCAACATAAACATTATAAACATATTGCCCATAATACAATGGTTTTCTATCCTTTAGCACATATGCCAAACTTAGGCCACCATGCTTCCTGTGAGATAGGAAATACATTGCAGATTTTTTAAGGATTTTTTTTACCTCATCTTTTGAAAAATCATCCCCTTTAGAATATTTGGCTATTAAAAGATTTCTAAAAAAATCAAAATATAATTTCTCTTGCCTTTGCAAAATCTTCACATCCAAGGAATTTTTATCTTTTTCAAACCTACGTTCAATTTTTTCCAAATCCTTAACTTCTCTGTCCACCAATTCTTTGAAATAACTATAGCTCTTAAAAGGATCTCTTTGCTTTAAATTCATGGGTTATAAACATCAACTACATTGCCTAATTCGTCTAAAATATAAAAAATATTTGTCCCGTCAGGAAATACAACATTTAAAATACTAATATAATTTTGTGATATTTGAGAACTCAATAACAAATCGCCATTTACAGCATTAGTTATTCGATTACTAGATAGAATCCAGGGTTGGCTCATTTGAATTCCATCTGAAGTATCACCTAAAAGTGATTGAGGATTCACGTTGTAATTAGATGTATATTTACTTTCAACAATTAAAAATTGTCCATTTGTAGTATTCTCAAAAATTCCATCAATACCCCCGTTGGTAACCGAAGTATCATCCAAATCTATAGCTCTAGTATGCTTTGCCTCATAACCTCTTTCAAACAGCCTTACATCAGTGGTCATTTCACCAAAATTACCTTTCCTTACAGTTGAATTATTTAAATCAAGTTCAAACCAATCCACGCCATCAAGAACATTATCTATTATTTGTTTTTGTGTCTTAAATGTATTGTCAACATATTTAACTATTAATTCTCCTGCTTGAATAAGTTCATCTCCATACTTTATCAACTTGAGACCTTTTACTAAGGCCGCTCCTGGAATAATATCAACTAAAATAAATCCACCAGCTACCGCTCTACTAGAATCAACACCATAAAAGTCTTCTCCTGTAATTAAAATAATCACATCTTCAGCTGGCAGAAAATATCTCCCTGCAATAACTAAAGAGTTCTCTATTACTGATTCAAAAAATGAGTTTATATCGCAAGACAGACAATCTGGATCAAAACTAGGCAAACCATATTCATACCATTCATTCTCAGAATAGCTATACATGTAATGATATGCTTCATCCAAGGGAATATCAGATGGAGCTATAGTCAACTCGCTGGAAGGATTTATTATTCTTGGTTGCTGAGTTGCAAAAAGAACTAAATCTTCATTGCTCATCAAATAATACATTCCTTCATTATTTGGCAATTGATATGTAGCAACATATGACAATGCTGGATTGCCTGAATAATTACCTGTTTGACTATAATCCCAATTATCATCTGTTGTAGATCTTAACTCCAAAGTCATCAAGGCTTTTTCTAAGGCAATGGCACATTCCTCAGAAATATTGCCCTGATTAACACTTAACACATTACATCCTTCATTGTCTAATATATAATCCAAAATAGCTTGAGCATCTATCCAATTAATTTCATTATTCAACCAATCAACAATTTCAACATCATCATTAGACAAATCCAATAGCGCACTTAAATTAAGATTTAAGTAGATACCCTGATCTATTAAATTGGGACTAACAACAAACGGAAGGATATTACCCCCAGATGAAGAAGAGGCTCCACAAGAGCATCCAGGGTCCGGTGTTGAAGTTGTTGGTGAGGAATCCCCTCCTCCTTGGGTAACCCAAGTACAAGAATTAGATTCCAACTCCCAACTCCCTCCATTTAAGCATCTAGGATCTGTACAGTTTGCTCCATGAACTTGACCATCATGAGGCGTAGTTTGTTCATGCCATTGCCAAGTTTCAACACATACAAACTGAGCACTTACCTTTGAAGATTGTTCTAAATCTAATTCATCAAATATTATTGATGTAAAGGTTGTGTTTAAATTATCCAAACTTTGCAAATCTAAAGTTGAATATTCTTCCCTAGAAAAAGAGAATTCAACCATAAAAACATCATACTTACCATCACCGACATATGAAAAAACCAAATTTTCTACATGGTTATTTGCTGGATTATCACGAAAAACCAAAAAACTAAAAGAATGGTAATCACTATTAGGATCTGTAATCAACTTTACCCAATCTGTGTTTATTGAAAACCCGTATTCTTGGTTATAAATTTCCCTAGAATATTGCTGATTAATATTGGAATTTAAATCTTCCGAAGATAAAGCATCCAGCTTTGCGACTATGTCAGGTTTATCCATCAAATCCTCTAAACTCACTATGGAATGACTATAACCATCCAATGCTTCAAATTTTTCGGTACCAAGATCTGGTTCCTCTATAGTTTGGCAACTATAAAAAGTAACAAAAAACGCAACTAAAATTAAATAAATTGATTTTTTCAAATGCTTCATAATTTTTAAATTAAAGGTTATTCCTCAAAACTATATAAGCAATATAATTCTTACAATACGTAGAAATACGTAATTTTACCAATTCTAGTGCACTTTATGCCGTACTCAAAAACTCAGGTCTTTTAAAATCTAATTTTACTCAAATCATATAAAATGCCCAATCCATTTAAAACCAAAGAGGACATATTCCTGGAATTGGCTCATGGCTACCTAAACAACAAGGATTATTTTCTCGATCATCTTGAGTTCCTCCTAAGAGAAAATAAAGAAAAATATGGCTTTAGCAATCTTCAGTATTTGAAGAATGGAATTGAGATGGTTTTGATTGAGCTTAAGGAACTCAAAAAGAACAATTCTCCAATTAAAACACTTTCGATCGATGTATTTCAAGGAAGTTATTTAAAATCAACAGCCATTTCTAGAAATGAACTAAAAGCTCTTTTAAAGAATTTAGAAGAATTTTTTAACTCTATCAATAACAACCCAAAGTCCAAAAAACGCCCAGTACCCATTGAATCAGAGCTTAAATTAGAAGACGACTACGTTAAAGATGTTTTTAACAGCAAAAAAGCGGAAGAATTGTTTATTCAGTATTTAAATGACCACAAAGATTATAATACTAAACATTCTGCAAATTTTAGTTTTTTATTCTACGCTATGGATAAAACAGGACTAATACACTGCACCCAACCTAGGTTTTTAAAAGAACTCTCTTGCCATAAAATCCATTTAGACCGCATAGACTCAAAACAAGCTCATACAGCAACACATCAAAAATTCATTGTATTTAAATATTTATACAAAAATGTTTTTAACAGAGAACCAGACATTTAAATTATAATAACACAAAACCGATGCTAAAAAAGCACATTTTCTCGCTTTACTAAGCGCAATTTCTCTTCATAGCAATCAACTCGGCTAGAATACTTTTGGCTCATATTAATTTAATAATTATAAATTTTATGAATAGTCAAAAAATTATTTTAAGCCAGCTTTCTTCTGACCAATTAGAAAAATTGGTTGAAGGAGTAGTGAGAAGTCAACTACATGACTTCGGTAAGTCCATTTTCATCCCAAACTCTCAAGATGAACTTCTTACAAGAGAAGAGGCAAGCAAGTTTCTAAAAATCGACCAAAGCACTCTTTATCATTGGACAAACAAAGGCAAGGTAAAAGCCTATGCCATCGGTGCAAGGAGGTATTACAAGAAAGCAGAGTTAATAGAATGTTTAACCCCAATTTATAGCTCTAATGAAAAATAATGCCAAACCACAACCAGACATCATCAAAAACATCCCCAATTTGCTATCAAAGGTATGTTATTCACTAACTGATTTATCTTTTAATCTAGTTGGTACAGGAAATTATTCTCAAATCATTGACAAATGTATTCTGGACATAGACAAAGCTAAACGCATGGTCGAAAGAAGCCCGAAGGCCTACCTTCAAGCAATTCACAATGAAATGGAAAAACTGTACAAGGAAGATAGCTCAATTGACACAGCTTTAATTGAATACAATTTTAAAGAAACAGTAGGAGACAAAAAGATTGCTCATATAAAACTAACAAAAGCCTAATAGAAAAATGAAAAATAATTATACCCGAATAGGTACAGAGTATTACAAAAAAGTCGTTGTTCCCTTACACAGCGGAGACAGCTACAATGCTTTAACTAGATGGAAAAAAAGCGAAATAATAACTGATAAAGGTAAAGACTTCCTAGCAGAAATCCCCAAATTTGATGGATTTTGCTTAATTCCATCGCATAATAATTATCAACAAATAATTGGGAACTTTTATAACCGATATGAAAGGATAGAACATCAATTCAGCGAAGGAAAATTCAATAAAACACTGGAATTTTTAAAACATATTTTTGGAGAACAATTATCCTTAGGCTTGGATTATCTAACAATATTATGGCAAAAGCCCACACATATTTTACCCATACTTTGCTTAGTTAGCTCAGACAGAAAAACAGGTAAAACAACCTTCCTAAACTATGTAAAGCTCATATTTCAAAACAACATGACAATCAACAAAAATGAAGATTTTCGCAGCAAATTTAACTCTGATTGGGCCAATAAATTAGTTATAGCAGTGGATGAAGTCCTTCTAGACAAAAAGGAAGACAGTGAAAGACTTAAAAACCTCTCAACATCAACTACCTTTAAAATGGAATCCAAGGGGATTGACAAGGCTGAAAACCCTTTTTTCGGAAAATTTATCCTATGCTCAAATAATGAAGAAAATTTTATACGAATTGATGAATCCGAAATAAGATACTGGGTAAGAAAGATACCGTCCCTAACTGACGATAACGAGAATCCTGATTTATTAGAAGACTTAAAAAAGGAACTCCCCTACTTTGTAAACCATTTAAACAATCGTAAAATAACGTCCAAAAGAAGAACTCGAATGTGGTTCACAAAGGAGGAAATTTATACAGAAGCGCTATCAACTTTAGTTCATGGCAATAGATCACAATTGGATAAAGAAATCAAGGAACTGATTTTGGATGATTTTGTCAAATTCGAGCAAGATGAAATGAAATACTCATTGTCTGATTTAGTTGAAAAACTGACCAAAAACAATATCAGAGTTTCAACTTCAAAAGTTTCAGAGGTTGTAAAGAAAATTTTCAAAGTTGAAAGCAAAAATGGCTCTTACCCAAAATACCACTTAACGATTAACCCAATAAATAATTCCTATTTCGTAGAGTGTACAAATATCAAGGGAAGATACTATACGTTTAACAGAAAAGACTTTTTCATCTAACTCCTGTTGATTTGTTGACAAAACCACATCAATTACCACTCACCAAAAGCGCTTGTGTGCTACACTTTTTCAACAATACATCAACATGAGCCAATTTCAACACCAATTAACAGCCAATCTTAAATTATAACTTTTACATTAGGCTAGCCCTTGTGAGATTATAGAGCCACAAACAACCGACGTTACTTTTCTTTGCTGCAATGGTTATCTATAAGCCCTGTGGCATAACAACCACCCAGCCACGGTTCCAAACCGAAAACCAACCAAAAACACAACCATATAGTCGTGGTTCCTAATCGAAAACCAACCAAAGCAACAGATTTTTTTTACGTTGCTGCAATGGTTACCCATAATTTACAGGGTAAAAGAACCATTTAGTTGCGATTACAAACCGAAAAACCAACCAAAGCAACCGAAATTATTATTCGTTGCGGCAATGCTTTCCTATTAACCACATGGCACAACAACCATATAGCCAAGGTCCCGAACCGAAAACCAACCAAAAAGGCAACGGTTTTTTACGTTGCTGCAATGCTTACCTATTTGCCCATGCCATTACAAACATATAGCTGTGGTTCCTAACAGAAAACCAACCAAAGTAACAGGATTTTTTACGTTGTTGCAATGGTTACCTATAAATGAAGGTTAAATTAACCATATAGCTCAATTCACAACCCTAAAAACCAACATAAGCAACGAAAATCATTTTTCGTTTCTGTAATGCTCATCCATAATTTCTAGGATAAAAGAACCATATTGTTGCAGTTACAAACCAAAAAAACCAATCAAAGCAACGGATTTTTTTTCGTTGCTTACTTAATTAGATTCAAATCTTGCTACCCAATACCACCATTAATTAGTAGCTCTTAGTTAGGAAAGATCACTATAGGCAATTCAATGAATTTATAACTAATTATGAATTGAACCCCGCTCTTTAAATTCTTCAAAAAATTTAATACACTGCCTTAGGCATCCATTTATAATAACCTTAACTAAAAGATAATTTATCGTCGATCCGATGTTGAATACACACACAAGCATAACACATTGAATTGCAAATATCTAACCTAAATATCAACAATCAACACGAAATAATGCAACCTTAAAATTAAACAAGAAAAATCAATTAAATAAGAGTTTACAATCAATACAATTTGACCATGTAAAAGATTAGTTATTGTTTATTTATTATAAACAATTATATTTAAGGTCTCTCCTAAGAAAAAATGAAAATAAAAAAGTCCTACCGAAGCAGGACTAAAGATTTTCATCTACGGCATATAGCCTTATTGTGATAAGATTAGAGATTAGAAATTCTTTTCACATCTCAAATATATAAAAACTAAACGAACTGACTATAACATGACAAAAATTTTAGGCTTAGACTTGGGTACCAATAGTATTGGTTGGGCACTCATTGAGAATAACAAAATATTAGGATTAGGTAGCCGCATTTTTCCTATTGGCGTAGTGAACCCAGGTGAGGGAGACAATGAAATGTCTAAAAATGCGAGCCGTACTGATGCTAGAGGCACAAGACGACAATTTTTTAGAAGACGGCTCAGAAAGAAAATGCTGTTAAAGATTCTTTCAGACCATGATATGTGTCCGCTATCAAAAACGGACTTTGAGCACTGGAAGGAAACGAAACGCTTTCCTGAAGGGAAATTGGCAGAATGGTTTGCTATGAATCCTTATGAGATACGTCATAAGGGGCTCTCTGAGAAATTAGAACTAGAAGAATTAGGTCGTTTGTTATATCATTTGATTCAGAGGCGAGGGTTTTTAAGTAATAGTAGAAAAAGCGGTAAAGATGACGGTACAATCTTTAAAGGAAAACCTAAAGAAGGAAAGATAGGTATAGATGAAACAAGAGAAAGTATTCAAGACAAAACATTGGGCTCTTATTTGTATGAAATCGCACCTAGAGAAAATGAACCATACCAAGACGGCTTAGAGCGCATTCGAAACAGATACACTACCAGACAGATGTACGTAGATGAGTTTGAACAGATTTGGGATAAACAAGCCTCTTATCACCCAGAATTAACAAACGATCTTAAGGCCAAGGTTGGTGGAAGAAAATTAGACGGTTATAATGTCGACGGGATACTTTTTCATCAAAGACCTTTAAAATCCCAAAAACATTTGGTAGGCAATTGTACATTTGAACCAAGTAAAACCAAATGCCCTATTAGTGCCATCCCTTTTGAACTGTTTCGCATTTACCAATGGGTAAATACCGTTGAATGCAATGGGCAGAAAATAAGTCAAGAGGAAAGAACGGAAATGATTCAAGTATTGCTCAAAAAAGAAAAGCCCGCATTCAAGGAACTTCAAAAGGCAATAGGTAAGAGTGAAGCCCATTACAAATTCAATTACAAAGCAGAGGACAAAATAGTAGGCACTCATACCATTTCCAACTTGTCCCATAAAAAGTTTTTCGGCTCATCATGGTTTGAAAAGACCGAAAAGGAGCAAGAAGAAATTTGGCACATACTTTATTTTTTTGATAACAAAGACTTATTACAAAAGTATGCCATGGAGCATTGGGGCTTTGACAATAACAAAGCAATGGCCATAGCAAACTTCAACCTTAAAGACGGGTACAGTAGTTTAAGCAGGAAAGCCATTTCCAACATATTACCATTTCTTGAAAGAGGTTTTAACTATGATGTAGCAGTTGTTTTAGGTGGTATTAAGAATGCCATTGGTAAAGATTGGCAAGAACTCCCAGAAGAAGATAAGCAGTTTTTACGGGACAATGTTCCAGACATCGTTAGATCTGGAATAAAAGGAGGCTTTATAGAAGACCTAAAGAAACTATTAAAGAAGGAATTTGGATTGTCAGAGAAGCAATTAAAAAAACTGTACCACCATTCAACAAATATCCAATCAAATGATAAAGTTGCCAAACTACCAATTGGAGCCGAAGCAGACAAACAAATACAGCAGTTACGAAATCCTATTGTGGTTACAGCATTATTTGAGTTAAGAAAGTTGGTGAATGAACTCATCGATACCTATGGCACCATTAATGAAATAAAAGTAGAAATGGCAAGAGACCTTAAGGTATCAAAAAGCAAACGCAATAAAATTCGATTAGAGCAACAAAGGCTGGAAAGAGAAAACGATAGGGTAAAAGCAGAAGTAGAAAAATACACAAAAATAACACATGAAAATATTCTAAAATACAAATTGTGGGAAGAGTGTAAAAATACTTGCCCTTATACAGGGAGGCAAATACCTATAGCAGAGCTCTTTACAGGGCAATGGCAAATAGAACACATCCATCCATGGAGTAGATCCCTAAACGATAGTTTTATGAATAAAACACTTTGTGAGGCCAACGAGAACAGAAACAAAGGAAATAAAACACCGTTTGAATATTATGGAAATGATGAGGCAAACTGGGCTGCAATAAAAGAACGAGCTCTCAAACTCTTTGCAGATACAAAACAATACCCTAATGCATACCAAAAGTTCAAGAGGTTTGTGCAACAAAAATTTGAAGATGATTTCACCACCCGTCAGCTCAATGATACGCGCTATATAAGTCGAGAAGCAAAAGAGTATTTAAAACAAATCTGTGATAAAGTTACAGTAGCTCCAGGACAGATGACCTCAAACCTAAGACATTATTGGGGGCTTAATAGCGTACTAAATGATGAAAACCAAAAAACAAGAGAAGACCACAGGCATCATGCCATTGATGCTTTGGTGATGGCCTGTAGTAAAATAAGCTACCTTCAAGAGCTTAGCCGGTGGAATCGTTATGATAGGCAAGGAGAGTTAAGAAACTTTCCACTTCCTTGGGCTGGTTTCCGTTATCATACAGAACAAGCCGTTGAGCAAATTTTGGTGTCCCACAAAAAGCAAAAAAACGTCATCACCAAAAGATACTTCAAGACAGAAAAAAACGGAGAGACTTTTAAAAACTTGGGTGTAGCAGCAAGAGGCCAGCTGCATAAAGAAACTGTGTTTGGTAAGCGGTCGGCGCCTTATAGTGAAGAAGCCTTCCATATACGCAAACCCATAGACAGTCTATCCACAGAAAAACAATTGGAAAAAGTAGTGGATGAAAAAATAAAGGAATTGATTTTTAAAAGAATACACCATTTAGGTGGTTTCGTAAAAGGAAAAATACCAGAAGGAACCTTCTTTATTGTTGATGAGGAAGGAGTCAAGCAACCACAAATTTTCCTCCCTAATAAAAATGGAAAACCTGTACCAGTCAAAAAAGTGCGAATGAAAGAAAACATTGGTGGTGCGGAACAGCTTAAAGATAATATAAATCAATGGGTAAACCCTAGGAATAACCATCATGTTTTAATTTATCTAGATAATAAGGGCAACCTAAAAGAAGAGGTGATTACTTTTTGGACAGCGGTAGAGCTAAAAAGAACGGGACAATCTGTTTACCAATTACCAAGTGATGGCAAAGAAATAGTAACCACCTTACAGATCAATGATATGTTTCTATTGGGACTACAGGAAGATGAGATTAATTGGGAACAACCAGATTATTCCTATCTAAATGAACATCTTTATAGAGTCCAAAAGTTAACGTCTGGAGATTATTTTTTCCGAAAACATACGTCTTCAACGGTTACAGACAGTCAATACAAGCAAATACGTGGTTTTGGTTCTGGTAAAACAGGGTGGTTTACATTCACCCCTATCAAAGTTAAGGTGACAGCGTCTGGAAAAATAGAAAAAGTCTAGTTTGTCATTTCGACCAAAGGGAGAAATCACATAAAAGCATTCAATATGATAAACTATAATGAAGATCAAGGGTTTCACACCTATTATGTGTACATTATGACCAATGATTATAGGTCTACCTTTTATACAGGAATGACAAATAACCCAAGTGTCAGGTTACAACAACATACAGAAAGCATAGAACAAAAGGAAAACACCTTTGTAGCCAAATATAATTTAAAACACTTGGTGTATTATGAAAAGTTTACTTGGGTTCAAAATGCCATAGCAAGAGAGAAAGAATTGAAAAAATGACGTAGGGAAAAGAAACTGGATTTGATACGTTCGTTTAATAGTGATTTTGAGTTTTTGGAAGACAGATTTTTAAAGAACATTTAGATTTGTCATTTCGAGCGGAGCGAGAAATCACATAAAGAAAACGTTTTGTTGTTATGAGATTTCTCCTCGGACCTCGTTCGATCGGACCTCGTTTGAAATGACAAAGCCAAGGTTCATTGACATTTTATGAATCATCAAATACAGATACCTATCAAGCTGATTAGGAAGTAAATAAAAAAGGGTGAATAAAATTCTCCCTCTCCTTGTAAACGTAATTCTTGAATTTTAAATCGCGAAGCGTTTATGTATCAAAAATAAGGATTCTAACTCAAATGATTATAGCAATGATCTAATTAGAGATAAGAAATCGCAGATTCGGCGTACCCAATAAGATATTCACTTAAATTGCAGTACAACGGTCAAGATAGTTGTGGTTTGATTAGAGATTAGAGAACACGATATTATTTTACTTGCATACTCTTTCACTTCTTTCGTTGTGGCTTGATTAGAGATTAGAGAACACGATATTATTTTTGTGCCGGTAAACATGCAACCGCTTGTTGTGGTTTGATTAGAGATTAGAGAACACGATATTACATGGTACTTTTTAACGACCTGGTAAAAGTTGTGGTTTGATTAGAGATTAGAGAACACGATATTCGTTAATAATGCATGGAAAGGTAGGAGGTAGTTGTGGTTTGATTAGAGATTAGAGAACACGATATTAAATCATGACAACACAAGATACAACCACAGTTGTGGTTTGATTAGAGATTAGAGAACACGATATTTGATATAGACGATGTAGAATTAAATATTCCGTTGTGGTTTGATTAGAGATTAGAGAACACGATATTCTCACAACTATTTCACCAATTAGAAAATTAGTTGTGGTTTGATTAGAGATTAGAGAACACGATATTTTCTTGCAGAAGTTGTAGGCAACGTTCCTGGTTGTGGTTTGATTAGAGATTAGAGAACACGATATTAAGTAAAGGATGCCAAAATAGCATCCCTAGTTGTGGTTTGATTAGAGATTAGAGAACACGATATTAGAAGGTTTTATTTTAGAGGCTTCAAGTGAGTTGTGGTTTGATTAGAGATTAGAGAACACGATATTTAGTGTGATATAATTGCATAGGTGAATGCTGTTGTGGTTTGATTAGAGATTAGAGAACACGATATTTCAAGACAATAATTTGATTTCTGTTTTATGGTTGTGGTTTGATTAGAGATTAGAGAACACGATATTGACTTAGTAGAGGCTTATGGATTAGATGTAGTTGTGGTTTGATTAGAGATTAGAGAACACGATATTCGTAACCTGCAAATGGCTGGCGTACCTTTGGTTGTGGTTTGATTAGAGATTAGAGAACACGATATTTAGGTATATTATCGATAGCTTATGATCTAAGTTGTGGTTTGATTAGAGATTAGAGAACACGATATTATTAATCCGCTCTTTCTAAGCGTATGCTTTGTTGTGGTTTGATTAGAGATTAGAGAACACGATATTAAAAGGTACGTACTAGATGTATATATCATAGTTGTGGTTTGATTAGAGATTAGAGAACACGATATTAATGAAAAGAATTTGTTTTGCATTGAAACCGTTGTGGTTTGATTAGAGATTAGAGAACACGATATTAGTAGGCCTGTCGCCTTCTAGTAATCAGTGGAATAACCCTAAATATCGTGATAAAAAATGCTTCTTTTTTACTGGATTAAGGTAAGATTGAAGCATTTTCTTATTTATAAAAAGTGTGTCATTTTGAACCTAGTGAAAAATCTCATAACACAACTTGACGCTTCCCCGTTCTCAAAACCACATAGTCAGAAAAGCTCAAGCTGTGTTGGTTGAGGCTCTTTGGGTACTTCGGCCTTACCCCAAAAGTTCATGATGTTACCAAATTGTTTGTCTGTAATACGTAGTACACTTACCTTACCCAACGGTGGCAACAACCGTCTCACGCGCTTTTCATGTACATCGGCACTTTCACTACTAGCACAATGCCTGATATAAACCGAATACTGCATCATGGCAAAACCATCCTTAATCAGGCTCTTCCTAAACCCGGCTGCATTTCTCCTGTCCTTAGCTGTTTCGGTTGGCAAATCAAAAAATACAAAGAGCCACATAATTCTATAACCATTTAGTTCCACAGGGCGGGATATTTAATCTTCTTTCGGTTACCAGTAAAACATTGCTGTAAAGAACTAGCGGTCTTTTGCAGTCCAACCATCAAAGGGCTTTTTTCTTCCTTAAAGTAAACCGTTCGGGTTAGGATATGTAACAATTCGGCCTTAATGGTTGTGTTAAGTTCCTGTTCTTCATAATGGGCCATGATATAATGAACCTGTTCATCAACAAGCGGGCGAAAAGGTTCCATAATGTCATCGGCAAGGGCAAAGGAATTGTACTTATTTCTATGGTGAATACCTATAGTGTTCAAAAGGCCACTACTACTTAATGCCCTAGCTGTTGCAGCTCTAAGTATCGCATAGCCATAATTTAGAAAATTATTGGGGTAGTGGCCAAATCGTTCCCTTTTGAAGGTGCTTTCAAAAAAAGACTTCCAGTAGTAACTAGCAGCTACGGCTTCCATATTGCTACTATCACCACTTAATACCTTGTTTCTTAAAAAATCAAAGTGATTATCTTCCTTGGTAATATACTGTAATAACAACCCTTGGTTTTTTATTTTTTCCTTAATAGTCTGTTGCCAAAGTTGCTTTTTTAAAGGCAGACTAGCGGCCAGTTGTGCCTTAAACAATTCTTGTTGTATGTGGTGGCTGTTTAGATTAAGAAACATACCATTGGGTAGATGTGACCGGTCGCAAACAATAACAGAGGCATTATTGTCTATCAACATGTTCATAGCTGTGATACTAAGATAAACCTCAGGATGATCTATAACTATAAATCCAATATCCTCAATAGGTATACTGGCTTCTCTTAGGTCATTTTTTAAAATTAATTGATTAAGCTTACAGTTGATTTGCGTTTTTCTCTCTACGAGAATAGACTTTTTTAACATATTTAAAAATATGATAAATTCCTTTAATCATCGCAACTATACAAAAACCGTACAAAAACAAAAACAAAAAATCCGCAACTACTTGTCAATCAAGCCTGTTACGGATCTTTTTAGTACAGAAGGCGGGACTTGAACCCGCACGAACTAATGTTCATTGGATTTTAAGTCCAACGTGTCTACCAATTCCACCACTTCTGCATCGTATTTTGTGGTAAACCCAGAGCGAAAGACGGGATTTGAACCCGCGACCCTCACCTTGGCAAGGTGATGCTCTACCCCTGAGCTACTTTCGCAGTATTTTATGAACGTGCATTTATCTAAATGCGGATGCAAATTTAAAATTTTTAAATGAAAAGCAAAGCCTTTTTTAAAAAATAATACAAATTATTTAAGCCTGCTTTTTTTTCACGAGCATTCTTTTGATTTCATTGAGCTTCATTAAAGCCTCAACTGGTGTCAACGTATCAATATCTGTGTGCAAAATCTCCTCCTTAATTTGTTCTAATAAAGGATCATCCAAATTAAAGAAACTCAATTGTAAATCATCTGTTAAAGTCTTTACTTTGTCGGTCAACTCTTCACTGGAATGGGACTTTTCAAGTTTTTCCAAGATTTTATTTGCCCTACGAATGACCTGTTGTGGCATCCCTGCCATTTTCGCAACATGGATTCCAAAACTATGCTCACTACCTCCTTCTACCAGCTTTCTTAAAAACAGCACATTATCTTTCAACTCTTTGACAGATACATTGAAATTCTTGATACGACCAAACGTTTCACTCATCTCATTCAACTCGTGATAATGGGTCGCAAACAACGTTTTTGGTTTGGCTGGATGCTCATGTAAATACTCGGTGATGGCCCATGCAATGGAAATTCCATCATAGGTGCTTGTTCCACGACCTATTTCATCCAATAACACCAAACTCCTATCCGAGATGTTATTCAAAATAGACGCCGTTTCATTCATCTCAACCATGAAAGTAGACTCGCCCATAGAAATATTATCACTGGCTCCTACCCTAGTAAAAATCTTGTCAACCAATCCCAATTTGGCCGATTCGGCTGGAACAAAACTTCCTATTTGCGCCATCAAAACAATTAAAGCCGTTTGACGTAAGATGGCCGATTTACCAGACATATTAGGACCTGTAATCATTATGATTTGCTGGTCATCTCTTGTTAAGAGTACATCATTGGCAATATAAGCCTCACTAGGCGGCAATTGTTTTTCAATAACCGGATGTCTACCATTTTTGATATCCAAATCATGCGATTCATCAATAATGGGATAGGTATAATTATTTTCTTGAGCCAATTGGGTAAACCCTGAAAGACAATCTAACTGTCCTATTAAAAAGGCGTTTTGCTGCACGGGTTTGATATATTGACTCATCCAGGAAACCAGTTCTCCAAACAATTGTTGCTCGATCGTCAAAATACGTTCTTCGGCACCTAGTATCTTGGATTCATATTCTTTAAGCTCTTCGGTTATATAGCGTTCTGCATTTACCAATGTTTGCTTTCTGATCCATTCTTGAGGCACCTTATCCTTATGAGTATTTCTGACTTCAATGTAATATCCAAATACATTGTTGGAAGCAATTTTAAGCGACGGAATCCCCGTGCGTTCACTTTCACGATCCAGCATCTCATCCAAATACTGCTTCCCAGAACTGGAAAGCTTTCTTAAATCATCCAACTCTGCCGAATAGCCTTCTGCAATGGTATGCCCTTTTAACACATTGACCGGAGCATCCTCATTGAGCATCTCCTTGATTTTCTGCCTTAGGGCATCACAACTCTGCAACATATCGCCAATGGCACGAAGCGATTCATTTTCACTATTAGAAGCCATAGCCTTTATAGGCACGATGGCTTCCAAGGAATTTTTGAGTTGAATCACCTCTCGCGGACTTACCTTAGCCGTAGCCACCTTTGAAATCAAACGTTCAATATCGCCTATATGCTTTATCTGGCCCTGTAACTTCTGCAAGACCGTTTGATTGTCCTTTAAATACTGAACAACTTGGTGTCGCTGGTTGATTTTTTCTATGTTTTTTAAGGGAAGTGCCAACCATCTTTTAAGCATACGTCCTCCCATGGGTGTTATCGTTCTATCGATAATATTCAGTAAGGTCACCGCCGCATGGTTATTGGAATGGTACAACTCTAAATTTCTAATCGTAAAGCGATCCATCCAAACGTATTCATCCTCTGCAATTCTACTTATCGAAGTAATATGCTCTAGTTTATGATGCTGCGTCTCCCCTAAATAATGCAGGACTGCTCCTGAAGCAATAATCCCTTCATACAAATTATCAATTCCAAAGCCTTTGAGAGATTTGGTGTCAAAATGCCTTGTTAGGGTTTCATTGGCATAATCAGGCTGATATACCCAATCTTCCATATAAAATGTATGGTGATCATCACCAAAAGCCTCTGCAAACTCTCTTCTTTTTTGTTTGGAAACCAAAACTTCACTTGGCCCAAAATTCTGAAGCAGCTTATCGATATACTCTTCGTCTCCCTGAGAGGTTAAAAACTCACCAGTAGAAATATCCAAAAAGCTAATTCCGATATACTTTTTATCAAAATGTACAGCGCAGAGAAAGTTATTGGATTTGGACCTTAGTACCTCATCATTCAAAGCCACACCTGGAGTTACCAGCTCTGTCACCCCTCTTTTGACAATGGTCTTAGTTTGTTTGGGGTCTTCCAATTGATCACAAATGGCTACCCGTTCACCAGCCTTTACCAATTTAGGCAAATAAGTGTTTAGAGAATGATGCGGGAAACCAGCCAATTCGGTTCTTTCTCCACCATTATTTCTATTGGTCAAAACAATATCCAAAATCTTGGCTGCCTTAACGGCGTCTTCTCCAAACGTCTCATAAAAATCCCCAACCCGGAAAAGCAATAACGCATCAGGATACTTTGCCTTAATGGTATTGTATTGTTGCATTAACGGGGTTACTTTTTTTGCTTTTTTAGCCAATGGTTAAATGATTTTATTCTATTATTTTTGCCAATAAGTATAGCTGCTAAAGTAACTATATTTTCAAGGTTTTTGAAACTGATAACCTATAAGTTATCTACATTTATCCACAAAGGTCGCATGCGTAAATTAAAAAACAGTGAGTTAGAACGATTAAGCATTGAAGAATTCAAATCTTCTGAAAAGACACCCATTATTGTCATTCTGGACAACATTAGAAGTTTGAATAATATCGGTTCGGTTTTTAGGACAAGTGACGCTTTTTTAATAGAAAAAATATACTTGTGCGGTATCACTGCCAAACCACCACACAAAGATATTCACAAAACAGCTTTGGGCAGCACAGAGACTGTGGCTTGGGAATATGTAGAAAACACCCTGGATTTGGTCAAAAAACTACAAGAGGAGGGCGTTCAAATAGCTTCCATAGAACAAGCTGAAAACGCTACCATGCTAAATGATTTTCAACCAGACCCAGGAACTACCTATGCTCTGGTATTTGGAAATGAAGTAAAAGGGGTATCACAGGAAGTGGTTAGTCATAGTGATTTGGTGTTGGAAATTCCACAATTTGGAACCAAACACTCCTTAAATATCTCTGTAAGTTGCGGCGTGGTGATATGGGATCTATTCAGTAAAATAAACCATTAGTGTCCAATAGACCCAAACAACCTTGGCCTACTAAGGCGGCCATGGAACAAATTTATGACCAACACCTTTGGGGCGGACACCCACATGATTTCTATTCGGGCGAAGGGTCTCACGACCCAAAAATAGTCGAGCCTTATGTCGATTCTGTTTCGGCTTTTCTAAAAAACTTTGACCCCTCATTGATTGTTTGTGATTTAGGCTGTGGCGATTTTAATATAGGCAGGCAATTAGCTCAATTTACTCAAAAATATATTGGCATTGATATTGTAGCATCCTTGATTGAAAGAAACAAAACGCTATTCACGGAAAAAGACCAGGAATTTTACACATTGGATATTTCCAAAGACTACCTCCCTCCCGCTGATTGCGTTATTCTGCGTCAAGTTCTCCAGCACCTTTCCAACGCAGAAATACAGCGCATTCTAAACAAAATAGTTTCATATAAATACATCATACTCACGGAGCACCTTCCTACGGGAGATTTTACTCCAAACAAGGATATAATCTCGGGTCAAGGCATTAGATTGAAACAAAAAAGCGGGGTGGATCTTTTACAACCACCATTTAATTTCACCCCTAAAACCCAG
Source organism: Mangrovimonas futianensis (assembly GCF_021245805.1). Lineage (NCBI taxonomy): Bacteria > Pseudomonadati > Bacteroidota > Flavobacteriia > Flavobacteriales > Flavobacteriaceae > Mangrovimonas > Mangrovimonas futianensis. The sequence goes on from NZ_JAJJNF010000004.1 coordinate 114,997, forward strand.
CAAATCTTAAATGAAATAACGCTGGACAATCAGAAAGGGCGGATTGTGACGACACTTTACTCATAAATAATTTAACTGCTATTTTTTAAAAAATCTTCATCATAATGAAACAAATCTCAATACTAATTCTCATTTCAATTTTACATTCAAGTTGTAATCCAAATAGATTATCTTCTGAGGAGAAAAAATTGAAAGAGGAGATTCAACAAAAAGATCAACTGATTTTGGAATTAAAAAAACAAGTTGAAAATTTAGAGAATAGTCAAAACTCAAATTACTATAGATTCCTGAAGACTTCTCAAACTGAAATCAACGTTCCCGAAAAATTAAATAAGGGAGAACAAATATTAATTGATAAGAAGGAATTTACAGATACACTTGATATTTCAGACAATTTTTTCATTTACAAACATACATCTAAAATCATCCAAACGTCAGAATCTAAATTTGAAGCTATTCTTCATGATTTTGACGAAGAAAAATCAATATTTGCTAATGACTTTTTTGTGAGGGTAATGACTTTTTATAATGGACAAAGCCTTCCGCTAGAAACCGAAAACTCAAAAACCGATATCCACATACTTATTCAACCTACTGAATTAGGTTATGAAAATAAATCCTTTATCATTTCTGATTTTTACCACGTTGAACTCAAAGCTCTTGAAGAAGAAAACAATAGAGTTAAGCTTCTATTTGAACACGGACAATTCCCAAGAAAAAATGAGACGATAATAATTCAACCTGAATTAGTGAAATTTGAATAAAAAATAAAAACTCAACCTATTCACCCCAATTCCAAAGGCACCCATACCTCCTCTTTATTAATGGGATTTAGCGGATTGTAAGTTTTCGGGAGTTTTTCAAAATGGGGTCTTTTATCCAGCTTATAGTTGGAGGATGGCAACCATTCTTGCAAAATAAATTGCCAAAGTTTAGGAAAATCAGACAGAGAGCCTTCAAAATCTATAACCAAATAGGCCCCTCCTGGCAAAACCAAAGAATTCATCCCCTCGGGTACATTTTCAAAATCTGAAACTTCCACACCTACCCATTTTTCAAATGATGTTTGAGGTGTGACATTCTGAAAAACAGCATCGTAGTCCTGAATAGAAAAGGAATGTGTCCCTATGCGGTTCTCAATCTCTTTACGCCTCGGCATAAATGCTCTTCCCAAACTCCCTGTTACATGAGCTATGGTTTGAAAGGTCGCTGGAGCATGAACACCTACAACTTTGATATCCTCCACTTGAACAACTTGATGTTTATACGACATGACAAATCTCCTTTAACAGCCACAAATAGTCTTCCCTATTGTGAACAAAATCTCTTTCAGAAATATCTATGATTTTTACCTTTAGCTCGTTTTGATTTTTCAAAAACTCCAAATAACCCGCATTGATTTTTTCTAAATACTCATCTTGAATGTTTTGCTCATAATCACGTCCGCGATGTTTGATGTTTTGCTGTAAACGCTGGGTGTTTTGATACAAATACACATAAAGATCTGGTTTAGCAATGTCTTTATACATCAGATAAAACAGCTTTCTGTATAGATTAAATTCATCTTCAGGAAGTGTAATCTTGGAAAAAATCAACGATTTGAAAATATCATAATCACTAACGATAAAATCTTTAAACAAATCAAACTGAGAAAGATCATCAGATATTTGCTGATAGCGATCTGCCAAGAATGACATTTCTAAAGTAAAAGCATACCGTTTGGCATCCTCATAAAATTTGGGCAAAAAGGGATTATCAGCAAAACGCTCTAAAACCAATTTGGCATTAAAATCTTTTGAAATCTGGGTCGCCAAACTGGTTTTTCCTGCTCCAATATTGCCCTCTATAGCAATGTAATTGTATTGGTTGAAATAAAACCTGCTTTTAGGATTCTTAAGCCAAATATTGACAGGTTCCAAAGGAGACTGATCCACACTTTCCTGCTGCAATTCCTTGACTGTTTTTTTAAGTTTAGGATGCACCATTTCTGCAGATAAATCCATAAGTGGCTTTAAAACAAATTGGCGGTTTTGAATCTCGGGATGCGGAACTATCAAGTTATTGTCATTAATTTCCGTCTCGCCATAAAACAACAAATCCAAGTCAATGGTCCGAGATTCATAGCCCGCTCCTTCAGATCGCTCTCGACCCAACCGATTCTCGATGGCCATCAATTCGGTTAAAACCTTTTGTGCTGATAAATTAGTCTCTACCTTCACGCATGCATTATAAAAATCATCACCATCAAAACCAACCGCTTCGGTTTGATAAACTTTGGAAATAGCTTTTACAGCCCCTACCTTCTCAAAGATCAAATCTATGGCTTGCTGTAAATTTTCAAACTTATGGCCTTTGTTACTTCCTAATGCTATGTAGACGTTTATTGCATGGATCATAGTCAGGCAAAATAACTAAAAGAAATTTTAATACTTTATATTTACAAAACCTATTTATCCACAAATTATATGACGTCAAAAGACAAGCTAGCAGCCCAAAACACCTATTTATTTTTAGCAGCTTTATTTATCACTTCACTAGTGGTTTCCAACCTCATATTTCAAAAGTTTTTCTATTGGTACCCATTGGAAGTTGAAATTTTTGGCACCAAATTATTTGAAATTTCGGTTGGTATTTTGCCCTATCCCGTCACCTTCCTTATCACCGATTTAATCAGTGAGATCTACGGAAAGAAAAGAGCAAACCATGTGGTTATTGCTGGAATATTTGCTTCTTTCTTTTCCTTATTGATTGTATATGTTTCAAACGCTGTACCTGCAACCGATTGGTCACCCGTTCAAAACGACTTATTTTCAAAGGTCTTCGGAAGTACTGCCATTGCTGTCTTTGCAAGTATGTTAGCCTATTTATTCGCCCAATTTATTGACATCCAAATTTATCACTTCTGGAAACGTCTGACCAAAGGAAAACACCTGTGGTTGCGCAATAACTTCTCAACCTTCACCTCTCAATTTGTAGACACCAGCACAGTACTCATTTTATTGTGTTCGTTTGGCAAAATTTCATGGGATTTATTCTTCGGCCTTTTAGTAAGCGGTTTTATTTTCAAAATAATTATTGCAGTCCTCGACACCCCGTTTCTATATTTAGGCGTCTATCTTTTTAAAAGGAAATTTAAACTCAAAGAAAACGAAGAAATCAGTCTGTTATAGAATATTAAAGTTTTATTAAACTTTTGCAAACCGCCAACTAGCCCGTTATTTTAATACGTACATACCTACACAACCAAAAACCATTTCATGAAAAAAGCACTAAAAATACTAGGTGGAATAATCATTACCCTTTTTCTTATTTTACTCATTGCCCCATTTGCATTTCAATCGCAAATCAAAGATTTAGTAAAAAACTATATCAATGATAATCTGAATGCCAAGGTAGAATTTACAGATGTTGATTTAAGTCTCATACAAAACTTTCCTAAAGCTCATGTGAGTGTAGACAATTTAGTCATCACTAATAATGCGCCTTTTAAAGATGAAACCTTTGCCACAGTTAAGTCTATTTCCTTTTCTATGCCGCTCCCTGAACTTTTTAAAAACACTAGTGAAGGACCTATGGTTATCAACAGCATTCATGTGAATGAAGCGATGGTCACTTTAAAAACAGATAAGTTAGGGAACAACAATTATGACATTACCAAAGAAAGTCCAGAAACTCCAACTACAGAGGATTCTACTGAAAATGGTTTTGCGTTTGAAATTGAAGATTACAGCATCAGCAACAGTGCTATTACCTATTTGGATGAGACCTCAAAAATGGAGGTTTATATAACGGAATTGAACCATTCGGGTAAAGGTGTTTTCTCTGCAGAAACGTCAGAACTGGATACTGAAACTGAGACCAATGTAAGTTTTAGCATGGATAGCACCAACCATTTAACCAATAACCATTTCAAATTGGATGCTCTCTTGGCGTTGGATTTGGAAAACAGCAAATACACCTTTAAAGAAAATAAAGCTCTTATTAATCAATTGCCACTGGAGTTTGATGGTTACGTGCAATTAATGGATGAAGGACAGGACATTGATTTAACGTTCCAAAATCCTGGATCTTCGTTCAAAGACTTTTTAGCACTCATCCCAGAGACCTATTCCAAAGATCTTGATAAGGTAGAAACTAATGGTGATTTTAAAATCTCGGGTGCCGTCAAAGGTTTGCTTTCAGAAGAAACCATCCCAACCTTTGATATAGCTATCACCTCAAATAATGCGGCATTTAAATATCCAGACCTTCCCAAAGGCATCAATGACATTACTATTAATACAATCATCAAAAATGAAACCGGGGAAAAAGATGACACCTATGTTGATATTAAAACTTTAAATTTTGCAATTGATCAAGATAAATTTAAGTCATCAGCCACTATCAGAAATCTCACTTCAAATATGCAGGTGCAAGCGTTTGTGGATGGTGTTTTAAACCTAAGTAATTTAACAAAGGCCTACCCAATATCTTTAGAAAATGAATTGAGCGGTATACTAAAAGGAAATATCAATACTTCTTTTGATATGGATGCCGTTGAAAACAACCGATATGAAAGAATTAAAACTAGTGGTAATTTAACTTTGACTGACCTTATTTATTCTTCTGAAGGATTTCAAAATCCAATTCAAATAGAAACAGCAAGCCTCGACTTCAATCCAAGTATTGTCAACGTTACCAACTTTAAAGCAAGAACAGGACAATCTGATCTACAAATGAACGGATCATTGAAAAACTTCATGGGCTTTATTTTCGGTAAAAATAAACTTCAAGGAAACTTCAACTTAAATTCAAACAATTTGGTAGTTAATGATTTTATGACTTCGGAAGTTGAAAATAGTGAAGACACCTCAGCAAACAATGCAGAAAGCTCCCCGACCAAAATTCCTGATTTTCTGGATTGTACTATTCAAGCCAAGGCCAATACCGTGGTTTACGACAATCTTGAATTAAAAAATCTGAACGGGACGCTAAGCATTAAAGATCAAGAAGCCAATCTACAAAATATGACAGCTAATATCTTTGATGGCACTCTGGCTTTAATGGGAACGGTTTCCACCAAAAATGACACCCCTACTTTTAATATGAACTTAGGTGCTGAAGATTTTGATATCTCTAAATCATTTAAGGATTTAGAATTACTGCAAGCTCTTGCTCCTATTGCCAAATTTCTAGAAGGGCAATTGAACACAACGATTAGCTTAAACGGGAATCTAGACGAACAAATGACACCGAGTTTAAATTCAATCTCTGGATCTGCCTTTGCCGAATTATTGACAAGGGAAATCAATACCAGTAATAGTCCTTTATTAAATCAATTGGACAACACCTTCAACTTTATAGATTTTGATGCACTATCAGACAAAGACTTAAAGACTGATTTGGTATTTGACAACGGACAGGTAAATGTGAAACCATTTAAACTAGCTTATAAGGATATTGATATTGAAATTTCAGGTTCCCATGGTTTTGATCAAAACATGAATTATAAGGCAGTATTGGATGTTCCTGCTAAATATTTAGGAAGTGAAGTCAACAGACTTATTGGTAAAATCAATGATAATGAGGTAAACAACATTAGTATCCCAGTTACTGCTAACATAACAGGAGCCATTTCCAATCCAGCTATTTCTACAGATCTCAATGCTTCAGTTTCTAAATTGACACAACAGCTTATTGAGATTCAAAAAGAAAAACTATTGAATGAAGGTGCGGGTGCCATTAAAGATTTATTATCAGGAATTGGTCAGGCACAAGAATCAGCACATCAAGAAAGTGCTACCGACAGTACGGAGACAACAACCAATAATTCGAACACCGTTCAACAAGGAATCAAAAATGTCTTAGGTGGTCTCTTAAACAAACAGAAAAAAGAATCTGACTCTATAAAATAGGATAAAATTCATGAAAATGACCAAAACTCACTTAATTTAGCATGAATTTTGGTCATTTTTATTAAAGAATTGCCTTTTTCTTTGGATATTTCAATAAAAAGGTTATCATGTAAAGCTAGAGAAACATTTAAATATCTAAATCTTTTACATGAGGCAATTAAAAATTACCAAGCAAGTTACAAACAGGGAATCAAAATCATTGGATAAATATCTTCAGGATATTAGCAAAATCCCAATGATTACCGCCGAAGAAGAAGTAGAACTGGCCCAAAGAATAAAAGAAGGAGACCAGATTGCTTTGGAAAAATTAACCACAGCCAACTTGCGATTTGTAGTTTCAGTAGCCAAACAGTATCAAAACCAAGGCCTTAAACTCCCCGATTTAATTAATGAAGGAAACGCAGGACTTGTAAAAGCAGCGAAGCGTTTTGATGAAACTCGCGGATTTAAATTCATTTCTTATGCTGTGTGGTGGATTAGGCAATCGATTCTTCAAGCTCTTGCCGAACAAGCGAGAATCGTTAGATTGCCATTAAATAAAATCGGCTCCATCAACAAAATCAACAAAGCCTTCTCTACCTTAGAGCAAGTGCATGAAAGACCTCCAAGCGCTGAGGAGATTGCAAAGGAGCTGGATATGACTGTTACAGACGTTAAGCAATCCATCAAAAACTCGGGACGCCATTTATCTATGGACGCGCCGCTTAAAGAAGGTGAAGATTCCAGCTTATATGATGTTGTAAAATCTGGAGAATCGCCCAACCCAGATAAAGATTTAATGAGAGATTCCTTAAATGTGGAAATCAACCGAGCACTAGACACTTTATCTCAAAGAGAAGCAGACGTCATTAGACTTTATTATGGCATCAGCAATGAACAACCTATGAGTTTGGAAGAAATTGGAGAAACCTTTGGGCTTACAAGGGAACGAGTTAGACAGATCAAAGAAAAAGGTATCAGAAGATTAAGACATACCTCAAAAAACAAAATATTAAAAACTTACTTGGGATAGACCTAAGATTCATAAACAATTAAAATCTATACATGATTAAAATCGAAGTAAAAGAAGGAGAAAAAATTGAAAGAGCATTAAAACGTTACAAGAGGAAACACCGTAACGTAAAAATTATGCAAAACTTAAGAGAAAATCAATACTACACCAAAAAATCGGTAAGACGACGCAGAGAAATCCAAAAGGCTGCTTACATTCAGCAGATTAGGGATGAGGAAGCGGTATAATTATGAATGTATTCAAATTATATAACCCCAATACCAAACCAACAGACGAAGAAAAAGAAACCATCATTGGCTTTTTACATACCCATCTTGAACAATATGGGGATAAAAAGGAAGATATTGCCAAATGTCTAGATTATGCCGTAAAAGACAATATCTCGGCACAGGGTGGTTTTGTTTTGGTAATCAAAGATAAAGAAGGTATCAAGGGCATCACCATCATCAATGAAACTGGGATGCAAGGTTATATTCCTGAGAACATTTTGGTATATATTGCTGTTCATCATGATGCCAGAGGCCAAGGAATTGGCAAACAACTCATGGAAAAAGCCATAGAATTGGCACAAGGCAGTATAGCGTTGCATGTCGAACCAGACAATCCTGCCAAACTTCTTTACGAAAAATTGGGTTTCGAGAACAAATATCTTGAAATGCGACTTCAAAAGTAGCAATCCATGAACGTTATAGACATTCTTGTTTTTGCCGTCTACATGATTATTGTTTTGGGCATTGGTTTCTATTATTACAGAAAAAATAACAGTGCCAAGGATTATTATGTAGGTGGCAACAGCATGAATAGCTGGCACGTAGGGCTTTCAGTTGTAGCCACAGATGTAGGAGGCGGATTCTCCATCGGACTTGGAGGTCTTGGATTTGTGATGGGACTTTCCGGCTCATGGATGTTATTCACTGGATTAGTAGGAGCTTGGTTGAGTGCTGTTCTTTTGATTCCAAAAGTGATTAAAGATGGACACCAATTTCATCTTCTTACCTTCCCTGAACTTCTTAAAAGACATTATGGAAAACAGGTAGCCCTAGTAGCTGGAATTATTTCCTTTATTGGCTACTTAGGTTTTACCTCCTCACAGCTTCTAGCAGGAGCTAAACTAGCAGTAGGAACATTCCCTGAATTAGGCTTAACCAAAGCATTGATTATTATGGGAAGTATCGCTATGATTTATACCGTTTTTGGAGGAATAAAGGCTGTTATATATACAGACACCTTTCAATGGATTATACTAATGGTCGGTCTTATATTCATTGGCATACCCATTTCTTACGTTACCTTAGGAGGTTATGAAACCATCAGTAAAACGTTACCAGCTGAATTTTTTAGTTTATCAAATCTCTCTTGGGTAGAACTAGCTAACTGGGCCATCACAATCATTCCTATTTGGTTTGTAGGCATGACCCTATACCAGAGAATTTACGCATGTAAGAATGAAAAAACCGCCAAAAAGGCTTGGTATATTGCTGGTCTCTTTGAATACCCCATCATGGCGTTTATGGGAGTTGCATTAGGCTTGATGGCACGAGTAGCTGCTGCTCAAGGTTTATTTTCTGCCGATGGTTTTACATCTGAGGTTGGATTGGATCCAGAAATAGGCCTTCCCATGTTGTTAAAAAATATCCTACCAGTTGGACTCATGGGGTTGATGTTATCTGCATATTTTTCAGCCATTATGTCCACAGCAGATAGTTGTCTACTAGCTGCTTCGGGTAACTTTACTACAGACATTCTAGGTCTCAATGATAAAAATCCTAGAACTATCCGTATCTCACAAATCATTACCTTTATAATAGGATTTGTAGCCATTTTAATAGCAACGGCCATGACAAGTGTCTTAGATTTGATGTTAAGCTCTTATGCATTTATGGTTTCTGGGCTTTTAATTCCTGTCCTAGGAATGCTCTATTCTAAAAAGCAAAAACCTTTGGCTGCACTTCTTTCAATGTTATTTGGAGGTTTTTCTACCCTCATTCTTATGTTCTTGGAGGTGCAAATTCCTTATGGTTTTGATCCTATTTTGATAGGAATCACCTTATCATTAACTATTTATATATTAGTGAAAAACTAACCTTATGAGAATACATGGATTGAAAGATTTGATTGCGTTTCGAAAAGAACTACACAAACATCCAGAACTTTCAGGCTATGAAGTAAAAACAGCCAAAAAAATTTCTGAAACCCTAAAATATTTCAATCCGTCACAAATCATAACCCAACTAGGCAGATTTGGCGTAGCTGCTATTTTTGAAGCCGACAAAGAAGGTCCAACTAGCTTATATCGAGCTGAACTTGACGCTCTTCCAATTAGAGAAACAAATACATTTGATCATGCCTCTGAATATGACAACATTTCCCATAAATGCGGACATGATGGACATAGCACTATTTTAATAGGACTAGCAAGAGAAATATACAACCATCCCTTTTCATCTGGAAAAGTGATTCTACTCTTCCAACCGGCTGAAGAAATTGGTACCGGAGCTAAAGCCATACTGAAAGAACCGCTCCTTTTAGAAAAGAAGCCTGATTTTGCATTCGCTCTTCACAATGTTCCTGGGTTTGATATAGGACAGATTATATGTAGAGAAAATACCTTTACTCCTTCGGTCATTAGTCTTGCGATTACTTTGACTGGTAAAACTTCGCATGCCGCTGAACCAGACAAGGGTATCAACCCTGACTTAGCAATTTCAGAATTAATCCAGCGAATCAAAGGGCTATCAAATCCTGAAGAAACGAATCCCAATTTTTCAACGATTGCAACAGTTTACAGTAGAATAGGATCAAAAGACTACGGTATTTCTGCGGGAGATGGAGAAGTTCATTTTACTTTGAGATGTTGGACCGTCACTCAATTGGAATACTTGAAAAATGATGTCATAACGATAGTCAAGAAGACCTGTCATATTTACAAACTCAACTATACGGTTCAATGGTTTGATGAATTCCTTTCAAACAACAACCATCCTGAAGCAGTTTCTCATATTAAAGAAGCTGCTAATACTCTTGGATTTTCATACCTCAACAAACAGTTCCCTTTTAAATGGGGAGAGGATTTTGGTCTATTTACCCAAAAATTCAAAGGCGCCATGTTTGGGCTTGGTGCAGGACAAAATGCTCCAGCTTTACATAACCCCGATTATGATTTCCCAGATGAAATCATAACTAACGGAATAAACATGTTCCATCAAATAATAAAACAAATACATGCCTAATTCGATTCTTGAAATAAATAAAAAAGCATTAGCTAAAAACATCACATACATAAAAACCTTATTGGATGAAGGAACCATTATTTCTTCGGTTTTAAAAGGGAATGCTTATGGACATGGAATCTGCATTATGGTTCCCTTACTACAAGAATTGGGTATCAATCATTTTGCAGTGTTTAGCTCCCTAGAAGCCAAACAAGTTTTTGAAAAAGCAAAAGGCGATTTTTCCATAATGATTATGGGAGATATCAGCGAGGAGCATGCTTCATGGGTATTGGAGAATAACATTGAGTTTTATGTGTTTAATATCCAACGATTGGATTACATGGTTCAATTAGCAAAAACCATGAACCGAAAAGCTCGTGTTCATTTAGAAATTGAAACCGGTATGAATCGAACGGGGTTTAATCAGAATGAATGGAAAAACTTAGCGGATACCCTCCTACTGAATAACGAACATTTAGGCATACAGGGAATTTGCACCCATTACGCGGGGGCAGAGAGCATCAGCAACTATCTAAGAGTAAAAAATCAGAGACAAATCTTTAAAAAAGCCATCAAGTTTTTTAAGAAAAAGGGTATTAAACCTGAAAGAATACATGCCTCTTGTAGCGCTGCAGTTCTATCATTTCCTAAGGATAATTATGACATGGTACGTGTCGGAATTCTTCAATACGGCCTTTGGCCAAGTAGAGAAAATTTCATCTCACATATTACCCAGAAACATGTACATAAAGATCCTCTAAAACCTATTTTAAGTTGGAAATCCTATGTCATGGACATCAAAGAGGTTCCTAAAGGTCAATATATTGGTTACGGAAATTCGTACCTTGCAGAACAGGATATGACTATAGCATCTGTTCCTATAGGATACGGTTATGGCTATAGCAGGAGTCTAAGCAACCAAGGCCGTGTTATCATTAACAATCAAAGATATGGTGTCACTGGTATTGTAAACATGAACATGCTTCTAATCGATATTACAAGTGACCCAACCATTAAAATAAATGATGAGGTCATTTTGATAGGCAAACAAGGAGATCTGGAAATTACGGTATCTTCCTTCGGAAATATGACCGATCAACTCAATTATGAAGTCCTTTCAAGAATCGATAAAGACATACCAAGAATTATAAACTAAACCATGGCCTATTTTACTTTAAACAAAGCTTCGCTTGTTCATAATTACCAATTTTTAAAGAATCTGTTTGATAGCCACCAAGTAGAATGGGCTCCAGTTCTAAAAATGCTTTGCGGCAATGAACTTTTTCTGGAATTTGTTTTGAGTTTAGGTGATGAACAAGTTTGCGATGCGCGGTTGACAAACCTCAAAACCATCAGGAAAATTAAACCTGAAGTAGGCACTATTTATATCAAGCCACCTTCCAAGCATATCATTAAGGACATTGTCACCTTTGCTGATGTAAGTTTTAATACCGAATTCACCACGATTAAATGGCTATCTGAGGAAGCCAAAAGACAAAATAAAGTACACCGCGTTGTCATCATGATTGAATTAGGTGACTTAAGGGAAGGGATCATGGGAGATCATTTGATGGATTTCTATAAGGCTATTTTTGAGCTTCCAAACATACAAGTTGCTGGTATAGGCACCAACTTGAATTGCCTAAGTGGTGTCATGCCTAGTAAGGACAAACTCATTCAGCTTTGTCTTTACGAACAACTTATTGAAGCCAAATTTGATCAAAAAATAGATGGTGTTTCTGGTGGATCATCTGTAATGGTCCCCTTACTATTAAAAGGCATTGTTCCGAAAGGGATCAATCATTTTAGAGTGGGTGAAACCCTATTCTTCGGGAGCGATCTTTTTGAAAACACCACCATAGAGGGCATGAAAGATGATGTTTTCACCCTGCATTGTGAAATCATAGAAATTACAGAAAAACCAAGCGTTCCATATGGCGAATTGGAAAAAAACCCTTCGGGCGACATGTTTGAAGTAGATGAGTCAAAATGGACAGAAATACAGAAACGAGCCATTCTAGACGTCGGTTTACTGGATGTTTCTAAAATTGATTTTTTAAGATGTTTGGATGAGTCCGTCAATTTTGTAGGCGCGAGCTCAGACATGTTGGTCCTTGATATTTCACAAACTGAAATTGATTACAAGATAGGTGACATCATTAGCTTTAGAACAGATTATATGGGAGCTTTGAGAATTATGAATTCAGAATATATTGAAAAAAGACTGATTTAATCATTTGTGATAGGATGGTCTTCATAAAAGTCTTTAAAGGTTTTATTGGTCCTGTAGTTATCCCTTAAAACTTTATACACCATAATCAACATCATTAGCTGCCCAAAAATCATCACATAATAAACCCAATGGAATGGCAACCCCATACCTACCATAACAGTTAAAGCTACTAGACATAAGGTGGTAAACACCACATAGAACATTACTGGGATTTTCATGTTTTCTACTTAAAATACTCAAAAAGAAAACGTATCTCTATTAAAGAGCTGTTAAACTTTAATTTCGATGGCTACAACAAGCCCTTCGTTGGACCGGACATTAAAGACGGTATCATCTTCAAAAATCAGGTATTGTCCCTTTACCCCAACTAATTTACCCTCAAAACTTTTTTGCTTTTCAATATTCAAACTACTGGGTTTTGAAGGATATTTTGAAACAGGAAAATCAAGCTCGGTTTCAGTGTTGTTTTCGATATAATATTCCTTTGCTTCCTCAGGAATAAACTCTTTTAATCGTTCACGCCACTCGACCAGATTTTCATCAACCACATCATTCTTGAGCATGGTTCTCCAATTGGTCTTATCACTCACATGCTCCTTTAGAGCTACTTCGGTAATCCCTGCCAAATATCTATTGGGAACCTCAACAATTTCAATAGCTTCATGTGCGCCTTGATCAATCCACCTAGTTGGCACTTGAGTTTTTCTAGTGACTCCAACTTTCACGCTACTGGAATTCGCCAAATAAACGATATGTGGCTGTAATTGTACTTTCTTTTCATATGCTAAATCACGTTCTTCCTGATCCAAATGTGCCTTACTCAATTCAGGCTTCATCACCCAATCTGCTGCTTGTGGAACTTCAAAAAAGCAACTTTTACAAAATCCCTGGCGGTAGATGGGCTTATCTAAACCACAGTTTAAACACTGGTATTTAACAAATTGCATGGTGATTGTTTTACCCAACAATTGATTCATATTGATAAAGTCATTTTCAAACACCAAAAAGTATTGAATCGGGTTTAAAAACTCAGTCTCCATTTTTGTCAAGACACCTTGGTAGGTCATAAAAAAAAGTATTATTTTTAGTTTTTTAAAGATAATGCAAATATGCCATTTCCAATAGTAAATTCTATTGCTTCTTGGTTTTTAAAGAAACGATTTCACCAGATAGAACTTTTCTTAAAGTACCCCAATGAAGTGCAGATGGAACTGCTTTCCCATTTATTGGAGAAAGCCAAAGACACAGAAATTGGTAGACGCTATGATTTCCAATCCATTGGGGATTATGAAACTTTTGCACAACGCATTCCTATTTCCCACTACGAAGATTTAAGCCCAGACATTGAACGTTCCCGTCAAGGGGAAACCAATATATTCTGGCCAGAACCTATTAAATGGTTTGCTAAATCAAGTGGCACGACAAACAGTAAAAGTAAATTCATTCCTGTAAGTGGAGATTCCTTGGAAGATTGCCATTATGCGGCAAGCAAGGATCTACTGTGTATGTACTTAAACAATAATGAAGATTCCCAACTTTTTACTGGAAAGAGTTTAAGACTGGGAGGAAGCAAAGAACTGTATAGAGAAAATGGAACCATTTTTGGCGATTTATCAGCCATCCTAATTGATAATATGCCCTTTTGGGCAGAGTTCAGCAGCACGCCGAGTAACCGTGTTTCATTGATGAGCAATTGGGAAGAAAAAATGCAGGCCATTGTAGAAGAGACCGTTGAAGAGAATGTGACAAGTTTAGCTGGCGTTCCTTCATGGATGTTGGTGTTATTGAACAATGTTTTAGACTATACTAATAAGGATAGTTTATTGGATATTTGGCCCAACTTGGAAGTTTACTTCCATGGTGGCGTTAGTTTCACTCCATATAAAAACCAATACAAATCAATCCTTCCCAAAAAAGATTTCAGGTATTATGAAATCTATAATGCTTCGGAAGGTTTTTTTGCTATTCAAGACAGGAACAAATCCAGTGAATTATTGCTCATGTTGGACTATGGGATTTTCTACGAATTCATTCCAATGGATAGCTACGGAACAGAATCTGAACATGTGATTCCTCTCAACCAAGTAGAGCTTGATAAAAACTATGCTATTGTCATCACAACAAATGCAGGTCTGTGGCGTTATAAAATTGGTGATACGGTAAAATTCACCTCCGTAAAACCCTACCGGATCAAAGTTTCTGGTAGAACCAAGCATCATATTAATGTGTTTGGTGAAGAATTGATCATTGAAAATGCTGAAGACGCCCTAAGAAAGGTCTGCCAAAAAACTGGAGCACAAATTGTAGATTATACAGCAGCTCCCATTTTTATGGAAGGCAAGGAAAAAGGTGCCCACGAGTGGCTTATTGAATTTAAAATACCACCTCAAGACATTGATTATTTTAACGAATTGTTTGACAATGCCCTGAAGGCCTTAAATTCAGACTATGAAGCCAAAAGGTACAACAATATGACTCTGAATAAGCCCAAGATTCACATGGCCAGACCCAAACTGTTTTATGATTGGTTAAAACAACATGGTAAATTGGGAGGTCAACACAAGGTCCCTAGGCTCTCAAATACAAGAATGTACCTTGACGATTTGTTAGGCATGAACCAATAGGTACTTAATCGGAGAAATTGACTGTAAGAAAATTTTTATCGAGTATTTTTTAAGGTTGGTCTAAAAGGCATTTTATCTCCTTTTTTAAAAAGGATAATTCTATTAGATTTACCTCAATATTAGAAGAAAACGAATTATAATATTGCATTATTAATTACTTCAATCCATAGAAATAAAAAAGCCTCCTAGATTTAGGAGGCTTTTTTTATGTAGTAAAGCTACTTACGAAACCGCTTTCAGTTTCTTTAATGTAGTTTTTGTCAATTTATCTTCAGCATAGGCCTTAGTGACCTTAAGCTCTTTGTCATTTGTACCTGGCATTTCAAACATAGCATCCGTTAAAATTTCCTCGCATAAAGAACGTAGTCCACGTGCTCCAAGTTTGTATTCTACGGCTTTTTCAACAATAAAGTCTAAAGCGCCATCGGTGATACTAAAATCGATATCATCCATTTCAAACAACTTTTTATATTGCTTGATAATAGCATTCTTAGGCTCTGTCAAAATAGCTCTCAACGTTTTATCATCCAACGGATTCATATACGTAAGAACCGGTAAACGCCCAATTATTTCAGGAATCAATCCAAAGTCCTTTAAATCTTTCGGAATGATATATTGCAATAAATTGTCATTGTCAATTTGGTCATCAGACATGGAAGCACTATACCCAACCGCTTTCATATTTAAACGCTTGGAGATGATTTTTTCGATACCATCAAAAGCTCCTCCTGCAATGAACAAAATGTTTTCGGTATTAACTTCTATGAATTTTTGATCGGGGTGCTTTCTACCTCCTTTGGGCGGCACATTAACTACTGTACCTTCCAATAATTTCAACAAGGCCTGTTGTACTCCCTCTCCAGATACGTCTCTTGTAATGGATGGATTATCACTTTTACGCGCAATCTTATCTATCTCATCGATAAAAACGATGCCTTTTTCTGCCTTTTCCAAATTGTAATCAGCCGCTTGCAGCAATCGGGTCAAAATACTTTCCACATCTTCACCCACATAGCCTGCCTCTGTTAAAACAGTGGCGTCAACAATAGCTAACGGCACATTAAGCATACGGGCAATGGTTTTCGCCATTAAGGTTTTACCAGTACCAGTCTGTCCCACCATAACGATATTACTTTTTTGAATTTCAATATCATCATCTGTAGGTGATTGCAATAACCTTTTGTAGTGGTTATATACAGCCACAGACATCACTTTTTTAGTAGCTTCTTGACCAATAATATATTCATCAAGAAATTGTTTGATTTTTTGAGGCTTACGCAACATCAATTCGGCCGACAACTCGGTGTTATGGCTTTGCTTGGATTCTTCCAAAACAATACCATGGGCCTGTTCGATACAACGGTCACAAATGTGAGCATCTAAACCTGCAATCAATAAATTAGTTTCTGGCTTTTTTCTACCACAAAACGAGCATTCTAATTCTTCTTTTGCCATACTTTACTTTTACTTACTTCTATGATTAACTGCGCATCAATACTTCGTCAATCATTCCATATTCTTTAGCTTGTTCAGCTTTCATCCAGTAATCACGATCACTGTCATCATATACCTTGTCGTAAGGTTGACCCGAGTGCTTACTGATAATTTGATATAATTCTTCTTTTAATTTTAAAATCTCCCTAGCCGTAATTTCAATATCACTAGCCTGACCTTGAGCACCACCTAAAGGCTGATGAATCATCACCCTTGAGTGTGGCAATCCGCTACGTTTACCTTCTTTACCAGCACATAGCAATACTGCTCCCATTGATGCTGCCATACCAGTACAAATAGTAGCCACATCTGGCTTAATAAACTGCATGGTGTCATAAATACCCAAGCCAGCATATACACCCCCACCTGGAGAGTTTATATAAATCTGAATGTCTTTAGAAGAGTCTGTACTTTCCAAAAACAACAATTGGGCCTGAATGATATTGGCAACTTGATCATTAATTGCCGTTCCCAAGAAGATAATTCGGTCCATCATTAAACGTGAAAACACATCAAAAATCGCAATGTTCATTTGACGTTCTTCAATAATATTGGGAGTTAAACCAACAGGATACATACTACTCATTATCTTGTTGTAGTAAGTACTGCTAATCCCTTGATCTTTTATAGCGAATTTTTCAAATTCTTTAGCGTAATCCATAAATATATTCTAATAAAAATTAACCAATTAAAAAGGCGTTGAAAGCTTAATTTCCAACGCCTAAATATAAGCATTTATTCTTTAAAAGAATCTTAATTACTTGTCTCCGTAAACTTCTTTCACAAAGTTCTCGTAAGTCACTTCCTTCTCTTTAAGCTTTACATTTTCCTTATAAAAGGATAGTAATTTTTGACTAATGATTTGCTCAGAAATTCTACGAACTTCTTCTTGGTTAGTCAAAACTCTTGAAGCGATTCCATCCAATTCCTCTTCAGAAGGATTCATTTGACCAAATTGAGCCATTTGTGCTTTGATCATTTCTTTAGTATGACCAGTCACATCCTCCATAGTCACTTGGATGTTATTATCACCCACCAACTTTCCTTCAATCAATTGATAACGCAATCCTTTTTCAGACTTTTCATACTCTTCTTTAGCTTGTACTTCATCCAAAGGTTGCTCTCCAGATGTTTGAATCCATTTTTGAAGGAATTCTGCTGGTAATTCAAATTTGGTACTGTCAACTAAATATTCAGTTACGTCATTCAACAATTTTTGATCAGCTTGTTGCTTAAATTGTTTCTCAGCATCTTCTTTGATTTTTTCTTTCAATTCAGTTACTGACTTCACTACGTCTTTACCAAATAATTTATCAAATAAGTCTTGATCTAAATCCGCTAATTCACGGTTGTTAATTTCAGAAATTGTAAAGTTCACTTCAATATCCAAATCATGAACTTCATCATGACTAACCTTCAATGCATGCATTAATTCGTGGTCATCGCTATACAAACCTTTAGTTTTTAAAGTAATGACATCACCCACTTTAGCACCAATAAATTTCTTTTCAGTCGCTTTTCCTTTGAATTTATCTAGGGTTAAAGTAACTCTATTTTCGATACCTTTCTCCTCGTTGCTGTAAACACCAGTAACCTCGCTGTCTTTAGAAACTTCTTCTTGAGAAACTAATTTACCATATTGCTTTTGGATGCTTTCAACTTGTTCGTCGATCATTTTGTCATCAGCTACAATAGTATAATGGGTAATTGCTTTTTTAGGACTTAAATCAACTGAAAATTCAGGAGCTAATCCTAATTCAAATTCAAAAGACAATTGCTCTGCATCCCAATCAAGGTTATCTTGTGGCTTTGGAAGTGGATGACCTAAAACATCCAATTTTTCCTCAGTCAAATATTTGTTAAGTGCATCCTGTAAAAGCTTGTTCACTTCATCAACCAAAACTGCTTTACCATACTGCTTTTTAACCATCCCCATAGGTACGTGACCTTTTCTAAATCCAGGTACAGAAGCAGTTTTACGGTAATCCGATAAGATCTTTTCAACTTTGTCGCTGTAATCCGATTTCTCGATATCTACCTTTACTACAGCATTTAACTCATCAATGTTTTCTCTTGTAATATTCATATGGAATGTAATAAACCCTAAGGGTAATAAAACTTATTGTAATTAAAAAGGGTTGCAAAAGTATAACTTTTTCGCAACCCCACAAAGTTTTTAACGGTCTGAAATTCACTTACTTTTTATCCTTATCCAAAAGCGAATGTAGAATAGATTCTAGAATGGATAAAAGAATGCTAAAAAGTATGGCTGTCCAAATGCTACTAACATCAAAACCGCCAATCATTTCCCTGGCAATCAAAATAATAATGGCATTAACCACCAATAAAAATAACCCTAGGGTTAAAATGGTAATGGGCAATGTCAAGATAACCAACAAAGGCTTGACCAAAAGGTTTAAAATTCCAAGAACCAAAGCCACCAAAATGGCTGTTCCGAAGCCGCTTACGGATACTCCTGGAAGGATGTAAGCCAAAATAATGACGGCCACGGCATTTAATAAAATTTTGAGGATAAGATTCATATCGTAATCGTTTTTCTTAAAAGTACAAAAAACTACTTGATAAAATCTATGACGTAATTATAAAATTCCTCCGGATTCTCGGCATGCAACCAATGTCCCGCATTACTTACTGTTTCAATTTTAGCTTTTGGGAAGTGTCTTTGGATGATTGACTCATCCTCAAGGGAAATATACTCACTTTTATCACCTCTTAAAAACAAGGTGTCACCATCAAATTTGGCATGCATCGGTAAAGCCTCACCTACTTCTTCAACCTGCGCTTTTAAGACCGGTAAGTTCATTCTCAAACCTAGCCGCCCTTTTTCTACCCAATAAAGATTCTTCAATAAAAACTGTCTTGTACCAAAATCGGAAACATATTTGGCCAATTGATCATCTGCCTCTCCTCTTGACCCTAATTCTGAAAAATCCAAACTACTTAGGCCTTCTAGTATTCGATCATGATGTACTGGATAAAACCTAGGAGAGATGTCTGCCACCATCAATTTAGAAACCAATTCTGGATACTCTGTGGCAAACAACATGGCTGTTTTACCACCCATGGAGTGCCCTAAAAGGATAATATCTCGCAAATTATTGATTTCACAATAATGTTTGAGGTCTGCTACCAACACTTCATAATTAAAGGCCTCATCATGAAAACTTCGTCCATGGTTTCTTTGGTCTAAAAGATGTACTTCAAATCCTTGCTCGCCAAAAGCCTTTCCAAGGGTTTTCCAGTTATCACTCATGCCCAAAAACCCATGTAGAATGATAAACGGGCGACCTTCACCAATAACATTTGAATATAATTCCATTTACTTCAACTTGTTTAAATACATTTGAACCACATTCTCAATACCCAAATAAAGACTTTCAGAAATTAAAGCATGCCCTATTGAGACTTCCAATAACCCAGGAATGTGTTCTTTAAAAAATTGGATGTTATCCAAGGATAAATCGTGTCCAGCATTGATTCCCAACCCTAATTGATTGGCCAGTTCTGCACATGCCGAATAAGGTTTAATTCCATTCTTATTACCCAAACCAAATTGATGCGCAAAGGCTTCGGTATATAATTCAATTCTATCTGTACCAGTCTCTTTAGCTCCTTCAATTTGAGCCTCAACTGGATCAACAAAAATGGAAGTCCTAATCCCACTTTCTTTAAATTGGGCGATGACATCCTGAAGAAAGCTCTTATGCTTAATGGTATCCCAACCTGCGTTACTTGTAATAGCGTCCTCTGCATCGGGAACTAAGGTTACTTGAGTGGGCTTTACTTCAAGCACCATTTTATTGAACTTATCTATAGGATTCCCTTCAATATTAAACTCGGTATAGACTTCTGATTTTAAATCATAAACATCTTGATAGGTAATGTGGCGTTCATCTGGCCTTGGGTGAACAGTGACACCCTCAGCACCAAATCTTTGAACATCTCTTGCGAATTGAACCACATTTGGAACATCCCCTCCTCTTGAATTTCTTAGAGTGGCGATCTTATTTATATTAACACTTAGCTTGGTCATTTTTAACGTTTCTTTCAACAAAAATACAAACTGAATCAGGCTTATTGTAGCATTTTTTTGATTAATTTGCAGATAAAAGAAAGTGTATGAACCTTGCTGAATTTATCATAAACGACATCAAACCCTTGAACATCAAGGACCACATTGGTGATGTTCAGGTTATGTTCAATCAGCTGACTTACTCTCACATTCCTATTGTAAATGACTTGAACCAGTATCTAGGCTGTATTTCTGAAAATGACGCTCATTGCCTTGATGGTAAAAAACTTATTTCTGATTACGGACATACTATTGAAGGTTTTTTCGTTAGAGATACAACTGTATGGCTTGATGTTTTGGAATCTTTTGCTCAAAACTCGACCAATATCATGCCCGTCCTTGATGTCAAAAACACCTATTTAGGTTATTATGAGCTCAATGATATAATCACCTTATTTAACGAAACACCATTTTTTGCTGAAGCTGGTGGTATTTTAATCATAGAAAAGGGTATTAATGACTATTCCTTTAGTGAGTTGAGTCAAATTGTAGAATCAAACAATGGGAAACTTTTAGGAGCTTTTATTTCAAAAATTGAAAATGACCTAGTTCAAATCACCCTGAAAGTGGGCAATACAGGACTTAACGATATTATGCAAACCTTTAGAAGATATAGCTACAATATAATTTCTGGACACGAGGAGGACAGTTATATGGAAAGCCTCAAAGAGCGTTCTGATTACCTCAATAAATACCTGAATATATAGATGAAGGTAGCAATTTTTGGGCAATTTTACCACCAAAATGCCGAGGAGGCTATAAAGATTCTTTTTGATTATCTCGAAAAGAAAAATGGGGATTTCTTCATTGAAGAAACTTTCTTGCAAATCATCAACAGTCAAATCAATCCCGACGAAAATGCTTATCATTTTAATACCTTCAAAACATTAGATGACAGTTTTGATTTATTAATAAGTATCGGTGGAGACGGCACCATTTTAAGAGCAATCACCTTTGTAAAAGATAAATCCATTCCCATTGTCGGAATTAATACCGGGCGATTAGGTTTTTTAGCAACCATTCAAAACAATCGCATTGAAACTGCGATGGACCACATTTTTGAAGGGAGATACAAGATTTCAGAACGTAGTCTATTGGAAGTCAAAACAACACCTTCCAATGAAAATATGGAAAACCTAAATTTCGCATTAAACGAAATTACGGTAAGTCGAAAAAACACCACTTCCATGATTACGGTAGATACTCATTTAAATGGAGAATACCTTACATCATACTGGAGTGATGGCTTGATAGTTTCTACCCCCACAGGCTCTACAGGATATTCTCTAAGTTGCGGTGGCCCAGTAATTGACCCCCATGCTGAAAGTTTTGTGCTCACCCCTATTGCGCCACACAATTTAAACGCAAGACCTCTTGTTATTAAAGACACTACAGAAATTCAATTGAAAGTATCTGGAAGAGAACACCAACATTTAATCTCCCTAGACTCTAGAATAGCCACTTTAGATAATGAAACACTCATAACCATCTCCAAAGCACCTTTCAAAATAAAAATGATTGAACTCTTAGATGAAAGTTTTCTAGACACCCTTAGAAAAAAACTTCTTTGGGGAGAAGATAAGCGTAATTAAACAATAAAAGTGAATAAATCTTGTTTTAAACCTAACACAAACCCCTACAATTTGTTATTGGGAATTTAGATTTATTATATTTGCAAACTTTTAAGTGTTTATGAGGTATTTAACCACTTTAATCATATTATTTTTTACCGTCCAAATTTGCCATTCGCAAACCCATGAGTTGGGTGTCTTTTTGGGGGGTAGCAACTTTATAGGAGATATTGGCTCGACCAAATACATCGCCCCTAACAAACCGGCTATTGGAGCCGTTTGGAAATGGAATCGTAGCAATAGACACTCCTTCAGGTTTTCTGCAATTTTTTCTGAATTAGAAGGAAGAGACAGTGAGTCTGATGATCCCAGACGACAAGAAAGAAATTATAGTTTTAAAAATGGCGTTGTGGAATTGGCCGCTGGTTTGGAATTTACCTTTTTCGATTACAGTTTACACGATGGCCGACGTAATTTCACCCCATATCTTTTTTCAGGTATTGCAGTTGCCTACCACGATAACTTCTACTATAGAAACGACAGAATTATTGATGAAGACACTGAAAGCTTAGCCTTCGGGATTCCTATGGCTCTAGGAGTAAAAGGAAGACTAACCGAGCATATTATTTTATCTTTTGAAATTGGAGCACGATATACTTTTTCAGATGAAATAGATGGAAGTGAACCAGATTCCCATCAAATTAAAGACACTATGAGCATTGGAAATGTTAATAACAATGACTGGTATGTGTTTTCTGGTTTAACCATTACCTATACCTTTGGCCGAAAACCATGTTACTGCAATTTTTAGGCAAGTGGACTTAAAAGATCAAATACATACCGAAAAGTTACCAAATCATATTGCCATTATCATGGATGGTAACGGCAGATGGGCCAAACAGAAAGGTTTGATAAGAGCCATAGGCCATGAAAATGGCACCAAATCGGTAAGACAAGTGGTAGAAGCCTCGGCTGAATTAGGCATTAAAAATCTAACCTTGTATGCATTTTCTACAGAAAACTGGAACAGACCAAAACCAGAGGTTCAGGCCCTTATGAGGTTATTAGTATCTTCCTTGAAGAACGAATTGGAGACACTCCAGAAGAATGACATCCAATTAAATGCCATAGGCAACTTAGATGCGCTTCCAAAAAAAATAAATAAAGAGCTTTTGGAGGTCATGGAAAAAACCAAAAACAATAACCGAATGATACTAACCCTTGCCTTAAGTTATGGCTCTAGGGATGAAATCACTCAGGTTATCAAGGATTTATGCCATAAAGTTAAAAATAACATAATTTCTCCCGAAAATATTGACGAATCGGTTATTAATAAGCATCTTTACACGCAAAATTTACACGATGTGGATTTGCTTATTAGAACGAGCGGAGAACGCAGGATAAGCAATTTCCTTTTGTGGCAAATTGCTTATGCTGAATTATATTTTACGGAAGTTCTTTGGCCAGATTTCACCAAGGAGGATTTATTTAAGGCCATCATTGATTATCAAAATAGAGAGAGAAGATTTGGGAAAACAAGTGAACAAATTAATTGATAGCAAGCTATTGAAAACACAATTACTTTTTACATTATTACTTACCTTAATTTTAAGTATTCCATCGGCTGTCGCCCAAGAATTAACGGTTCAAGACAGTAAAACATATACAATTGCTGAGATTACTGTAAATGGTGAAACCTCCTTTAGTGAACAAACCATTATTGCCTATTCGGGATTAAGAAAAGGAGAAGAAATTGCTATTCCTGGAGAAAAAATAAGCAAAGCCATTACCAAGCTTTGGAATTCCAACCTTTTCAACAACATAGAAATTTACCTTAAGGATGTTAAAAATGGCAATCAGGCTTATTTGGAAATTAGGTTAACTGATTTACCAGAACTGAATGAGGTTAAAATTACAGGTGTTAAAAAATCAAAGAGGGAAAAAATCATCAAGGAAAACAAACTTGATAAAGGTGTCAAGGTAACCGAAAACCTTATTACTACCACAAAAAACTACCTTATTAATACGTATAAAAAAGATGGTTACTACAATTCTAAAGTAGCCATAAATACAATTGAAGTTCAAGATTCAATTCAAAAGGCAAGAGTCAATATGGTTGTCAGGATTGATAAAGGCAGTAAGGTAAAAGTCAAAGACATCGATTTTACTGGTAATGAAGTTTTCACCGACAATAAATTGAAAGCTGCGATGAAAAAGACGAAACAAAAGAATTTCATTCGCGTGTACAAGCGGTCTAAATATATAGAAGCCGATTATAAGGAAGACTTAAAAGCTGTCATCGATAAGTATAAAGAAAATGGTTATCGAGATGCGCGAATAGTTGCAGATTCCATTACGGTTGTTGATGATAAAAATGTAGCCATTGGTATTCATATTGAAGAAGGAGAATTATACACTTTTGGAGATATTTCTTTCATTGGTAATACCGTTTATTCAGATGAACAACTTAAACGTGTTTTAAGGATTGAAAAAGGGGATGAATACAATGGTGTTATGCTAGAAAAACGTATTGCAGATAATACATCTCCTGATGCATTGGATATCACAAACATGTATCAAAACAACGGATATCTTTTTTCTACCATTAATCCAGTTGAAGTTAGTGCTGAAGGCAACGTCATTGATTTAGAGATTAGAATTTCAGAAGGTAAACCTGTTCATTTTAATGATATCACCATTGTTGGAAATGAAGTTACCAATGATAAGGTAATTTACAGAGAGCTTTATACAAGACCAGGTCAACTTTACAAAAAGTCTAATGTAATAAGAACCATCAGGGAATTAAGTCAATTAGGATTCTTTGATGCCGAACAAATTGGAACTAATTTTAAAAACCCAAAACCTAATGAAGGAACCATCGATTTGGAATACTCTGTGGTTGAAACAGGTTCAAGCCAAGTAGAATTACAAGGTGGTTACGGTGGTGGCGGTTTCATTGGAACACTGGGCCTTTCCTTTAACAACTTTTCACTAAAGAATATCCTTAATAAGGATGCATATACACCTGTTCCAAGAGGTGACGGACAGAAACTAGCTTTAAGATTGCAAGCCAGTCAATTCTTCCAGACCTATAGTTTTTCATTTACAGAACCTTGGATGGGAGGAAAAAAACCGGTTCAATTTTCAACGTCATTCTCTCATTCCAAGCAATTTTCATATGATTACAGAACTGGAAGACCTGACAGAAGTAGAAGTTTCAATGTCACTGGTGTAACCCTAGGACTGGCAAAAAGATTAACCATCCCAGATGATTATTTTTCAATTTCACATGCCTTGACTTTTCAACATTATAACTTAAACAATTATAATACGAGCTTATTTACTTTTGGAGATGGGTATTCAAATAACTTGGCATATACCATAGGTTTAAGTAGAAACAATACTTATAACGATCCTATTTACCCTACAGGAGGATCTAACTTTACAGTAAGTGCTAAAGTTACCTTCCCTTACTCTTTGGTCAATGGTGTTGATTATAGAGCTTTGAGAGATGAAAGAAACGAATTAGATGAGTTTGTTTCAGACACCAACAATCCTGAAGCAGATCGTGTGGAAGCTGTAGACAGAATTGCTGAGATAGATCAAGAACGTTTTAAATGGTTAGAATTCTACAAAATTAAATTTAGAGTAGACTGGTATTCAGAACTAGCAAAAAAGCTAGTTTTAAAACCTAGTTTAGAATTTGGTTTCTTAGGGGCATATAATCCAAATAGAGGTGTGATACCATTTGAAAGATTTTTCCTTGGAGGTGATGGTTTAGCCAATTACACCTTGGATGGAAGGGAAACCATTGCCCTAAGAGGTTATCCTAACCAATCCATTCAACCTTTAGATGAAAATGGAAACCCAACAAATGATGGAGGAACGATTTATAATAAATTCTCTTTAGAATTACGATACCCTATTACTTTAAGTCAAACAGCTAAAATTTACGGATTAACCTTCTTAGAAGGAGGTGTCACCTACAATGATTTTCATGACTACAATCCTTTTGATCTTAAAAGATCTGCAGGTGTAGGTGTAAGAATCTTTATGCCCGCCTTTGGTCTGTTAGGTATTGATTTCGGGTATGGATTTGATCCGGTACCTGGTGAGTTTAATCCTAGTAGATGGCAAACACATTTCATTATTGGACAACAATTTTAGTTTGGCACGATATTTTCTAATACCAAATAGATTATTTACATTGGGAATTAAAATTTTTAAAGTTAAATTTCGTTAATTTTGAAAACGTTAATTCTAAAGAAAGCAGGAGTTTCTGCATCTGTTGTTTTTAGAATTTATGAAACCATAAATCATTAAACATGAAGCAGATCAAATTAAAAGTTCTTTTTTTACTGATAGTGATTTCCACCATTGGTGTATCCTCTTACGCTCAACGAGGTGTAAGAATTGGTTACATTGATACCGAATATATTCTTCAAAACGTCCCAGAATATCAACAAGCTACCTCACAATTAGACAAGAAAGTATTGCAATGGAAGCAAGAAATTGAAACCAAACTAAGTGAGATTGAACAAAAAAGAAAAGATCTGAGCAACGAGAAAGTGCTTTTAACTAAAGAATTGATTGAGGAACGAGAAGAAGACATAGCCTTTGAAGAGAAAGAGATCCTTGATTACCAACAAAAGCGTTTTGGTCCTAATGGTGATTTAATGATTCAAAAGAAGCAATTAATCCAACCCATACAAGATCAAATTTTTGCCGCTGTTCAAGATATGGCTGAAAAAAGAAAGTATGACTTTGTTTTTGACAAAGCCGCTGATGTAGTCATGCTCTATTCCGCAGATAGATTTGATTTTAGTGATGAAGTTATAAGAAGTATCACAAGAAGTAACAAGCGTCAACAAGCTACTTCAAGAGCTGAAAGAAAAGCCGCCGATGAAGAAGAGCTTTTACCTGAAATCAACGAAGAATTAGAAGCAAGAGAAAATGCTCAGGATCAAAGGAGAGATAGCATTATGAATGCTCGGGAACAAAGAAAACTAGAAATTCAACAGAGAAGAGATAGTATCATTGCGGCACGTGAAAAAGCGAGACAAGATAAAATTGATGCTCGTGAAGCTGAAAATACAGATGAATCTGACAACATTACGGAGGATACAGAAAGTAAAACACAAGCCAATGGAGAAGCTACAGAAACAAAAACAAGAGAGGAAATTCTAGAAGAAAGACGTCAAAAGAAACTAGAAGATAGAGAAAGAAGGAAGCAAGAACTTGAGGCTAGAAAACAAAGAATATTAGAAGAACGCCAAAAGGCGCAAGAACAAGAAGAGAGTCCGAAAGAGGACAATGAAGATAAATAACAATTTTAATTTATAACACACATTAATACTAGTAAAAATGAAACAATTGAAAACCATTTTATTTGCAACCGCACTATTTTTTGGAGCTATCAATTTCTCTCAGGCTCAAAGCAAAGTTGCTCATATCAACACTCAAAGTTTGATAGAAGCTATGCCTGATATGAAAAATGCCCAAAGTGAGTTGGATAAATTAGCAAAAACTTACGAAGCAGACATCCAAGCCTCTATTACTGAATACCAAAATAAGGCTAAGCAATATGAGGCAGAAGCTCAAACCAAGACTGATGAAGAGAACCAAAAGCGTTCTAATGAGCTTATGACTATGCAACAAAACATTCAGCAATATAGAGCAACTGCACAACAAGAAATGCAGAAAAAAGAAATTGACCTATTAAAGCCAATTACTGAAAAAGCCAAAGCTGCTATCTTGAAAGTTGCCAGAGCACAAGGTTTTGATTACGTTTTAGATTCAACTCAAGGTGGAGGTGTTATCATGGCCGACGGTAAAAACCTGTTAGATGACGTGAAAAAAGAATTGGGAATTTAATTATTTCCTTTCATAAAATAATTACAAAAGCTGCCTTCAACAAGGCAGCTTTTTTATTTTTGTAACAATGAGCACAC
Organism: Mangrovimonas futianensis; assembly: GCF_021245805.1. Taxonomy (NCBI): domain Bacteria; kingdom Pseudomonadati; phylum Bacteroidota; class Flavobacteriia; order Flavobacteriales; family Flavobacteriaceae; genus Mangrovimonas; species Mangrovimonas futianensis. The sequence goes on from NZ_JAJJNF010000004.1 coordinate 143,081, forward strand.
AACCTATAGGTATTTTTGATTCTGGCGTGGGAGGCACTTCTATTTGGAAAGAAATACATGCCATGTTGCCCAACGAGAGCACTATTTACCTTGCTGACAGTAGATATGCTCCATATGGGAATAAAACCAAACAAGAGATTATTGACCTGAGTATTAAGAATACCAAGTTATTGCTTAATAAAGGAGCCAAACTCATTGTTGTGGCGTGTAATACAGCAACTACCAATGCGATAAAAGTACTGAGAAGTACATTTGATGTCCCCTTTATTGGAATCGAACCCGCCATTAAACCTGCCGCCTTAAATACTAAAACCAAAACAGTGGGCATCTTAGCCACTAAAGGCACTTTGGCAAGTGAACTTTTCAATCAAACTACTGATTTGTTTGCGCGAGGGATTAAAGTTTTGGAGCAGGATGGTGATGGTATTGTACCACTGATAGAACATGGGAAATTGGATTCCAAAGAAATGCATCAATTATTAAACACCTATTTAAAACCTATGATTGAGGCCGATATTGACTATTTAGTACTAGGATGCACCCACTACCCTTATCTCATTCCTCAGCTTTTGAAAATACTTCCAAAACACGTAAAAATCATTGATTCAGGAGAGGCTGTAGCCAAACAGACCAAGGCTATTCTTGAAAAAAATAACCTTCTCAACTCACTACCTACAAACCCAAAATTAGAATTTTATAGTAATTCTAACCCCGAGGTCATGAACCAGTTAATAGGGGACAAATTCAATGCCACATATCTGGACTTTTAGTCCTCTTTAAACCAACCAGAATATTTCACATAGTTGTTGGCTATCCTATCTATTTCACCTGATATTAATTCCTGACTGATATCCTTTACTTTTTTGGCTGGCACACCTGCATAAATACTGCCGGCTTCTACCCGTGTATTTTGAGTGACTACTGCTCCAGCGGCAACAATACTATTGCTCTCTACGACACAATTGTCCATGACAATGCTTCCCATACCTATTAAAACATTATCATGAATGGTACATCCATGAACAAGTGCATTGTGACCGATGGATACATTATTCCCAATTGTCGTAGGATGCTTTTGGTACGTACAATGAATGACGGCGCCATCCTGAACATTTACTTTGTCCCCCATTTTTATATAATGCACATCTCCACGTATCACCGCATTAAACCAAACACTACATTGTTTTCCCATACTCACCTCTCCAACAATGGTTGCATTCTCCGCCACATAACAATCGGCTCCTATTTCAGGAGATTTTCCATTCACTTCTTTTATTAAAGCCATAATTCTATTGAAAATAAGATAATAATCCAGATTTTTTTGAGGCAGAAACCATAATCTCTTGCCCATTACTCAGTACAACACTCCCCCCTTTCCCTTTCAGGTATTTGACAATTTCGTTAACATTGACAAGGTAGGATTTATGCACCCTTACAAAATTAGAAGCTTCCAAGGTTTCATCAAAGTACTTTAGGGTTTTACTAACCACTTTTTTCTTATGGTTTTTTAAATGGATTTCTGTGTAATTATCATCAGCTTTGCAAAAAAGAATGTCTGAAGTTTCAAGAACCTCAAAACCATCTTGTTGAGAAATGGTAATTTTTCCTATAACCCCTGGCTGCTTGGGAACCAATACCTGATCTTGAAGTGCATTTTCCTTTTCCTTTATATCGACAACATAATCGACTGCCTTAATCAACTCATCTATAGAAACCGGTTTCATTAAATAATAAGAAGCATGCGCATTTAGAGCTTCCATAGCATAATGATTATAGGCGGTCACAAATATGGTTTCAAAAGTTCTGTCTCCTACTTTTTCCAAAAGATCAAAAGCATTACCATAAGGCATCTCAACATCCAAAAACACTAAATCCAACTCATGGTTTCTAATTAATTCAAGACCTTCATTTATATTTGATGCTTCGCCCATTACCGAAACCTGCGGACAATACTTATCCAAATACTTTTTTAAAATATCTCTACTTGCTTGTTCGTCTTCAACGATAATTGCTCTTAAATTCATTTAATCTTTTTTTATGGTTACAACAACCTTAGTTCCCGTTTCTTCGCCCTTATTAATATCTTCTATTTGAACATCTACTTTGTCCTTGTACATATCATTCAAAATGACCACCCGCTTTTGTATATTACTCAGTCCTTTTGAATTATGTTTTTTTTGATTTTGAGTTTTTAAGGCCTTTGATCGTTCCCTCCCTATTCCATTATCTGAAATTGTGATGGCTATTTCATTCCTGTTGATATAAGAAATGTCTATTTGAAGCCATCCCTTTTCTTCTTTATACCTAAGCCCATGCCACACCGCATTTTCAATATAGGGCTGCAATAGCATGGGAGGGATTTGAAACTCATCTATCTTAATTTTCGGATCTACTTCAATGCTGTAATCAAACTTATCATGAAATCTGAAATGCTCTAATTTGGTATATAACTCTAACAATTCTATTTCCTTCTCTAATGGAATAAAGTCTTCTTCACTGTTTTCTAAAACGGCTCGCATAAGCGTAGAGAAATCAGACAAATACTTATTGGCAGTTCGCTCATCATTAGTGGCAATAAAACTATTGACTGAATTCAAGGCGTTAAAAATAAAATGCGGGTTCATCTGACTTCTAAGCGATTTTAAAGCCAATAAATTATTGGCTAATCTTTGTTGTTTTATATACTTATACATCAAATACGCCACAACAATTAATAAAGTCATCCCAAACACCAAGGAATAAATAACAATCTGTTGATTTCTGTTTCTTTCGGTAGTCAATTGATATTTACTTTCAGAAAGTTCCCTTTCACTCTCCAAACTCTTAATACGATTCTGCTGGTTGGCTATATCCCTGCTAAATTTAGCAGCCCTAACAATTTCCTGTTCTTTTTTCACATACAATTGTTCAACCAATTCAGTATAATCTTGATACGTCTTTAAGGCCTTTTCTGAATCTCCCGAACTATTATATACTTCTGAAAGCTTCCTAGTTGCATCCTTTTTCACAACCAAATCAGATTTAGTATCAGCTTGCTTAATACTTTTCTCTAGGTAGTTTATAGCACTGTCATAATCCTTCTGAAGGTAAAAAGCATTCCCTATCTTATAATTTTGTTTTTGTGGTGTATACGGACTGTCATTGTCGATTATAGAATCCCTTTCAACTTCCTTGATATCTTCCAACACTTCTTTGCGAAGCTCAATTTCCTCATCATAAGCTCGGTTACTCCCTTGAAAATCGGCGACTGTAACCTTTTCCTTTAAAGCCCTTTCTTTATTCTCCTTTGAAGCCAAATTTAAAGAGTTGTCATAATAATCTTCTGCAATCGTTATTTCGCCACTTTCATTATAACTATTGGCTATTTTGGAATTTAAATCAATTATTTTCGGCGTTATTAAATGTGCTTTTGCAACCTGAAGCCCCTTTTTATATACTGCAATTGCCTTTGAATAGTTTCTTGAATCCATATAAGCATCACCCAAACCTTCAAACAATAGGGTTTGTTGGTAACTAGACAATTGAGATTCATTTATAGACAAGAAAGTATTGATACTATTACCCAAATCCCTATTCAATTGATAAGCTCTCCCTAATTTAACCTTCACTTCTAAGGAAGACATATTTTGCAAACTAATGCGGTAATTAGACACTGCGAGATCATACTGCTTCCAATGCATATAAATATCGGCTATAAGCTCATATGCCCTAGCATTTTGTTCTTTTGAATTGCTTTCTGCTAAAGCATCTGTAGCAAATTGAAGCCCTTTTTCAACATCCAGCTTCAAATATTTTTTGGATGAATCCAAAAATCTTGAATATTGCTCGAATGATTTTCTTTGATTAGGTTTCCTGTTTAATTCAGGCTGTACTTCTACAATAATATCATCATCATTTAAAATAACGTAATAAACCGTTTGGAAATCGTCATGACTAATGACTAATTGATCGCCTTCCTTAGCTTTTATTTTGAATCTACCAGATTGGTTTGTAGTGGTTCGAGCGCCAGCTAAAATTTCGACCGTAACATCTTTGATGGCTTTTTTACTATCACTTTCCCTTACCTGCCCTTTAATTTCATACTGTTTGACCTCGTTCAAATCAGTTCTATTCTGAGCGAACCCATAGAAATTCATGAATGTAAAGAAGATGATAATATAATATGTTGCTTCACGCTTCATAAAAAAATAATATTATAGTAAACATACATACTTTTCATCTTATTCTAAAACCATTTATACTAAGTCTAAAGGACTTACAGGGTATTTTATAGGGTTTTACTCAAGCAGTATGCACATTAACTAATTGTAATGCCCCTCTGGCTCATTCTCCCTTTTTTATAAATTACTTTCAATTTACATTTCTGAAATCTTTTTTATTTATATCATGAAACAAATTCTGTTTATTCTAGTCACTTTGGCCCTCATGGGATGCAAAAGAAACAATCAAACAAAACAATTAGCTCAATCCGAGATTAGCCAAATGAAACCTTTGGTCGAGAAACCAACAATTCACGTCGCTCTTCTTTTGGATACCAGCAATAGTATGGATGGTTTAATAGATCAAGCAAAAGCTCAACTTTGGTCTATGGTAAATGAATTATCTCAGGCAAAATTCAAGGATTTAAAACCCAGCCTAAAAATCGCTATTTATGAGTATGGCAATGACCAATTAGATGTAAAAAATGGTTACATAAGACAAGTGATGCCTTTTAATTCCGATCTGGATGATATTTCAAATAACCTATTTTCCCTCACCACTAATGGAGGTAATGAATTTTGTGGTCAAGTCATCTCAACATCAACTAGGGAACTTGGTTGGGGTAAAGAATATAATGATCTTAATTTAATATTTATTGCAGGAAATGAACCTTTTACACAGGGACCAATTCCATTTCAACAGGCAAGTTTAAATGCTAAAGAGAAAGAAATAACCATCAATACCATTTATTGTGGAGACTATCAGGAGGGTATTAATAGTTATTGGGAAGAAGGGGCAAATTTAACTCATGGCACCTATATGGCCATAAATCAAAATAATGAAACTCATTATGCATCAACCCCATTTGATGATGACATTTTAAAATTAAATGAAAAACTTAATGAGACCTATATCACCTATGGACAAAAAGGACAAGAAAAAAAACTAATGCAACATGAACAAGATGACAAAGCTGCTTCAATGGGTAAAACTAATGCAGTCACAAGAAGTATTAGTAAAAGCTCTTATTTATATGACAATTCAACATGGGACTTAGTTGATGCCATTAAGAATCAAACTATCGATCTCCAAAATTTAAACAAGGAGCACTTACCAAAAGAATTAAAAACAAAGTCAAAAACTGAAATTGAAACATACTTGAATGAAAAAGCTGAAGAGAGAGCACAGATAAACAAGGAAATTCAGTCAATCAATCAAAAAAGAATGGAATACCTTAAATCACATCAAAAAGAAAACACAACCGAATTACAATCTGCGATGATTAATAGTATAAAAAAGCAGGCTGCACTTAAGAATTACGAGTGGGAGAATAATCAATAAAAAAAGAGCCTTGAAATTTTCAAGGCTCTTTTTTTATTTAGTTAATCGCTGGACAGTTACAATGGTAACGCTCTCTACGACAATTGAAATTAAATCCTAATGTGATTTGGTGAAAACCACCATTGTTGAACACTACAGAATTTGCTTGATACGAATAATTGTAAGCAAACATAAACTGATTGAAGTTGATACCTAAAATCGGAGTAATGTATTGAAGCTTTTGACTACTTACACCTGTTCCATCTTGAAATTCAGCACCGTCCAAACTTCTTCTATATGATAAACCTCCCCAAACTTTACCAAATTCCATTTCTTTGTAAGCCTTCATATTAATATCTATAGAAGATTCTTTGGTTCCGTCTTTATACATAAACATAAGTGATGGCTCAAAACTCCACTCACTACCATATTTAGCTAAAATAGTACCAGCACTTACCAAGAATTGTCTTGGATTATCATAAGCAAAAATTCCATTTTCATTAGAATTGATACCATCATTTCTCAAGATATTTCTAGCAGTAGCATGAATGTAATGTTCATCAAAGTGGTAAGAAAACCCAAAATCAATATTGAAATTGGTTGCACTTTGATCCACACCAGAAATAATTCTATCAGGATGGCTAATCAAATCATTTTGAAAAGCAGATTCATTCAAACGGTATTGTATAAATCCTGCACTTAAACCGAACGATAACATACTTAAATCCAATTCACTTCTAGAGAATTGAATATGGTAAGCATACGTTAAATATCCTCCTGTTTGAGAGTGGTACCCGTTTTCATCTGTATAAAATATAGCCCCTAGTGCAGAAGGTGACTCCCCTAATCTACTATTGGCACTTACCGTCAAAAGTTTAGGCGCATCTTCATGACCAAACCATTGCTGTCTCCCGGTAACCCTAACTTTTGCACAGTTAGCAACCCCCGCCATAGAAGGATGTATTAAATAATAATTATCAGTTAAATAATCAGAGTAAATAGGTAGACCTTCTTGGGCATTGGTACTATAATATGTAATAAAAGTCGTTACTGCTACTAATAAAAGTTTCTTAATATTCATAGGTTTATCGTTTCAAGGTAAAATGCTCTTTCAAGATCTTTGTTTCCCCGTTGCTTTCTCCCGGTTCGGTATACTCGACCGTGAACCAGTAGTCGCTCGATGGCATCAGCTCCCCGTTGTAGGTACCGTCCCATCCCTCGCCAGTGGGGCTCAATTGCTTGAGCAGCTTTCCATAGCGGTCAAATATATAAATTTTAGCGTTAACTTGGGTGTTAATATTGTAAATCTGCCAAGTGTCGTTGTCCCCGTCCCCATTGGGGGTAAAGAACAATGGGTAGTCCATTACCGTCACCGTATCACTGCCGATACCGCAACCGTTGATATCCCTTACCTGTACCAGGTGTTCCCCGAAGGACAGGTTCTCAAACACATAACTGCCGTCATTGGGCTCGTTGCTTACCCATGGACCATTGTCTATGCTGAACTCAAACACCGCATCGGTTGCTCCCGTGGCCGTTACCGTTACCACGTGGTTGTCTGCAAAGGCCTGGGTAGTTACCGTGGCCTGTACCATCGGTGGAGAGCTCAGGATCACCTCGGCACTCATGGCGCTGCTGCAGCCGTTGTCCACATCGGTCACCACCACCGTATAGGTGCCGGCTACCGTTGGCATGTAGCTGGAATCCGTGCCAAGTACCACCGCAGGGTCCGTGGCCTCGCTCCATTCAAAGCTGTAGGCCGAAGCATCAAGTCCCGTGTCCATCAGTGGAGAGCCCACGACCTCCGTCCCGTTGGTGTCCGTACACAGTACGTACACATCCTCCAGAACAAAGGAAGGAATAGGCGCCACCTGAAGTTCCAGGGTGGTGATGTCGTAGCAGATGCTATCCGGTGTTGTATCGTTGTCAACGCGCACCCAGACGGTCTGCGGGTTGCTCAGGTTCATATAGGAGGTCGGGTTGGCGATGGCGTTGTCCATGGCCAGGGCGTCTGCCTCGGTCTCATAGTAACTTACCGTGAAGTTCGCCGGGTCCTGACCGTCAAGTACCGTGGCGTTCTGCGTGCTCAGGTCAAAGGCCACCGAGTCGTCCGTTGGGTCACCGTCAAACTCCATGTTGTCATCGCACAGTACAAAAGGCTCCGGCGTGTTGGCCTCGGCAGCTTCCTGTACCTCCACAAAGAAACTGATCGTGGCGATGTCACAGCGGGTCTCCAGGTCCATGATGTTCACGAAGATCTCCTGTGGGTTCACCGTGTTGGTGAAGGCCCAGGGACTGGCAATGCCGCCCGTGGCGTTCTGTGCCCCGGACAAGCTTGTGTAATAGGTCACTCCATAGGATGACGGATCCTGTCCGTTCAGTATGGTGGCATCCTGTTGTGTCAGGTCAAAGGTATAGACACCGTCGGTGTTCAGTTCACAGGCGATCAGGTCTTCAAGCTCCGCCGATGCATCGGGAAGCGGGTTGACCACTACCTGGAAGCTGGTCACGTTGTAACAGCCCGTTTGGTCGTTGGTGACCCTTACCCATACGGTCTGTGGGGTCTGGGTGTTCACAAAGGCCGTGGCATCTGCTATGGATGTGTCCCCTTCCTCTGCACCTTCTTCCGTGGTATGGTAGGTAGCCGTTAGGCCAGTCTCTCCCGGAAGGATGATACTGTCCTCCATGACCGTTAGGTCAAAGCTCTCGGACAGGTCTCCCGTATCGGTATCGTCACAGGCCACAAGATCCTGAAGGTTCTCTGCAGGGGTCGGTGTCGGCAATGGCGATACCTCAAGGGTCAATGTCGAATAGGCATAGCAACCGGTATCCTGGTCGGTCACCTTCACATAGATGGTCTGCGGGTTGTGCGGCTGTCCACCTATCGATGTGTTGGTATAGGATGTATAGTCTGCTATCGGGTTGTCATTGTCACGGTCTATGGCCGTCTCGTAGTAGTCCACGCTCCAGGAGGGTGTCCCACTGGTAATGATCCCGTCCTGATCGGTCAGGTCAAAGGCTGCATAGCCGTCGTTGTCGTCGTTGTCGTCACAGATGCTCAGCTGCAGTGCCTCTTGGGTCTGTGCCGGGGTAGGAAGCGGATTCACGATCAGCTCCAGGGTCGTGGTACGGAAACACAAAGTGGCATTGTCCTCCACACGAACCCCTAGGGTCTGTGGTGTAAACTGGTTGGTATAGGCGGTAGGGACCGCTATGTAACTGGGGGCAGATGGCCCTATCTCGGCATCGGCCACTTCGGTGTAATAGGTCACCGTGTACAGTGTCGGGTCCAGCCCGTTCAATATCTCTGTGTTGGCCTGGGTCAGGTCAAACTGTGTCATCCCATCGGCAACGGCATCGTCGCACAGTTCCAATGGTGATGGATCGGCAATCTCTGGTGTTGGCTGCACGATCAGTTGCAGCTCCACAATGGTAGGACAATCGGTATCCACACCGGCATAGTCCACTCTTACGTAGATCACCTGCCCAAGGACGTTGGACAACGGACTGCTCTGTGGCAGCACATCGTCCACTGCGTTCTGGTAGGTCAGGTGGAAGGTAACATCTAAACTGGTATCGCCTCCTGTAATTTCTTCTATGGTGCTGTCCAGGTCAAACTCGCCCAGGTCATCGTTGTCAGGGTCACAGTAAGTAAGCGCCTGTGGGATGTTGGCCGCTGGTGCACCCACTACCTGAAGGGTCAGGGTCGTGGTGGTATGGCAGCCGGTGTTCACGCTCTCTACCCTTACGTAAACGACTTCACCGTCTGTACCCACATAGGCATCTGCGGATGGGGCCACCTCTGGTGTACCGGCATCGGCATCGGCCTGGCTGGCATGGTAACTCACCACATAGTTCGGGTTGTTGCCCGTGATGGGACCGTCCATTTGGGTCAGGTCCATCTCCACAACACCGTCGGGGGTGTTGTCGTCACAAACGATCAGTTCTGCCGGGTCCTGTGCCAGGGTCGGAAGCGGGTGTACGGTTACTGTATTGGTCGTCGTGTCCGGACAGGTACCGTTGGTGGTATACACCACCTCATAGGTCGCTCCAGGGGCTCCACCGGTGATGGTTCCCGTAGCTGCATCAATCACGGCATCTGTTGGTTGTGGGTCTGTAAAGGCATAGGTCCCTCCCGGGGTTACGGCTTCAGTTGTAGCGCCGTCACAGGTTGGGGTAAGCGTAAAGCTTGGGTCGTCGGTCACTATCACTGTGACATCCAAGGTCGTTGGCTCACTGCATACGTTCTCAAAGGCATAGGTGACCGTATAGGTCGCGCCTGAAAGCCCGCCAATGATCTCTCCCGTGGCAGGGTCGATGCTGGCACCGTCTCCTAGGTCTACCATGCTAAAGGTCCCGTCCACATCGCCCAATATGGTAGCGGTCGCTCCGCTACAGTTGGGGGTCATCTCAAAGGTGGTGTCCTCGGAGAAAGGTACGGTTACCGTCAGGGTCAAAAAGTCCGGGCAGGTACCGCTGGTGGTATAGGTCACGTCATAGACTGCCTCGGATGGACCGCCGGTGATCTCACCGGTATCCGGGTTGATCGTACCGCCAACGCCGTTGACGTCCACCATGGTAAAGGTTCCGCCAGGGGTACCTGTTACCTCGGCTGTGGCACCGTCACAGGTTGGGGTCAGGGTGAAGCTCGGGTCGTCTATGTCGATCACGTTGAAGGTCACTTCAGAGGAAGCGCTACATTCGTTGTCAAGGGCGTATATGATGGTGATCTCCTCGGATGGGGAGGCTCCGGTCACTTCTCCGGTAGTTGGGTCAATCACCGCAACCGGTGGCTGGGGATCAGCAAAACTGAAGGTCCCGCCAGGTTCGCCGGTAAGGGTCACCACCGCTCCGTCACAGGTAGGGTCTACCGTAAAGCTCGTGTCGGCAAATGGCTCGATGATCAAAAAGAATACTGGGTCGGGGCTCACCGTAACACATGTGGTATTAGGATTGTCAAGTTCTACCCTTACCCAGATAGGCTGCGGGGATGAAGTCACCGTGTAAGGGCTATCCAAAGAACCTGTTCCTGAATCGGCAGCAGCAAAACTGTCATAATAGGTCACTATAAAATCACCTTCAGGCTGTGTACCCAAGATACCCAAGGTCTGCGTCTCAAGATCGAAATCCGCAATGCCGTCATTTGAAGGATCATCACATTGGATCATATCTTCAACTGGGTTGATGATTGGTTCTTGAATCACGTTTAATGTGAAACTTGCTATTTCATAACAATCTGCAAGAGGATAATCTACTCTCACCCATATTACTTCGCCATCTGTTCCGGAATAGGCATCGGCAGGATCAATAATTCCAGCGTCTGCATTGGCATCTGCTTCAGAATTATGGTAAGAAACTTCTAATTCATCTGCGTCTTCCATACCCAATAAAACCACCTCATTATTTTGAGTCAAATCAAAAATATATGGCGGGTTAGGTTGTCCACATATGAACAAATTATCAGCTTGATCTATTGGTGTTGGAGTTGGATAAAACTCAATAAAAATCTCATCAGAAGTTTGACAGTTTTCAGTTAAGTATAAGTCATAAGAATATGTCCCTTCTTGATTAATAGTAATAACTGAATTGGATTCACCCTCAATAACTTCACCATCAAAATACCAAACATGGCTACCATCTCCCGCAGGGATTCCTGTATCTAAAGTTACATCAACACCCTCACAAACAGTATTATCGGTCACGATCAATAGATCCTCTCCAAGATCTCCTCCTAAGTCAAAACTTCCACCTTCTAAAAATACTGCTGAATTTAAAATACTGTCATTCCTATCTGCAACAACTAATTTTATTTTGTATACATTATAAGGTTCTACCTCAGAAAAGGCCACCATTGGAACCGTTTGCCCCCTATAATTAATGGCCGCAGTTGTAGGGTCTAAACCATTTGGTGTACCATAAAATTTATCGAAATATTCTGGATTAACAGAAGCACAACCTCCATTATAGGTATCATCTCTTACTGTAATAACAGAAACAGGATCTGTAGTACCAGGCACGATAGCTAAATTAGTTGTAACGCCTGTTGACATATCTGTCAAGAAAAAAGCAAACGCATCAGAGAAACTACACTGATAGGTTCCATACTCTTCCGAAGCAAATAAAAAGTTAAAACTAATTTGATTTGCTACTGGAATAAAATCAAATTCTAGATACGTGGCATCATTGTAGCTATTCAATCCCGGGTCAATCCCTAAATCCTGCATATAATCAAACAATTGGGCATCACCTGGCCATCCTCCAGTACTATTGTTTCCTTGCGAAGGTCCTTCAGCATCTTGAGCATTTCCTGACGACAAAAGAACTCCGTCTTGAAATGGAAAACCAGAGGCACTTTTATTGAAATATGCTATTCCGTTTGGTCCTTGAAATGTTAAGTTTTCAATCGAGGCACAACCTCCACTAATCAATACATCCTGAACCAATTCTTCCTCTGTATAGCTGGTGGTGTCCACTACCAAGTAAGGAGCTAAAGCATGCACCTCTATAGATGTTGTATTTGAACATCCTGTTGGGTTTGTATCCTCTACTGTAAGTGTAACGGTATAAACTCCTGCGTTATTAAACACTTGGGACACATTAGTACCAGAGCCACTTGCAAAGTTTCCAAAATTCCAGAAATAAGTTGCCCCAGTGCCATCTTCCGAAAAATTGGCTGTTCCAACAAAATCAACAGTACCTCCTGCAGGGATTTCAACGATACCATCCGCATTAACAGCTGGATTTGTGCTTTCTATAATAGCCTCGATATCTTGACATGCTGTACCACATATAATATCTGCTGCCCATCCAGGACCGTTTGAAGTGTCTGTTCCACTACTTACAAATTCAAAAGTTAAACACCCAGAAGTATTACTATCTGAAGCTGTTACGGTACCCGGACTGTTGAATCCTCCACCAGCATACTGCCCGATTAAAGGTGCGGTAGTATCATCACCATCATATATATATAGGTAATCTGTATTTAATTGTGTAGAAAAAGAGGTGAAATCTGCTTGGATAAAATCGCCTCCATCCGGACAAATAGTTAAGACATAATTTTCATTATTTGTATAGGTTCCATCAGGTCCTCCAGAATCATAGAAGGTACCTGAACATTGGTTCACAGTTCCATTCTGCATCAAAATGTCTTGAGAATATCCTGAAAACGAAAGCAATACAGTTGTGAATAACAATATAATTTTTCTCATACCAATTTTTTAGTAGAGGCCATAACTATCCTGTTGGGAAAAAACAATCAAAAGAACCTCAGAAATTAAAGCGCGAAATTTAATGAAATTTATGTGAAACGTTAATATTTTTTAACAAAAACCTTAATTAATCGTTAAAATGTAAGGACACTACTTCATCTAACACATAACACTATCAATTCCTTAACAAAAAAGCATTCTCAACTTTTAACTTTTAGTAAATTTGCACCACCTAAACAAAAACAAATGACAGCTTTTAAAATTGATATAAAACCCACCAATAACGAAAAAATCATCAAATTTGAATTAAATCAATTCATAACCAACCATGAAAGTTTTGAATTCAACAATATAGATGAAGCAAAACCATCTCCATTAGCTCAACAACTTTTTTACCTACCATTTGTCAAGAAGGTTTATATAGGCAGTAATTTTGTAGCTATAGAACGTTTTGATATTGTTTCTTGGGATGATGTTCAGGGTGAAGTCGCTGAACAAATTGAATCGTATTTTAATCAAGGCGGGGTTGCTGTAACTGAAGACCAAACAAGAAAAAAAGTTTCAGTAACAGTTTATGCAGAAAGTACTCCAAATCCGTCCGTCATGAAATTTGTTGCTAATAAAAAGTTAGTGACTTCTTCATATGAATTTACTTCTATAGATGAAGCCAAATTATCACCTCTAGCTTTAGAGCTTTTTCATTTCCCTTTTGTTAAAAATGTATTTTTAGACGAGAATTATGTATCCATTACCAAATACGATATGGCTGAATGGAATGACATCACCCTTGAATTGAGAGAATTTATTAAAGACTATATTGAAAAAGGGAAAGAAATTCTGTCTCCTCAAGCCGCTGAAGCTCTAAATAAAACAACCGAAAAACTAGATCAAACTTTTGAGGCCTTAGATGACACTTCTAAGGAGATTGTCAATATATTAGAAGAATATGTCAAGCCAGCCGTAGCGAGCGATGGCGGGAACATTGTTTTTCAATCCTATGATGCCTCCAAAAAGAGTGTTCAAGTTATTTTACAAGGAGCCTGCAGTGGATGTCCAAGCTCCACTTTCACTTTGAAAAATGGCATCGAAAACATGTTAAGGGAAATGCTACAAGGGAAAGTTGAAACAGTTGAAGCCATAAATGGCTAATATTCAGCTATTTTTAATTATCTTTAGGTACACACATTTAATTTATTAATTTAAACACAGTATTATGGGCGTACTTAAAGTCATTGAAATATTAGCTAGTTCTGAACAAAGCTGGGAAGATGCCACTAGAACAGCAGTAAAAGAGGCATCAAAATCAATTAAAAACATCAAATCAGCATATGTAAAAGAGCATTCCACGGTCATTAAAAATGGGGATATTGCTCAATTTAGAGTAAATGTGAAAATTACCTTTGCTGTTGATTAATTGTTGAACCATCTAAACATATAAGTGCTTTTATGATTAAAAGCACTTTTTTATTTCATGACACTTCTTTTCACTTCACTTTGTATTCTTGTTGCCTTGGAGCACTTTTATTTTTTGTTTTTAGAAATGTTTCTTTGGACCTCTAAAAAAGGGATAAAAACTTTCGGGCTAAAATCTAAAGCATTTGCTGAAGACACCAAAGTCTTGGCCGCTAACCAAGGCCTGTACAATGGGTTCTTGGCTGCAGGTTTATTGTATGCTCTCTATTTGAATGCCACTCCCTTTTTAATGTTTTTCCTATGTTGCATTATAGTTGCAGGCATTTATGGAGCATTCTCTACAAAAAAAAGCATTTTATTTTGGTTTCAATCAGTACCTGCCATCTTAGCCTGTATCGCCTTTCTGCTTATTTAATGGTCTAACCTTTGGCTTATCACTATATTTAACCTTATCTTAAAGCATTAAATAATCTTTAAGCTATAACTTTACTTTTTAATCAATTTAATACGAAAAATACTTATGGAAAAAGATCTAGAAAAATGGACGGAAAAAGGAATTGAATTTGCCACCGATTATGGGCTCAGAATTCTTGGAGCCATTGCCATTTGGATTATAGGTGCCTGGATTATCAAAAAATTAACAAGCACCACAAAAAAAATTATGGATAAAAGGGATTACGATGAAAGTCTCAAAAAATTCCTTTTGAATTTAATAGGTTGGACCCTTAAAATTTTATTGATCCTTGCCATTTTATCAAAACTTGGTGTTGAAACCACTTCATTTGCAGCCGTTATTGCAGCCGCAGGTCTTGCCGTGGGTATGGCACTACAAGGCTCTTTAGGAAATTTTGCAGGTGGTGTTCTTATCATGATTTTTAAACCCTTCAAAATTGGCGATTTGATAGAAGCACAAGGTGAGATGGGGGTTGTCAAGGAGATTGAAATTTTCACGACCAAAATTACTGGATTATCCAACAAAGAAATTATTATCCCCAATGGTGCTTTATCAAATGGGAATATTACAAATTATTCAGTTTTAGGAACCAGACGTGTGGATTTGGTTTTTGGAGTAAGCTATGATGCGGACATTAAACAAACCAAAGAAGTTTTAATGAATGTACTTACATCACATCCCATGGTATTACAAGAACCAGCTCCGACAGTCAATGTTTTGGAACTTGCTGATAGTTCGGTCAACTTTGCTACCAGACCATGGTGTAATACGGCCGATTACTGGACCGTTTACTTTGATGTTATGGAACAAGCGAAAATAGCACTTGACCAAGCAGGTATCGAAATACCTTACCCACATCAAGTAGAAATTCATAAAGAAAGTTAGGGTTTTGGCTTTAGGGCAATAAAATCCTTGAGATAATATGGTTCAAAATAGGCAACATCTTCGGTGTTGCCTATTTTATATTCTTTAAATGACAGGGCGGCCATTTCTCTGGCGGAAGGCATTTTACCCTCAATAAAATGGGCATTAGAATGTTTGATGACTGTTTTCGTTTTTTGAACGCCATTTCCAATAAAATAAACAGGACCTTGAGTCAAATAATCAGAGAAACTGTTTTCGTCTAAAACTTCGGCTTGAATCTCTCTTACTTCATTTAAATCTGAGTCCAAAACGGTAGAATACACCTCCATTCGTCTAGCATCCAACATAGGAATAATCAATCCCTCTGAATTTTCAACCTGAACAGCCAAGACTTTTAAAGTAGAAACGGCTATCAAAGGGATATTCAATGCATAGCAAATTCCTTTGGCAGTTGAGACTCCTATTCTCAATCCTGTATAAGAACCTGGCCCCTTGCTAACAGCCACTGCAGCTAATTCTGATTTAGACACCCCTGTTTTTTCAAATAATTCCTGAATAAACACATGTAACCTTTCAGCATGGGAATAATTCTCGCTATTATCCTCTAATATTAAAACGTTTTTGCCGTCTTTAGCCAAGGAAACCGAGCAATTGGTTGTTGATGTCTCTATGTTTAAAATATATGCCACAATTAATCTACTACAATTGGTTTACCCAAATAAAAATCCAGAACTTTTGTTTTAAAAATAAAATCATACTTCGCATTAATCAAACGTGATTGTGCATTGATAAGCTGAATTCTTGATTGCTCCAAGTCAAATGAATTCATAGAGCCTAAATTATAACGCTCTTGCGAATTTTGAAATGCCAATTTTTGTGCTTCAACTGACTTTTTTGCTGCTTCATAAGCCTTTAATGCAGCCTGCGCATCGGTGAAAGCTCTTTGGATATTACTTTCAAGATCAAGTTTGGCTTGCTCTAAATTTAATTTAGCATTCTCTTCTTGAACAAGGGACTTAGCAACAGCCGTTTTGTTCTGAAATTGAGAAAAAATAGGCACTCTCAAATTAAGAGAAAAATTCTGGGACTTATTATCATTAAGTTGATTAAAAAAAGACTCTTCTCCCTGAATTACATTCGAGTAGAAAACATTAGACCCAAAGCCGTATGAAAATCCCAGACTGGGCATAAATCCACTTTTAGAAATCTCGGTACTTAATTCTGCTCCCTCAATATTTTTTTCCGCTACTTTAATCTCATATCTATTTCCATAAGCATATTCCAATATAGGTTTGATATCTTTATACATTAAAGCTGCTGAAGGGCTATCTACCTCTATAATTTCAACTTCAAATCCCTCATAAGGCAATTGTAATAATTGGGATAACGACAGGATGGCCAAATTATAATTATTCTCTGCTACGGTTAAATTTTGTTCATCACTACTCAAAGTCGCTTCAGCATCATAAACATTGGCTTGAGGTTGAGACCCGGCATCCACTAATTCTTGAACTTGTTGCAATTGTTTTTGAGAAAACTCATATTGAGCTTGGGCCGTTTCTAAATTCTCCTTATTGAACAACACATTTAAATAAGCATTTACCACATTCAAAGAAATGTCGTCCTTAATTCTATTTAACTCCAATTCATTTCTTTCAAGAGTTAACTGGGATTGCTTGTACAAATTTGTCAATCGGAATCCATTAAAAATGGTTTGGTTTAAATTCAATCCCAAACTTGTACTATGAGCTGTTCTATCAACGAACTGTCCCGGGAATAATTCTTGATTTCCCAAAGTCAAGCCTTGTCTACCACTAAAATCCAAGGAAGGAAGCATTGCTCCTTTGTTAGCAATGATATCCTGTTCATTTGTAAGTAAGTTGTTTTGCCCTTGTAAAACAGAAATATTGTTTTCCAAAGCATAATCAACACACTCTTGTAAAGTCCATACCTTTTCCTGGGCATAAATAAAACCACACCCAAAAAGTAAGAGGCCCATTGCTATAGCTTTCATTCTCATATTAACGGTTTCTTCCATTTTCATTATTCTCGTCAGAAGCTTTATTCCAAACTTTAATTTCGTCTTCTTCTTTAACACCTTCTAAAATTTCGATATTAATTCCATCAGAAATCCCCAATTCTACATATTTTTCCTCAAAGGTATTATCTGCCTTTTTGATTTCAACAAAAGGCTTTTCTGTAATTCTATTGAACTGCAACAATGATTCCTTGATAACTAAAACACTATCCTTGCTTTCCATTTCAATTTCGGCATTGGCACTGTATCCAGCTCGAATCTTGGTGCTTCGCTCTACTTCAACATCTGCTTTGATAGTGAATTGAACCGCTCCATTTTCTTCCACGCCTTTTGGAGCAACAAAAGTAAGTTTTGCAGGAAACTCCTTTTCATTCAAAGCCCCTAAAACAACTTTGATACCTTTACCTTCTTCTAGTTTACCAACTTCTGCCTCATCCACTTTTCCTTCAAAGATCATTTTATTCATATCGGCTACAGTAGCGATCGTAGTTCCATCATTGAAATTATTACTTTCTATCACCTGATCACCTTCTCTCACAGGTATTTCTAGAATCGTTCCAGCAATTTGAGCGATGATATTGGTATTTGCTGAACTACCTCCAGACAACGATCCCTTTTTAATAATCTGATAATCATTTCTGGCTTGATTCAGACTTTCTAAAGCTTGATTTAAGGATAACTCACTGTTTTCAAAATCTTGTTTTGAAATCACACCCTTTTCGAATAAGGACTTGTTTCTATCAAACAAGGTTTTAGCATTATTATATGATAACTGTGCCGTATTAATTCTACTACTTGCAGACACCAAACTTTGCTCATTAGGAACGACTCTAATTTTTGCGATAAGATCTCCTTTTTCAACTATATCGCCTTCCTCTACCATAATTTCGTCAACAATCCCAGAGATTTGTGGCTTTAACTCGATTTCCTCTTCAGGATTCAGTTTCCCAGTAGCCACCACTTTGGTATTTATTGATGAATAAAATGGCTTTTCTGTTTTGAACTCTTCGACTGAAGCTGAATTTGAATCTTTAAAATACTTTATTACCCAAATCAATAAGATGAGTAGTACGATTCCAACAATAATTTTAACTGTTTTATTCATTATTTTGATTGTTATTTATTCTTCTCTTAATGCATCAATTGGTTTAATACTTGTCGCTTTAAAGGCTGGTATAAGACCTATTAAAGATCCTAAGCCAACTAACAGTACTAATGAAAAAAAGACTACTACGAGGGGAACCGATGGATTGACCAATACAGCATCCTCTCCTTGTCCAAAGCTTTTATTAAGTAGCATCAATATTAATCCTCCTGATATAATTCCCAAAAGACCAGAAACCAAGGTGATAAACACGGCTTCTACGATAACTTGTCTTTTTATTTCAAATGGTGTGGCTCCCAAGGCACGTCTTACTCCGATTTCTTTGGTTCGTTCCTTAACCGTAATTAGTAGAATATTACCTATCGCAAAAACGCCGGCAATCAAAGTTGCCAATCCTACAAACCATGTTAAAAATTGCATTCCAACCAGAAACCCAGTCACCTTTTTAAACTCATTCCCTAAATTGAAGCTTCCGAAAGCCCTATTATCCTCCGGATGGATTTGATTCAGGTTCTTTAACATAAGTTTCGCGTCTGCTTCTATTTGAGTGATGTTGTAATCGGGTTTTCCAGTAATCATCATCCAACCAATATTATCTCCTTGGTTAAATATCTGCTGAAACGTAGTAAATGGAATGTGGATATCACTTCTTGGGCCCATCTGGACATTACCTGTCTCAAACACACCAATGATTTTAAAGTTGATACCCTTAATTTGTATGAGCTCCCCTATCATTTCTTCATCCTTATCAAACAATTGTTTGTAAATCTCATCAGAAATGACCACTACCTTTTTGTTTTCTTTTATGTCATTCTCATTGATAAACCTACCTCGAATCATTTTCTTTTTTTGAACCCGATCCAAAAGTGGATAATCACCATTAATACCAAAGGTCCCAGACAACTGATTTCTTACTACTAATCCCTGGCTTTGATTTCTAGGAACTACAAATTCGATGCCCTCTACATTTTCTTCAACATTTTTAGCATCTGTAAGCGTTAATCTCACAAATCGGCCCTCCTGGAATCCCTTAAAGGGTTTGCTTGTACTTTGGCCCCAAATAAAAACACTGTTTGTAGCAAAATCCCCAAACAACCTATTAAAGGCATTCTCCAAACCTCTAGCAGAACCCAACAAACTAATCAACAACAAAATACCCCACCAAACACCTATCATGGTCAATACAGTCCTTAGCTTGTTTTTGCCCAAGCTTTCAAAAATTTCTTGCCACGTATCTCTATCAAATAAAAATCCCATCATATCAATTATCTCTTAAGGCCACAATGGGTTTAATTTTAGAGGCCTTTTTTGCTGGAAAATAACCAGCAATTGAGCCTGCAACTATTAAAGTAATGGTAGCGCCAATAACTAAACTAGTACTCACTTTAGGGTCTGTAATAAAATAAGTTTCTAAACTGGGGCCTATCCAATCTAAAATTCCCATCCCGAGTACCAATCCAAAATAACCTGCAATGGTCGTAATCAAAATGGACTCCAATAAAATAATAGAAATTATAGCCTTTGGTGGCGCCCCAAGAGCTTTCCTTATCCCAATTTCCTTGGTTCGCTCTTTAACCACAAAAATCATGATATTACTGATACCGACTATACCCGCAATCAAGGTTCCAAATCCAATAATTATAATAATGACACTCAATGCAAATGTAATTTGATTGGTTCCCTTATTAGCCTGAGCCATATTCATAATTCTAATGGCTCTCTGATCGGTTGGGTCAACAGAAAAACGTTCTTTTAAATCTTTAGTGATTTGATTCCCAAAATCAATGGCTTCATCATAGCTCATCTTAGGATTGTAAGTCACGTTAATTTGATCGAGATAGTCGTTATTACCATAAAGTCTTTGAGTTGTGCTTATAGGCGTATAAATCATGCGCTCCTCATTATCTCCTCCATCATCTTTAAAAATTCCAACTACTTTATACTGTATACCATCCAAATTGAGATATTTACCCATGGCCGTTGTCTTTGCAAAGAGATCTTCTTCCACTAATCGACCTATAACGATTACCTTAGTCTTGTTTTCAATATCTATTTTATTGATATACCTTCCTTCCGTGATTTTTGTATTCTCCAGGTATTGATGATCTGGATGGACAGCCCGCATACCATAGGAATTCTTTTCATTTTCAAAAGACGCATTGACATTTCTTGTTACGCGTCCTGTAAAATATTGAATTTTATCACCATAAGTTTCCTTTACATAATCCAAATCCTCATTTTTCAATCGGATTTGTCTTCCCGCCTGGTAGCCTTTATAAGCTTTTGAGGTTGTGCCGGTATAAAT
The DNA here is from genome assembly GCF_021245805.1 of Mangrovimonas futianensis. Classification (NCBI taxonomy): domain Bacteria; kingdom Pseudomonadati; phylum Bacteroidota; class Flavobacteriia; order Flavobacteriales; family Flavobacteriaceae; genus Mangrovimonas; species Mangrovimonas futianensis. The sequence continues at coordinate 163,988 of NZ_JAJJNF010000004.1, forward strand.
AAAAATGGCATTATTGGCATCATCAACAAAGGCATTTGAAAATGTATTGCTCAAACCATTGGCCATACCAAATAGAATCGCAAAAAGCAGAATTGCAAATGCCACCGTAAACCCAGAAAGCACGGTGCGTGTTCTGTTTTTATTAATACTTTGAAATATTTCCCTCCAAAGGTCTAAATCAAACATTCTGGAATGCTCTTACTTGTTCCACATTGATATCTTCCATAATCACTCCATCTTTCAAACGCACAATACGCTTACACATATTTGCAATATCCTCTTCATGGGTAACTATTAATATGGTTTTTCCTTCATCATTTAAATGCTGAATAAAATCCATAATCTCATAAGAAGTTTTGGTATCCAGGGCACCCGTTGGCTCATCTGCCAGAAGTAGTTTTGGATTTGCAGCCAGCGCTCTTGCAATGGCCACCCTTTGTTTTTGTCCCCCTGAAAGTTCGTTGGGCAAGTGGTGTGCCCATGGTTTTAATCCCACTTTTTCTAAATGAAAAAGTGCCTTTTCCAATCGCTCTTTCCTTTTTAGTCCCTGATAATATAACGGTAACGCCACATTTTCAAGAGCATTTTTGTAGTTGATAAGATTGAAGGATTGAAAAATAAAACCTAAGAATTTATTGCGGTAAATGGCTGCTTTTTTTTCAGTAAGGTTCTTGATAAGAACACCATCTAAAATATATTCACCCGAATCTGCCTCATCCAACATTCCAATAATATTTAGCAACGTAGATTTACCAGACCCCGAGGACCCCATAATAGCCACCATTTCTCCTTCTTCAACAGAAAGATCAATTCCTTTTAAAACATGTAGGCTTGAATCACCAATCGGATAAGATTTGTGAAGTTTTCGAATGTTAAGCATACCTAAAATTCTTGGTTGTATAATTCATATATCCATTAGACTAATAACTAGGGTATATGTTACAACAAAAGTAAATTTTTATTTAGGTAGCTACTTTTTTAGTCTTGTTAAACTTTTTATAAATAAAGACCCCTAAACCAGCTATTAAGAGGTAAGGAATGATCATTAAATATACAATACCGTCATTGATACCCTCAGCTGCATTTTGTCCTTCCTCATTTTCCAAGACAGCCCTACACATGGCACATTGGGCCTCTGTAGAGAGACTGAAAAAAATGACTAATATTAAAAACAACCAGTACCGTTTCATTCTTAATAAAATGGTGAAATTAACACATAAACCATCACACCAGAAACGGCCACATACAACCATAAAGGAAAAGTGATTTTAGCTATTTTTTTATGTCTTTCTATATCATTAGTTATAGCCCTAACGTAGGTAATCAAAACAAAAGGAATAACCACTACAGAAAGTAAGATGTGAGTTATTAGAATGACATAATAGAAATATTTTAAAACACCATCTTCTCCATATGGCGTAGGATCACTAGTCATGTGATATGCCACATACATTACCAAAAAAGCAATTGAAAACCCCATGGCTATCTTTATCAAGGTTTCATGTAACTTGATTTTATTCTGAATGATAGCCCAATAAGCAAATATTAAAAGTATAGCTGTAATGGCATTTGTACTTGCATATATGGGTGGCAAAAACATCCAAGGTCCCATATTGGGAATTCTAACTCGAAACAAAACCGCTACTACCACGGGTATAGCAATAGATAGAAGCACAATCCATTTATTGTATTTCTTTTGCTCTTCTAATGGCTGATTACTCATTTAATAATTTTTTTATGTCTTCTTTCAACATACTAATCTCCTCTTTTTCACCCTCATCATTCACCTGCTCCTTTTCTGAAACTGTACCTCTGTAATAAATAATTGGGTTACCATAAGCATCGGTTCTAGATCGAATGTATCCATTTTTATCGATTAAGGCAAAATTACCTGAATGCTCAAAATTTTCTACATCTACAAACAAGTTGAAGCCTAAATTGGCCAAATTGTATATATCCTCTTTGTTTCCGGTCATTAAATTCCAATTTGGATTTGTCACACCGTATTCTTCTGCATAAGACTTTAATACTTCTGGAGTATCATGATCTGGATTGATGGTAAACGAAGCCACACCAAATTCCTCAAATGATTTAAAAGCATTTTGCACTTGCACCAAATTATATGTCATCTTTGGACAAATGGTTGGGCAGGTCGTAAAAAAGAATTCGATGACATAAACCTTGCCTAAATAATCTTTTTCTGTAATCATCTCTCCATTTTGGTTTTCAAAGCTAAATGAAGGCACTTTTTTAGGCTCGCCATTAACTTCTATAAAAGCCAATTTGGATTGATCTGAAAAATTATTGTCCTGTTCGGTTGACATCCTTTCGCTTCTCGAGATATCATCATGTTTAATTCGATCTACAATCTTTGGGATAAAAATTATCCCGAAAACCAAGATAATAAAGGCAATGCCTATATAGGAATATTTAGATTTATTGTTCATGTTCAATATTTAAATCATTTGCTCTTCTAGTGGTTGAATCAAAATCACCCTTTCTCTTTTGTCTATATTCTGTAAATAGAATACGCATATCCTCACTCATCTTATTTTTCATTTCAGCTACTTCAAGCGTATTGTAAGAGTATAAAGGATAAATTTCAGACGCCTTTTCAATTTCTTGATCCGTTCTATCGTCCAAACGTCCTCTTTGGTTCAATTCCTTATCAACAATAAAAACCTGTGGCGTGAAATAGTTGGTATCAAGAGCGACTTGATGGTTAAGGCTATTGAAAACCGTTTGGATCTCAGAAGGGTCCCCAAATGCAAATTCAAAGAATCGTAAATCTTCATAGGTGGAAATTTCTTCATACAATTGTTTTGCTTGCTCCTTTTGATTTTCTGGAAACAACACAACAATTTGAAATTTTTTGAATCCTTTGAATTTATCATAAACTAACTCCTTCAAATTGGAGGCTTCTGTAAGATGTTTCATTGGATTATTACCTAAAAACCCGATAACAGTTAAATGATTATTCAAGGTCACTTGCTGCCCTTCAAAATTTTTAAAGGTGTCTATATCATAGATATGACTTTTTATGATGTCTAAGGGCTGGTAATTATGCTTAGCTGGGTAAAGAAATATCAAAAACATAACAGGAAGAAAAAACAATACTCCCAACACTAAATTTCTTGTAACTTTTTTTCGTTCCATAATGGGCACAAAAATAAAAAAGACGGTTTAAAAAACCGCCTTTTGATATCTATTTAACGTTACGAATTAGAATCCGTGTTGTTTGATAAATCCATTTGAATAAACTCCTTCAACATATCCTCCTTCTTGTAAAAGGATGAAGATTAAGTAGCAAATTAGGAAAATTGCTGTCCAAACTACCGCTCTTCTTAAACCTTTGGTTTCGTCACGCATGTGCATGAAGTCCCAAGTAATGTAATAGGCTTTAACAAGCGTTAGGATAATAAAAATCCAGTTAAGGATTTTCATTCCTATTATCTTACCCATTAAAACTTCTGGTTTGTAAATACCTAGAACAACCTCAACAGCAGTTACTATTGAAAGAAGAATCAAAACACCCCAAATCTTTTGGGTATTAGACTTAAATTTAACAGTACCTCTTAATATTTCTAATTTATGATCGTGTGCCATTAGTTAATGAATTTCAGGATTAAACAAGGTAAAAGAAGGTAAATACAAATACCCAAACTAAATCTACAAAGTGCCAGTAAAGTCCAACTTTCTCTACCATTTCATAACTTCTCCTTCTTTCGTAGGTTCCGATAATCACATTAAAGAAAATGATAATGTTGATAACAACTCCAGAAAATACGTGGAATCCGTGGAAACCAGTTATGAAGAAAAAGAAATCAGCAAATAAAGGCGAACCGTATTCATTAACATGAAGGTTAGCTCCGTGAACCACTAAATTCCCGTGATCCTTTAACATGCTTAAAGATTCCTCTCTTGAAAGCACTGTTTTATGACCGTGCTCATCCAACATTTGAGTTCTGATAAGAATATCATCGTTTGCTTCCATGCCTTTTACAACTTCTGCAACCGTAAAATCAGGTAATGCCCCTTCGCTCACAAACCAAAGACCACTTTTACGTTCGTGTTGTGCTCTTTCAGAATGCTGTGACGTTGTAAAATCTCTGATGGCAAGTCTTTCACCATCTGTATTAACAAACTGAAGAATATTTCCTCCTTTTGTTTGTACGGCTCCAAAGTCTCCCTTGATAAAGGTTGCCCATTCCCAAGCCTGAGAACCAACGAATATTAAACCTCCAATAATGGTAAGAAACATATACCAAGTTACTTTGGTCTTTTGCATTTTATGACCAGCATCTACAGCCAATACCATGGTTACAGATGACATGATTAATACAAAGGTCATAAATGCCACATAGATCATTGGCAATTCTTGACCATGCAAAAATGGAACGTGAGTAAACACCTCATCGGCAATTGGCCAATAATCAATAAATTTAAATCTTGAAAAGCCGTAGGCCGCTAAGAACCCAGAGAAGGTCAAGGCATCAGAAAGGATGAAGAACCACATCATCATCTTACCATAACTTGCTTTTAGTGGCTCATTACCACCTCCCCAAGTTTTTCCTTCTGTTCCTGTATTAACAACAGTAGTGTCCATATTTTATTGGTATAGTTTTAAAAGTTGCACAAAAATAATTATTTTATCTTTTTGACGAAATTTCAAAAAACATTTTGAAAGTCATTATTTTCTGTTCTTACAGCCTTTACATCAATTTGATAGGCCTTCTAGTTCATAAAGGTAAAAAATAAAAACAGGTAAACCCATAGCAAATCAACAAAGTGCCAAAAGGTTGAGGCCAAATCCAATCCCAAAGTATGCCCATCAGAATACTTTTGTTTAGAATTATTATAAATTACTACCAGCAGACAAAATAATCCTATAAGCACGTGAGCAATGTGTACAATTGCAATCAAATAGATATAAGACATGGTCACATTTGAGGTAGGCCCCGTAAAATTATAGCCTTGATTTAATATTTCCCTAAATCCGGCAAACTGATTAATAACAAAAAGGATTCCCAAGGCAAAAGTGATACTTAACAATATAGTAGTTAATTTATTCTTACCCTTCAGCAACATTTTTTTTGCAAAGAATAAGGTAACGCTACTTGCAATAATCAAGGCAACACTCATTTGAAAAGCTTGTGGCATTTCAAAATCAGTCAACCAATCTGGTCTTTTACTACTTACAATAAAGGCGCTAGTCCACCCAGCAAAAGACATAAATAAAGAAATCAATCCGAACCAAAGCATCATTTTTTTTGCTCGGTTATTTTTTTCTTCAAAAGTTCCTTGAGTTAAATCCATAACTATCTCAAAAATTTATCTACTACATATACAATTTGCAGTAAGGTTATATAGGAAACACTTGCTAACATCAATTTTTTGGCTGCCACCGAAGACATTTGCTTATACAACCGGATGGCGAAGTATAACATTCCTAATCCAAGTATTAAAACGATACTTGCGACAATAGGGGTCAAAAATAATCTACCTGTAAAACCAAAAGCAGGAATGATGGAAACCAAAATAGTCCAAACGGTGTACATGATAATTTGAACAGCAGTTCCTTTATCCTTTTTTCCCGTTGGCAACATAAAAAAGCCTCCCTTTTTATAATCGTCAAACAAAAACCAACCTATAGACCAAAAATGAGGGAATTGCCAAAAAAACTGAATAGCAAATAAGGTTCCTGGCTCCATTCCAAAATCATTCGTTGCTGCCACCCAACCCAACATAAAAGGAATGGCTCCTGGAATGGCACCAACAAAAACAGACAATGGTGTTTTTGTTTTTAAAGGCGTATAAACACTGGTATATAAAAATATGGAAACCGCCCCAAACATAGCCGTTTTAGGGTTAATGATGTATAAAATTACAATTCCCAAAATGGTAAAAACCGTAGCAATGGTGAAAGCCGTGTTAACGGTCATCCTTTTAGCGGGTACCGGTCGGTCTTTCGTTCTATCCATTAAAGCGTCCAAATCACGCTCAATGATTTGATTATAGGCATTGGATGCACCCACCATAAAGTAACCTCCCAATCCCAAAAGGATTAATGTTTTAATTTCAACGACGTCAACTCCTAAAAGGTAACCTGCGATAGATGAAAAAACCACGCTTATTGCCAAACGGATTTTGGTGATTTCCTTAAAATCTGAAATTAAGGTGTGCTGAACGGGTGAAGTTTTGGATCTACTCAAGGTAAAATGTCATTTTTCGCTTAAAAAATGCGTGCGCAAAGATACTTTGAAAAACTTATTCTACAAATCAAAATACCAATTAAATAGGTCTGTCCTTAACCCAATATTAAACCATACCGTATTATTTTTAAAGGTATTTACAGTTTGGGCTTGTGGATTAAAATCTCGGAAAGTTACATCCACAAAGAGTTTAAGGTTAGTAGACGGGTTTAATAAATAACCTACTTGAACATTAGCAAAAACAGTTTTGGTTTTATTTCCTTGTCCTACGGTGACACCTGTATCATAAGGTCTTTCATTATAATCCCTAAAAATATCACCTCCATAGCTGAATTCATCTCCATCTTGATTCAAATCATAACCCCTAGTTCCAAAGATAACTTTAGCATTTCCAAACCATCGTTTGTAATGGTATCTTCCTATCACAATAAACTCACTAAAATTTGCCCCCCATAGATGAGCCATCGATTGATTGGTATGACCATAGTTCAATACCACATTATTATGGGAATAGGTATAGGGTCTCACTCGGTTGTATTCTGCCTGAAGCATCAAGTTTTTCACTTTGAAAGCATGGTAATACTTTAACCCTAGTTGATATCCAAATTTATTTTTCCAACTTTTGTTTCCTCCGGTCACGTCACTTAAAGAAAATTCATCTAATATAAACTGGCTATAGGCATTAATATTGTCATTTACCTTATACTTTGCAGATGCTCCTAATAAAGCATTCCCAGCATCCTGGCCAGACTCAAACTCTATAGCTCTATAAAAAATGATTGGATTCAAATAGTTGATATCAAACGAACGATTCTCGGTTTTTGCCCAAATAACAGATTCAAATAACCCAATATTCAATCTCTTACCTACATTATAACTTAAATAATGTGTTGCCATATATTTAGTCTTATAGGCACCGGCATCATCAATAGTCTCTGGCCTCACATCTCTTAACCACATCCAAGTGTTGGTATATTTAATTTTCCAAAAGGACGTATTGAATTTTAAATAAGTAACGGGGCTAGCAACATCACTGATAAACAAAGAGCGATAACCATCTCCGATAAAGTTTTTACCATGACCAAATTGCGCATTAAAAAACTCAAACGGACTGTATGACAAGTAGGCTTCAGCCACAGGATAATCAAATGCATCCTCTTTAAACCTTTTAGCTATCCCACGACCTGGAACAACTCCCACCCCATCATTTGCGGCAATTGAGGTCGTGTATTCATTAATATATTGAGCGAAGCGTCCTTGGCTTTCATAAACCGCAGTGAAAAAATTCAATTTCTTCCCTAACCCTCCTTGAAAATAAATACCCCTCGTATTATTAAAAGTGGAATTAAAGCTGGCATCTGTGTCCTTACCTACCTCAAAATCAAAGATGGGGTCTAGCGTAAACCAATAATTTTTTGATTGTATTCTAACAAAATGTTCATTAAACAGCTTTCTTCCAAACCAACTATCAGTTTCTTTAAGTAACGCTTCTTTCTCAGCCTTAAAATCATAGTATTGAGATACATCTTGATACATTAACGGTTTAGAAGCCGTATGACTATTGGTACCTACCAAATTGATACTTCTATCAAATTGTGAATAAAAGCTATGGGTAAATGGGATGTTTAACTGACTAGAGTATTCCTTTTGACTGTAAGGCACTAATTTTAAACCCACACTATCATACTGTGTTTTTGCAGCTTTCTCAAGTTCGGTAAGTTCATCGGGATTGGCTTTACCGTCTTGCGTTCTAACCACCTCTTCTTTTAAAATCGTTTGGTTGATTAAAGGTATTTTAATAGCCACCGAGTATTGCTTGAAAGTAGGTTTCCCATTATAGGTTGCAGGTTGAATTTTTGGTAATTCCTGAAACACCCTTCGGGCTTCATCTTTTAACTCATTATAGATAGCATCGACATAAACTACTTGAAACACTCCTTCTTTACTCACTTCAAAAAGAACCATGACCTCTCCTTTATAGTTCTCTTCACTTACCTTTTCTGGTACCTTGAAATTTTCAAAAACAAAAGTGAATATTTGATTGTCAAAGCAGGTTTTCAAATCATCAATTTGAACAGATTCACAATTGGGAAAAACAGGCGGTTTTTCGTTTAATAATTCTGATTGTGAAAAGAAATAACTCGGAATAAATAAAAGTACCAAGAAGATAGCATGCCTCATACAGGGGGTCTCTTAATTTGACCGAAAGATACTATTTTTTTAATAACGAGTAGATTAAAAAAACCGTTACCCTAGGGTAACGGTCTTCAATTTTTGAATTAATCATGAACCTGAAAAATAATTGGAAAGGTATAGGATACTTTTACGGGTTTTTGATTTTGTCTCCCTGGTTGCATTTTGGGTAATTTCCCCATCACCTCTACCGCTTCTTCATCCAATTCCTTATGCTTTGATAAAGCCTTTATCCCGACCACGTTTCCATTGGTATCAATAGTAAACATCACATTGATTCTTTGAATTCCATCCAAACCAAGCTTTGATCCCAAATTGGCATCGAACTTTTTACGAATATGTTGGTTGATTTTATCAGACAAACATTTAATTCTCTCGTCCCGACCATTTACCTTTTCACACCCTGGAAACACAGGCGCTTCTGCTACAGCATTTACAGGCATCGGAGGCACATCAACCGGAATTTCTATAACCTTGATGCTTCCAGGATCCAAAGGTGTATCTGTAGGCTCTGGTTCTGTAATTAAATTATCTGTTTCTGGTAATAATGCATTGTTATCAACAATTTTTGGTTCAAGCAATAACTTGGGTTTTGATGTTGCTTTCTTTTCCACAGGTTTTGCTTCGGGTTCTTTATAAATCTTAAAAGCCAAATCCATCGCATAGGGATCCTCTGTGATAGTCTCCCCTCTATCAGAAACAAGAGCCTCTGTATATTTAAAGTTCAATTGTAATAACCCATAAGCACCCAAGAGTGCAACAATAAGACCTACTTGAAAAAAGAGGGTGGAGTTTTTTTGTAAATTTGCATCGTGCTTTTGTGGTTTTGACACATCATTTTCGTTTTGCCGAACGAAAGACCGATTGTTGTTGAATAATTTCATGATAATACTTTTTATATGTTAATATTATCACAAAAACACAATAAGCATACCAAAAAAGAAATCCCGCTACATTTGTAACGGGATTTCTTAATTATAAGATATATAAGTTTTAAACTTAGTCTTGAACTTGGAATTTGATAGGTAAGTAATAAGGTACTCTTACTGCTTTACCTCTTTGCATTCCTGGCTTCATTTTAGGTAATTTACCAACAACTCTTTTTGCTTCTTGCTCTAATCTTGGATGCGGAGCTCTAGCCTTTACATCAACAATTTCACCATTTTTATCAATCTTAAAGAACACACTGATTTTTTGGATACCGCTCAAACCAAGCTCTCCTGCTAAATCAGTATCAAAATTCTTAGCGACAAATTTGGTGATTTTTTCATTCATACAAGCTTTCTTAGCATTGTTGTCACCTTTTTCACATCCAGGAAATACAGGAACATTTTCAATTACCGCAAACGGAACCTCAACATCTTCTTCTACTTCCTCAACAACTACCTCCTCTACTTCAACGATTTCCTCTTCTTGACTCGTTTCAGTTGATTCAATAACGGTCTCTTCAACCTCTTCCTCATCTTCAACTACCTCAATAACTTCTGGTGCAGCTGGCGGTGGCGGTGGCGGTGGTGGTGTTTGGATTTGCTCAGTAATTGGCACTTCTTCTTCCAACTCTTGATCCAAACTCAATGTTCCGATATCAATAATTTCTTTGTCATACGATTTGTAGTTGATAGCTGTATACGTGAAAAACAGCATCAAGGCTAAACCGACGGCAAAAAACAGTGAACTATTTCTACCTACATTGGCTTTAGGACTTTTCTTTTGTTCCATGAGTTTTAAATTTTCCTGTCCGCTAAAATAACCATTTATTTGGCAAAAAAGCAAACCATTATTGTTTTTTAACTAGTTTAAAATACCCCGTAATCAACAAAGATGAAACTAATACTCCAGCTATATTAAAAAGGATATCTATTAAATCAAATGATCTAGATGTGGTGATCAGCCATTGAAGACATTCAATAATTATACCAAAAATCACTGAAAAGATAATTGCATAAAAAAATGCTGTTCTTTTTCGTTTTCCAAACCTAATCACAAAGGTTGCAAACCAAAATCCGTTGAAAAGGAGATAGGCACAGAAATGGAAAATTTTATCAATGTATGAAGGAGCATATTCCTCCACTTTGTCCATATCTATCGTCATTAAACAAACAATAGTAAGACAAAGGGTATATAGTATTGTGATTAAAAATGTCCGTTTCCTAAGCACCTATTAGCTCTTTGTAATCTTCTGCAGATAACAAATTGTCTAATTGAGAAAGATCAGAGCACTTTACCTTAATCATCCATCCGTCTCCATAAGGATCGTTGTTTACTTTTTCTGGCTCATCTTCAAGAGACTCATTGAATTCAATGATTTCTCCAGCCATTGGTAAAAATAAATCAGATACTGTTTTTACTGCTTCAACCGTTCCGAAGATTTCTTCTGCATCCAAGGTTTCATCTACTGTTTCTACCTCTACATAAACGATGTCTCCCAATTCTCCTTGGGCAAAATCGGTAATTCCAATAGTGGCCACATCACCATCTATCATGACCCATTCATGGTCTTTGGTATACTTTAATTCTGATGGAATATTCATAGTACTTAAGTTTGTTTCCGCAAATGTATCTATTCAACCTTATAAAATCAAACAGATTTTACTAATTACCAAAATTATATCTAATTGTAAACCCAGCTCGGATGGTAGTTTGTGGGAAAGCCGTTGAAATTGCGTACTCTGAAAAGGCATAATCAAAATAGAAAATTCCGGAAAGATATTTACTGAATGCGTAATCAGCCGTGAATTTACCAGACCAAATTGTCTGACCAGCGGTTACTTGATTGTTCTCCAAATCCAGATACCTTATAATCGTTTTGTTATCCCTTAATGACACATCTGCCTTTAAATTCAAATCGCTAACAATTGTTTTAGATGGACCAGCCAATTTAGATTTGATTCTCACATCTTTTACCCTGTAACCCAAACCTAAAATATACTCGTTTCCTTGAATTTCAGTCAAAAGGTTGTTATCGAAACTTAATGAAAGTAATCTATCCTTTTTCAACTCAGCCAAAATTTTGACCGAATTTTTCATTTCCATATCCACCCTTATCAATGGAGTGAACATTTCTGTCAAGTTGATATTTCCGTATAAAATTTTATTCTTGAAATTTCCACCTTGATCCAATTCTTCTGGGTTGGAAGGATTATAATCCAAATTGGTTTGGAATTGGTTAATGGTATAATTGGAGCGATACCCATGAATCAATGAAAAACGCTTAAATCGATCTTTAAACCATTTAAAATTCATTAATCCAGTATATTTCAAATCCCAGTTTGGAATCGGAACATCCTTTATAGCTGAAGTACTTACGCCTCCAGCATCCTTTCCTGTATAAGCCGCTACAAACGCTGGCAACAAAACAGCTTGATTGTTTTTCCCAAATCCAATAGGGTAACCCTCATCGTCTCTAGGAATCGTACCACCTCCATAATAATCAGAAGCCAATCTATCAGCAATCAACAATCGGTTGGATCTAAACTCATTGAATGCTTCAGACACATTCTCGTCACTTTTGCTGAAAGCACTAGCAATCATCATGGTGGAAATATTGAAATTTCCATAGGTGTTTGGAGTCAAGGATTCGTATTCCAACTCCCCATTGCTATCATTAACCCTATAATTTTCAGTGTAGTTTTCAGCGAGTGTTCTATTGGCTACTAAATCAATTTTAAGGTCATTAAAAGGCTCTATATTTGCCGTAAAATCTAGTTGCTTTAATTTGTTGGAAGTATACTGCTCATTAAAATCTTGATACATGGTCAACCATCCCTTCCTTGCGGCCATTTCTCTTACATCCCTTTGACTACCAAATGTAAATCCTACTGTTGGTTTCATGGTTCCAATAAAACCAGGTGTGTTTAAATACCCTGGCAAATAGGTACCATTTGTTTCGGCATAGTTGATTTGGAATCTTTTTAGACTTGTCAAAATTCCTATTCCGGCATTAAGTAACCCATATTTTTTATTTGATGACTGGGCCTCATCCTTATCCGCCCCCCTATCTACTGTAGGCTGACCATTTCTTCTTGCGGGCCCACTTGTTCTAGCTGCGGCTGTTCGCCTTGATGATTTCTTTTTCAGACCAATGTAATTATAAAACTTGGTCATGTTAAAAGTTGAATTCAAATTATGCTGGTTGGCATTTGAAATCGTATTACCTAAATTATAAATCTCCCCATCAATTTCTAAATTCCCAAACAAGTCAGACCCCTTTTGCCATTGAAATTCTCCATTGTAGGAATAGGTAGCGTCCAAAAATGAAAAGGTTGGTATCTTATTAATCGGTAATTGGTAATTTACCCCCAATTGTTGGAATTGCCTGTTTGGATCTCCAAAATCAAAAAACCCATCCCAAACATCTAGAGCAGGATCTTGTTCCCCGTTAAAAATATTTCCGTCAATAAAATAGTTTCTAACAATATTATTGTTTGAAGCCGTAAAATTGACCTGAAGTGATTTGGTAAGATTGTAATTAATGGTATACTGATAATCAAATGTATAATTTCTTTGATAAAATTCTTCAAGTCCAATGTTTTCTCCCGTCAAATCAACCTCCCTGAACTTTTGCCTGTTATACCTTCTATTAATATCCGTATTAATGGCAAAACTTGTCGGCAGCGGATTAAAATTAAAGTCTTTCAAAATTTTCCAATATTCTCCGGTAAACAAAGAATCGTTCTTTTTGAAAGGTTCTATATTAATCGGCTCAAAATTGTAAGCATAATTAACTCCAGCTCTTACATTTTGTTGAATGGAATTTTCTATTTCAAAATCCCTATGCTTTACCTTATTATAAGAATAATTAACCGTTAAATTCTCTACATCGTAGAAGTGCTTCTTGGCGTCTGCCGCTTTCGTCTTTCTTACCCCTATAAAATTGATACTTCTTCTTTTGGTGTAATTTTCAGATTGCTCTCTTATCACCTCTCTTTCATCATCAGAATTGGCAGCATCTAAACGAGATTCTAATGTTAAATCTTTGTAATACTCATCAAACTTAGGTGTAATCTTCTCCTCTCCTTGCCCATAATTAAACGGCACCTGAATACCCCATTTTTTTGGTAGTAATTGTCCTAAATTAACATTAGTTACAACATCATATTGAACAACATCTTCTCGACTTCTTTCATTAGGCCCTTGTTCTATAGAACCAAATCCAGAAGTACTCTTTCTACCTGTAGCACTAACATTTGCAAAATCTGCTAGGTTGGAATCCATACTTAAAATAGCGGCCCAACCTCCTTCATTATCCATGTCGGAAATTCGAAGCTCATTGAACCATAGGGTAGCACATTCATCAGTAGACGACACATTCTTAACCCCCACCATTAAAGTCCTTATATCACCAAAATTTGGATTTCCTTTAATAGCAACACGTTGTTGGCCCAAGGTATACGGGTCAAACTCATTAACTGGAATCTCGCTTAATGCATCCCCAATTACATCATAAAAAGTGACCTCTCCAGATGTTATACCTCCATCACTAATAGCTTGGGATTTCATATCCTGTAAAACGCTCAATGATAAGTTGATTTCATTTTCTTCTGGCCAAAGTTCTTCTCTAGAACTACCTGTACTCACTTTTAAAGGCACTTCAATTTGATAGTAATTATCTACCAAGTCATTACCCATCCTAATAAAACCTACCAATTCACCATCACCTAGACCAGGGGTCGCACCTTCCTCGGCGTGCATAAACATTCTCAGTTTTTTATATTGACGCATGTCAACATTAATGTTTTTATAGACCGCCCGTGCATCATGAGGCTCGAGTTCGCAGACATTAACCACCAATGATTGCTCATTTTGTCGAATAACCGTATTGTTATTGTACAACTGTTCTGGATCTACTCCTGGAGGAGACAAATAACTTCCGTTATTTTCAATAGTACTTACAACACCAATACTAAACTCGGTGTTATCCAAATCTGGATCTCCCTCATCTTCATCCAAAGTTTGAGTATATCTTCTCCATTCACTTCGCACCAAATCTAGAGTACCGAACCTTAAAACTGTAGTTTCACTAAACTCTTTCACATACATTCTGGCAAACCGAACAGATCTTAAATCGGAAATACCTCCTATTTGATCAGTAAATTCAGATACTGGAATTCTAAACTGGTACCACCTTGGGATTACTGTTTGCCCGTTTGGCAAGCTTCTTACCTGATCATCTTTTATATCAACAATGTAAGGGTGGTTCAAGTTCATCGAGTTGGGAGCTAGGTCCACTTCATACTCATAGTAACTATCAATGGTATTCATGGTGTTGTCACGATTCACATCCTCAACATCTGGTTGGGTTGTATTACCCCTATTCGTGTCTGAAAATGTATCAGGAGAGTTTCCTTCTACACCATTGTACCTTTTATATCGTTCAAAGATATTCCCTGAAGCATTTAAGAAATATAAATAATTATCATTAGAAGGATCAGCCAATCCCGAATATGCGGCAGAAATCACGGTTTCCTCCGCATCATTATATCCGTCATACCCCACATCTTGATTGGTTCGCTCTTGTCCCGAAGTATCAAAAGCATAAATAAGAGATTGGTTCTGTGGATATACTGTTTGCCATTCTGAAACTGGTAACATGGATATATTTCCATCTTGAGGCAAACCGTTTTCATACATTTTTCGACCATCTTTAAGAACATCCTCAGAAATATTCCCTAGGTTGAAAACCAATTTACCACCAGGATTATTTTCGTTCTGTTGAAAAGGATCTTGAAGCCAAAACTCAATATACTCCACATTAGCTTGTTCAAAATCTGTAGACGTAATGGCTCGGGTAATTCCTGCCCATGAATCTGTAGGATTGGTTAAGGTATTTGTAGAAATTTCAACTTCACTCGTCTGAAAATTATAAGGTCCTCTTTCAGCTGGATAATAAACCAAATCCAATGTATTGACTACAGTGGTTTGTCCTTGAGCAATGTCCTGATTGGGAAATAATTCTTGAATAAAAACTCTACTAGTATATAAATCTGAAATATCATCGTCTGATATTTCCCCCGGTCTTTGATTACTAAAGAATATAGGATCAATAGTATACCAGTTTAAAAATGCTCTATCAAAACCATTTTGAAATCCATTTTCATCTTCATCACCTTCTCCATAAACACGTCCCAGATTTCTTGGTCTACTAGAAAGAAACCAAGTTTGGGGAGATTTTAAGTCAATGTTGTTTTGAGTACCTTCAAAATCATCAATATAAGAGGTGGCTTCTCCCTGAAAATCTGTCCCTTTTGGAGCATCAGGCTTTAAATATGCAAATTCACCACGCACCGACAAATTTGAAGGAGCATCTGTATCTACATTTGGAAGCTTATTAACCAATCTGGTTAAAAATGGCACTTCAGTTGAATAATTACCATTGATTCCAAAAATATTGTTGTTTATAGATTCTTGTCCATAATTGGCCTTTTGGGTAATTGGCCTTTCATTTAAGTGCAACCAAGTGGCTCCCAAGACAAAATTCTCATTGAACTTATGCTCAACATTGACACCCGTAAATCTCTTGGTTTGTTGCCCAAATACAGCATTATTTTCTGTGGATACTTGAATAGGTGTATTAGATGCCAATAAAGCGGGATCCAAAATTTGTACGGTTCCAGCCTGATAATTCACGGTGTAATCAATACCCTCGACTAAAACCCTTCCTCCAGCTGTCACCTTTACTGAACCTCTAGGAACATTAAACGCACCGATTGGAATTCCGTTGGCTCCATTCGATTTATAGCGCCCCTTAATCTTAAATTTGTTCTTACTTGCCTCCTCTAAGGCTGCCGTTTTTGTTTCTTTATAAAGAACATCAAACACATATTTATCTTGATTTTCATTATAAGAACTCGTGTTATTGTAATCTTCATTACCTACAGCCAAACGGTCGAATAAATACTCCCCAAATGGTTCTACCGTAGTGAAAATAATCTTCCCGTTTTGGGGAACAACTGTTATTCCTGGATAAAAATCAAAAAATCCATCCCCCCTATTTTGAGGATCATTATTAAAGTTCAGTCTATCTAAATTGAATAACCTTAGAAGCGTTGTGTTTTCTATCAAATCATCAGGAGGCGTTGAAGATGTAATAGGGTTACCATTTATATCAACACCAAAATCGCCACCTACAGGACTAATATAATTGAGTAAAGAGGCTTCATTGTAAAATATATTCAATCTAAAATCATCCTGAGACAATTGATATGCCCCGGTATCATAGATGTTTTTCATCATTAAATCCCAAATTGGCTGATTGACATTAGTCACTGGGCTTTTCAACATCTTTAAGATCAAACTATTATTGGTAATGGTCGTTATCCCAGTACCTTGATCGGTGTCTACTCCCGTAGCATCTACCCCATCATTGGCAAATTCACCAACCTGATAAACTTGGCCGCCACTTGTAAATTGAAACGCTACAGCCAGAACCTCATCATTGTTTAATCTTTGATTTAAGGAGATGTATCCTAATTGCGAATTTAAAGTATACTCTTGGCCTTGATTTAATTTTCTTGCATTTTCTAGTTTTGCATAATCCGTTCCCTCATTGACTTGCCCATTTAGAGTTCCAAAACCCTGTTGTACCGTTGCAATATCTCTTATCGCTTCCGTTAAAATAGACCCCGAACCAATTGAGGTTGGATCAAAATCATTATTACCATTATCTGGAAAAGCATTTGGACCTACATTTATAAAACCTGGCGGAATTGGGTTTAATACAATGTTATTTGCCTCTAGATCAGGGTTTGATTCACCCAAATCTTGCAACGCCACAATATTCCTAACATTGTTAGTTGTATTATTTCTATTGGTGATCCACACTTCAATTCTTGTAATTTGGACATTCGAATTGATGAATGGATAACTCGCTAAAGCCTTGTTATAGTTGTCACGGAAGTAATGAGATAAAAAGAAGTGCCTATTCTCATCATAATCCCGAGCAAAAAACTCAAATTCTTCCAAAGTTCCACCACCTTGAGCCACTACGGTTCGAGTATCAGACCTTTGTTCTGAGAAGACACCTGTTACTGTTGTCTTTCCAAATTGCAATTGTGTTTTTACACCAAATAAACTTTGGGCTCCAGTAATCAAAGAGCTATTTAAAGGCATGTTTACGTTACCAACCTCAATTTTTTGAATAATATCATCTTCTGTTGGGGTATACTCCAATTTGATAATATTCTGAAAATCAAAAGTTGATTCGGTATCATAATTGGCCGTAACTTGCAGTCTTGTACCTACTTTACCCAATAAGCTAAGGCTAATCCGTTGATCAAAGTCAAACGTAAAATTACTTCTATTTCTAGGCGAAAATGTAGGGTTATCTTGCCGCGTATAAAGAACTCCTAGGTCAATCTCGACTGTACCTTGAGGAACCACATTTATGGTATTACCACCAAAAAGAGTTTCAAATAAACCAGACTTCACATACAATTCTGGTATTAAATTTCGCTGCTCTTCTTCTGAACCCTCCTTTTTTCCATCATAAGCATCGATCTTTTGCTTATAATAAGTCATCATTTCCTCCTTAAGAATCAATTCTTGATACTCTTCAGGGGTTAAAATTAAAGGGTAGTTGATATTAAAATTACCTACTGTTTCCGTATAAATATATCTATCAGTCATTGGGTCATAGGTATATTTTGATACAATGCTATTTGGATTAGGCATTGTCATATTACCCATGGAATACCCAGTTTTAGTAGTGTCTTGAGTCGTCTCGTTGGACGGTTCTTGTGAGAAGGCAAGCGAACTCACAAATAGAAAGACAAAAAACAGTAATTTATGGTATGGTTTATTAGTATAGTTGGTTGTCCTCAAAATTGGATTATAAATTTTTTAAAGCCTCTTTAATAATCGCTTCAACACTGGCATCAGGTTGATTTGATGTGATTTTATCCACTACTTTCTCAGATTGTTTTTTATTGAATCCAAGAACCTCTAAAGCAGATAACGCTTCATCCTTATTTGTATTGCTTTTAGCCACCGAAAGTTCATCTATATCATATACTTTCAAAATTTTATCTTTTAAGTCCAAAATAACTCGTTGAGCTGTTTTGGCTCCAATTCCTTTAATGGATTGAATTAAACCTACATCCTCAGTGGCTATACCTTCTCGTACTTGCTTGGGTGTTAATGAAGACAGCATGGTTCTGGCTGTACTTGCTCCAATACCACTAACTGAAATAAGCAATCTAAAAATTTCCCTTTCTGCTAACGATGAAAACCCAAACAATGTATGGGAATCTTCCCTCACTTGAAGATGTGTATACAGCTTTAAATTCTCTTGGTCTGGAATTTGTGAATATGTGTGCAAGGATATATTTAACAAATATCCTACCCCGTGACAATCAATAACCACATCGGTAGGATTTTTTTCGACAAGTTTGCCTTGTATATGTGTAATCATTAAAACTTAATTAACCTCTCAAATGTAATAAAATTATTTGCATTACAAGGATGTACAAGGATTGACTTTAACCTCCTGTTTTTCCTTTTGTTGGGCATCAATTACAGCAATAGCTGTCATGTTTACAATCTCATCTACACTAGCCTCCATTTGAAGAATGTGAGCTGGTTTTCTCAATCCCATCATAATGGGGCCGATGGAATCGGCTTGATTAAGTTCTTTTAATAATTTATAAGTGATATTCGCGGATTCCAAACTGGGGAAAATAAGGGTGTTTACCTTTTTTCCTGCCAATTTTGAGAATGGAAAAATGTCTTGAAGCATTTCATGATTTAACGCAAAATCCGTTTGAAGTTCACCATCAACAATCATGTCTGGACAAAACCTATGCAAATAAGATACAGCTTCCTGAACCTTGGTAGCCCTTGGATGGTTTGATGAGCCAAAATTAGAATAAGACGTCATGGCTATAACCGGCTCAATCCCAAACATTTTAACCACATGTGATGTCATATGGGCTATTTTGGCCAAGTCTTTGGCTGTTGGATCAATATTAATAGACGTATCACTTAAAAACATGGGGCCTCTTCTTTGGGTAATCATCAAATTGGTGGTAGCAATTCGAGAAACCCCATCAGCCAAACCTATTAGTTCTAACATAGGCTTCACCACACTTGGATAGCTACTAGTATATCCAGATATCAAAGCATCAGCATCCCCAGTATTCACCATCATAGCGGCAAAGTAATTCCTTTCCCGCATTTTCTTTTCCGCGGAATAAAGGGTTACTCCTCGTCGCTTTCGGTTTTTCCAATAAGCCTCAGCATATTTATTCTTTCTTTCAAACTCTTCATCAGATTTAGGATCTACAATATCTATGTCAGCCACAAAATCTATTTCTTCCATTAATTTTTTAATGGTTTCCTTTCTACCCAATAAAATCGGAATAGCAATTCCTTCATCATGAACAATTTGAGCTGCCTTTAAAACATCCATTTGATCACCTTCAGCAAAGACTACTCGTTTCGGATTTAATTTGGCTCTATTTACTAATAACCTTACAAGTTTGTTATCATTCCCAAAACGTTCCAATAAGGAATCTGTGTACTTCTCCCAATCTAAAATTGGCTCTGTAGCAACACCACTATCCATTGCTGCCTTTGCAACCGCTGGAGGTACCGTGGCAATTAACCTTGGATCAAAAGGTTTTGGTATGATATAATCTTTTCCGAAGGTTAAGTAAGTTTCCCCGTAAGCTATATTCACCTGCTCAGGAACTGGTTCTTTTGTCAATTTGGCCAAAGCTTTTACTGCGGCCATCTTCATGTCTTCATTGATCTTAGTGGCCCTAACATCTAAAGCGCCTCTAAAGATAAATGGAAAACCTAAAACGTTATTAACTTGGTTTGGATGGTCACTTCTTCCTGTGGCCATAATAATATCCTTTCTGGTCTTGACAGCCAAATCATAGTCAATCTCTGGATTTGGATTGGCCATGGCAAACACAATAGGGTTATTTGCCATCGTTAGCAGCATTTCTGGGGAGACTATATCTGCTGTAGAAAGTCCGATAAAAACATCGGCGTCTTCCATAGCATCTTCAAGGGTGTTCAAATCTTTAGCTGTGGCGAATTCTTCTTTCTCTGGAGTTAAGTTGTCTCTATCCTTTCTAATAACCCCTTTACTGTCCAACATCACCATGTTCTCTGTTCTAGCACCACAGGCTTGATAAAGTCTCGAGCAAGAAATCGCCGCAGCTCCTGCACCACTAATAACTATTTGAACATCTTCAATTTTTTTATTGGCAAGTTCCAAGGCATTGATTAATGCCGCCGCCGAAATGATGGCCGTACCATGCTGATCATCATGCATCACTGGAATGTCCAGTTCTTCCTTTAATCGACGTTCTATCTCAAAAGCTTCTGGAGCTTTGATGTCTTCCAAATTTATCCCTCCAAAGGTGGGTGCTATTTGCTTTACGGTTTGAATAAATTCATCCACATTTTCAGTATCCACTTCTATATCAAACACATCAATATCAGCAAAGATTTTGAAAAGCAGTCCTTTACCCTCCATAACAGGTTTAGATGCTTCCGGCCCAATATTTCCTAGACCTAAGACTGCCGTCCCATTTGAAATCACCGCAACCAAATTCCCTTTGGCCGTATATTTATAAACGTTCTTTTTGTCTTTTTCGATTTCCAAACATGGTTCTGCAACACCTGGGGAATAAGCAAGAGATAAATCTCTTTGACTTGAATATTTTTTGGTAGGAACCACTTTTATTTTTCCTGGAGTAGGTTTGGCGTGATATACTAGTGCCTCTCTACGTCTTCTTTCCTTGCTCATAAAAACTGGATTAATAAGATACAAATGTATGAATAGTATCAGTTAAATCTATTCTTTTAGAAACCTAATATTTCTAGTAAGACCAGAATATTTGGTGCGCTTTACAGCCGATTTTTGAAACACCTTTCTAAACGTTTCCTCTGTGAGCTCTTCCCAATCGTTTTTATCCATGTTAAGAAGCTCTTTGTTGGGATTAAATAGAGGTTCAGAATGCGGTTTTGAAAATCGATTCCAAGGACAAACGTCCTGACACACATCACAACCAAACATCCATTCATCCATTTTTCCTTTAAACTCTAAAGGCAGATTGTCTTTCAACTCAATGGTTAAATAGGAAATACATTTACTACCATCTACAACATAAGGTTGAATTATAGCTTCTGTAGGACAAGCATCAATACACGCTGTACATGTTCCGCAATGGTCCGTAGTGGGTGAGTCATACTCTAATTCCAAATCAACAATCAATTCGGCTACAAAATAAAAAGAGCCCGCTTTTTGGGTAAGTAGATTACTATGTTTTCCTATCCATCCCAGACCACTTTTTGCAGCCCAAGCCTTGTCTAGCACGGGAGCTGAATCTACAAAAGCTCTCCCTTCAATCTCTCCTATCTCGGTCTGCATAAAACCCAATAACTCCTTAAGCTTCTCTTTAATCACAAAATGATAATCGGTACCATAAGCATATTTAGACAACTTATAGGACCCATCTATTTGCTTTTCTTTAGGATAATAATTCAACAATAGGGAAATAACACTTTTAGAGCCTTCAACTAATTTTGTAGGATCCAACCTTTTATCAAAATAGTTTGTCATGTAATGCATTTCTCCATGCATTTGTTGGTTGAGCCAATTTTCCAACCTTGGAGCTTCATCTTCTAAGAAGCCCGCTTTGGAAATGCCACAGGCCAAAAATCCAAGGCGTTTGGCTTCAGCTTTAATTTGAGCAGTATATTTCGATTTTAAATTCAAGGGAAATCTCTACAGGTTAGATTATACAACATTATAAAAGTCAACCGCAACTGGCAAATTTTCTTTGCAAACAACTAGAATTTTATCATGATTGTGGCTTATAACATAAAAAAACCGACAGTTTCCTATCGGTTTTATAAGTTACATGTGATGAACTTAAACTATAATAGTCTTCCAGATGAGTCCACTTTAAGGTTTTTTCTTTTTCCGTCTTTCTCAATTCTTACAAAGTAGGCTTTATCTACATTTTTATCATTAAAGTAATTCACTTTGTAAGTTGTTTGTGCTAAGGTCCATCCTTGGTATTCTTTTACAATGGCATTACGAACCTCTCTAGGCAGAAAAACATTGTTATGCTTTTCATAAGACTTAATAATGTTACCTTCATTGTCAAAGGTTGCTAAAACCCGACTGTGATCTCCTCCTTTTTCTTTAAAAAGAACATCCATACTGTCCATCTTTGAATCAAATTCCTCTGATTCTTTAATGTCGTATAAAGCCACCTCCCGCTGCAATTGTTTGACATCATAAGAGGTATTCTGATCAAATACCTGTTCAAAATAATTGGTGTTGACAGGTTTAAAATTGGCTTCCGTCAAATGCACCGCGTAAAAACCTTCTACTTGTGCAATTCCCTGGCTGGTAAAGCTTAAAAACAATAAACTAATACCAATAATTGATAGTTTTTTCATAACTGATCGATTTTAAGATTAATGAATAAATCATAACCTAAATTGGTAAGTTCACTTTAGTGAAGGGCTTTAAAGAATTTTCTTTACTCGAAATTAATTAGTATTTACTGAGTCTGCTTTTTAGATGGATCAAAGCATTAACTTTTCTCGGCAAATAATTTATTATTGATGGAAAGTGTTTCTAAAATTACTTATTAAATCTTTTAAACAGTGTTAATTTTAAATGAATTAAAGTTAATGTTTTGTCAAATTTTTACTTGCTCCAACTCCTTCCTTAGCTTCATAAAAAAAAGTTTAAATTAAAAAGGTTAGAGTTTTCTTTAGGCAAATTTTAAATAAACCAATGCAACCAAAATTTTCTGATTATGCCATTCATATCTAACAAATTCCTTCAATAATTTGAATTGTATTAATTAGTATGACTTTTAGAGAAGAAAATCAAAAACCTAAACTACATATTAGGTTTTTAATTGGTCCCTAAGTTAATATTTATCTTCAAAACAGAGTGTTCCTAAAAGACATAATTGTTTTTCTAGAAGACACCATTAGTTTTTATTTTGGGTGTACCTAATTTTCTTTTATAAGTTGTATCAACAAAAAAAGTCGGAGATTTATCCGACTTTACAAATTCATTCAAACAATTTGTTTAATAGATATTTACGACTATATCCCAAAAGGTGGGCTAGCAACATTATCTACTGTCCATACCTCCCCTGTAAGTGTAACTATAAAAGCCGTGTTCTGTATAAACTCAAGTGATGTAGGACGATCCAACTCATCGGCGATAGTGGTTAACGTTCCATCTTCATTAATTCTGACAAGGGCACCTGTCCCTGGTTCGGCAGCATCACCATCAGTCACTCCTATCCATGAACCTTGTGATAAACCAAATAAATTTTGACCTCGGCCATATTCAACATCAACAAGCATTGGCGCACCAGAAGCGACATCAATAACTTCTGAAGTATCTGAGATAAATGATACAATTTTACCATCTTCTGGAAAATGAGGAACGGGTCCAGTCTGACTCATATACACCGTATTTCCTTTCACTTCTAAACCTGTTGGCACAATATTGTCAAATACCTTAAATATGGTAATGTCGCCTTCTAGAGTAACCCTATAAACTCTGTTATGATGCCCATCTGTAACTAAAAAACTTCCTTGATAAGTTTCTATAGCAAATTGCAAACCTTCTGGTAAAAAGAAATCTGTTGTTGGAGGGTAGTTATTAGCAAAAAGACCAATATCTGCAACGACTTCATAACTATTTGGCCCTGTTATTTTGTAAATACCATTGACACTGTCAGACCCAAAAAAACTACCTACAAGAGTGACTAAAGCATAAGCCGTATCGTCTATAAAAACCACATCGGTCACACCTCCTATAGGTGCTGGCGACACTGGCAATCCACTTGCAAAGGTTGAAACCTCTCCTGTATTTTTATCAATACGTAAAATACTGCCAGCTGCACCACTTTGAGTCACAAACAAATCACCTCCAGGACCAATTGTACTTCCCATGGCACCACTTGGGAGTGTTGCAAAAAGCATTGGAGCTCCCGGTTCACTATTTTGTTTAAGTGCGGTTTCAGTAGTTAAAGTGTCTTCTATTTTTTCATCAGAAGTACAAGATATCAGTATCATTGACACAACTGATATTAACATTAAAAAGTTTGTTTTTTTCATGATTAATAGTTTTAAAAATTAGTATTCAATTCAAACACTATCAATTACTCTAAAATCTTTAGGAGACAGGATAAAACTCAATTAATTGGATTTATACCCAAGCATAAAATTAATTGAGTTTTTAAGGACTTGATATTCTATGAAGACATTAAATTATTCCTAAAAGTCTCTTTAGTCCTTTTTGCGAAGTTGTGAAGGCGAAATAGCAAATGCCTTCTTGAATGACTTACTAAAATGGGATACATTTTGAAAACCAGAATCAAAAGCTATCTCTGTTACATTCTTATCCGATGTTTCCAAAAGATGCTTTGCATAGGTTAACCTCTTTTCCATTAACCATTTCCCTGGAGTTGTTTTATAGTATTTTTTAAAATCGTTTTTAAAAGCCGTTATACTTCTTTGTGCCAACTTGGCAAATTCAGGAAGACTTAGATGATACATAAAATTGCGTTCCATAATGTGCCTTATGGGTCTTTTATGTTGGCCATCTACAAAATTGAAATATGCTCTGATCGCTTTATTTTGGGGATCCGCCAATATGTTAATGAGCAGCTCCGTAATTTTAAGTTCCAATAAATATTCTGAAGGAGCCTCGTTACCTTGAAAATAAGATAGTAAAGAATAAAAACTACTTTTAATAATGGGATTGATTTGAATGGTCAAAATCTGATCATCAGGTAAGGTCAAGTCAGACTCGACCTTAAAATTTAGAAGATATTCCCTATAGATTTTTTTTAAAAAATCATCATTGAAATGAAATGCCAATACTTCCCAGTCCATATTTTCAAATAATTCCTGGGTATACGCTCCTCTAGTAACCAACAAAGCCTCATCATCAGTTAAATGCCATGATTTGGCACGGTAATTCAAGCTTTTTTTACCTGATAATGTAAAATAAATGGCATTAAAATGGTTGTATAACTCGACTAGTTTCTCTGCTTGTGGGCACTTATAATGTACAATCAAATTTTCACCTACAGAGAATTGCTTGAACACATCTGGATGAGACAATTTAAGATCATATACATTAAGCATTTGATGAGTTTTGTTGGTTATACTCTTTAAGGTACTAAAAATCAACCTTTATCCTAAGAAATTTAGTAAACTAATAACAGTTTTGTACGATTTTAATGATGCGTAAAACCGTAGAAGTAAGTTATTACTTAAACAATCACTTATTTTGGTTGAATATTCTGATTGATATGAAAAAAGTTGTTTGGATCATATTTGGTTTTAACCTTAACTAATCTATCATAGTTATTTTTATAGGAAGCTTTAATCCTATCTTGACCCTCATTCATCATAAAATTAACATAAGCCCCTCCCATAGCGTAAGGTTTCAAGGCATCAAAGTAACTTTTACACCAATGAGTTACTTCATCTGCCTTATTAGGGTCAGGGTCAACACCTACAATCACCTGGGCCCATCTGGCTTCACGGTTAGCCCATGCAGTTTCATCATTTCCAACCTCATGACAGGCACCATCAATAGGATAAAGATGGGTAGTGGAATGCATAGTAGGAATATTTGATCCATATTCGATATTAACCTTAATAGCTTCAGGAGTGAGTTCCTTGATGTAATGAGCTCTCCAATACCACTGCAAGCCCGGAGGATATAAACCATCAAACATGGTATTTAAAGCGGTCATTGGAATTTCACCAACAAAATCCAAAATAGGAGGCCCAAATGCTCTAATTGGTTTAAAAACTTCTTCCCTATTTTCTTCAGGACCGGTATAATTCCAAACAACACCGCATACATTTTGATTCCAAAGATGTTCTGGAAATGGCGGTGCAGGTGGTACTGTCAAGAAGGCAAAAAAGCCATATAAATCATTGGAAGCGTTTTTTGTATGAGCGTCATAGAATTTAATAGCTTCCTCGGCCATTTCTATAGGCCAAAACATAGGACCTGCATACACATTCTTTATTTCGATCAAATTGAATTTAAAACTAACAACCACTCCAAAATTGCCACCGCCACCTCTTAATGCCCAAAATAAATCTGGGTGGGAATCCTTATTGGCGATTACTAACTCTCCATTAGCCAAAACCACTTGACATTCCAATAAGTTATCAATGGTAAGACCTCCCTTTCTACTCAAATAGCCCAAACCGCCTCCAAGAGTAATACCTCCTATTCCGGTGGTTCCAATTATACCACTTGGCAAAGCCAATCCATGAATATGGGTAGCGGCATCTATATCGGCAAGGGTATTACCCGGTTCTACCAATGCTGTTTTGGTGTTAGGATCAACTTGTAATTGTTTCATTTTAGATAGATCAATAACCAATCCATTCTCGACCAAAGCTAGTCCAGCACCATTGTGTCCTCCACTTCTAATGGACACTTCTAAATTATTCTTTCTAGCAAAATTGACAGAATCCACCACATCATCTATGCTTTCACATTGCACTATAAACTCTGGATGCTTATCTATCATTGCATTATAGATCTTACATGCTTCAGGGTATTCTTTACTTGATTTTGTAATTACAGAACCTTGAATTTTTTCTTCTAATTGATTAATAGCTTGTCCCATTTTAAAGTTGATTTTAAGTTAAAAACGATACCAATAAAATTAGTTACAACCTTAGAAAAAGTCCACCTCTAATAATTCAAATAGTAACACAAATGATTCAAAATCAAGCTAAATCACTTTGGAAGGGGAGATACCATATTTCTCTTGGAAGCACTTTGTAAAATAAGATGGATTGCTGTAGCCCACTTCCAATGCTACTTGAGAAACATTTAAATCATTGTTTCTTAAAAGCCCCATGGCTTTCTTCATTTTGATATCTCTAATAAAAGTATTGGGAGATCTACCTGTTAAACCTGTAATTTTTCTATAGAGTTGGGGTTTAGACACCCCTATGGTTTGACTTATATTTTGAATGTTTAGGTCTTGTTTGGCGATATTCTCTTCAGCATATTTTAAAAACTGTTGCACAAAAAGTTCCTGCCGTTGATTGATCACCTTTACATTAGAATTTTCTTTAAATTCTGAATTACCATTTATTAATTTCTGAAAAGATTTGGAAAGAACTATTCCATTAGGGCCTGCCAATAAACTTAAATGTTTCGCATAATCTATGGCTTCTTCAAAGAAACCTTCCTTATGCGTTACTGGTTGACCTTCATTTATCCCAATTCGAACCTCAAAATCAGAATAGTCTTGCTCTTGATTACAAATTGTATTTTGGATATTGATGGCGCAATGCAACGCCATTAAATCATCAGAAAAAACAAAAATTAAAACATCATCAAAATCATTTTTGATTTCACGTCCTCCAAAATTTTCAACAATACTTAAAGCCTTACGCTTCGGGAAATTTGTGAATTCAAATAAAGAAATATCTTGAATATGCTTTTGATTGGTTTTAACAACGGCATCCACAATCATAATATATCTAAACCCTGTATCTACTTCCCCAGAATTCTGATACACTAAACCATGGTTAATGTTATTAGAATTACCTAAGATTAAATCCAATATTCCTGGTTCTACTTCAATGATGTTGCAAGCTACGTCTCCATGTGCCTCTCTATGAACTTGAACACAAGCTTCGGGATTTGGTCCTTCAATCAAACAAAAAATGGTTCCTTCCTTTTCATTGACCCAAAACTGGTGGTAAACCACGCCATATTTATCCTGTGTTTTCTTATCGGCCATATGAGCCTGTTTAACCTCTTCAATGGTTATACTTGGAAACTTGTGATAATCCATGTATAATGGCATAGTACAAATTGTTTGGAGGTTCAAAGGGATGGTAAATCAAGGAATAGATTTAAAGATACGAATTTAAATCCAATAGAAGCGATTTCCAATACGAAGATATTCCTTGGAGGACTTTGTAAACAGAATAAAGAAACTAGCTCTTGAGTACTTAAAAAAGGCCTCCTTGAAAGCCTCCTTTGGTTCTTCCTAAATGATGGTAGGCCTTTTCTGTGACTTCACGACCTCTTGGAGTTCTAATAATAAAACCTTGTTGAATAAGAAACGGTTCGTAGACTTCCTCTATCGTTTCGCCACTTTCAGATACCGCGGTTGCCAAGGTGGTGATACCTACTGGCCCACCTTTGAACTTGTCAATAATGGTGGTCAAAATTTTATTGTCCATCTCATCCAGACCATGAGCATCTACATTAAGTGCTTCCAAAGAAAACTTGGCAATTTTTATGTCTATAGAACCATTACCTTTTATCTGGGCAAAATCTCTAACCCTACGTAAAAGTGCATTGGCAATCCTAGGTGTCCCCCTACTTCTTCCAGCAATTTCAATAGCCGCTTCCATGGAAATAGGCACCTTTAAAATGGCGGCACTTCTTTGAATAATATCTGTAAGTAATTCCGTTTTATAATACTCCAATCTACTACTAATCCCAAATCTAGCTCGCATGGGTGAGGTAAGTAATCCAGACCTTGTAGTAGCACCAACTAAGGTAAAAGGATTTAAATTGATTTGAACCGTCCTGGCATTGGGCCCTGATTCAATCATAATGTCTATCTTATAATCCTCCATGGCGGAATAAAGATATTCCTCAACAATGGGGCTTAACCGATGTATTTCATCAATGAACAATACATCTCTTTCATCCAAATTGGTTAATAGACCAGCAAGGTCACCTGGCTTGTCTAAAACAGGACCTGACGTCACTTTGATACCCACATTTAGTTCGTTGGCTAATATATGAGCTAAAGTTGTTTTTCCGAGGCCTGGAGGGCCATGAAAAAGCGTATGGTCTAAGGCTTCATTTCTAAGGTTGGCTGCCTTGACAAACACATGAAGATTCTCCAGAACTTGATCCTGCCCAGTAAAATCATCAAAAGACAAGGGTCTTAACTTCTTTTCAACATCCAGTTCCTCTGGAGAAAAGTGATCATTTGATGGGTTTAGATTTTCGTTCATACATCACAAAGATAACAAAAAGCCTTTCAGAGTCTGAAAGGCTTTTTGTGTTTATATTATAAAGAATATTAGTGTTGTAATTCTTCTTCCCCCTCCATAAGAGGAATGTTTTGTGGCACAAAGTCTGCCTCGTGTCCAGGCTTGCTATAGTCATAAGCCCAACGGTGAACATGAGGAATGGCCCCTGGCCAGTTTCCGTGGATATGTTCTACTGGAGTAGTCCATTCCAAAGTATTCGATTTCCATGGGTTTTGTTCTGCTTTCTTTCCAAAGAAAATACTTGAAAAGAAGTTGTAAAGGAAAACCAATTGGAATGCTGCTCCAACTAAAGCAAACACAGTAATAACTACATTCACATTTGCTAAATCATCAAACAATGGGAAGTTGGAATTTGTATAATAACGTCTTGGTAAACCAGCCATTCCAATAAAGTGCATCGGGAAGAATACCCCATAAGCACAGATAGCCGTCACCCAGAAGTGAATATAACCTAAGTTTTTATTAAGCATTCTACCAAACATTTTAGGATACCAGTGGTAAATACCAGCAAACATTCCATAAAGTGCAGAAATACCCATTACTAAGTGGAAGTGAGCAACAACAAAATACGTATCGTGTACATTGATATCTAAGGCACTATCTCCTAAAATGATACCTGTTAAACCACCAGTGATAAAGGTTGAAACCAAACCAATCGAAAATAACATAGCTGGATTCAACTGAAGATTACCTTTCCACAAGGTCGTTATATAGTTAAATGCTTTTACTGCAGATGGAATAGCAATCAATAAAGTCGTAAAGGTAAATACAGATCCTAAGAATGGATTCATACCCGAAACGAACATATGGTGCCCCCATACAATAGTTGATAAAAATGCAATAGCTAAAATAGACGCTACCATCGCTCTATAACCAAAGATTGGTTTTCTAGAGTTTGTAGCAATAATTTCAGATGTAATACCCAAAGCTGGAAGTAATACAATATATACCTCAGGGTGCCCTAAGAACCAGAATAAATGTTCAAATAAAACTGGAGAACCACCTTGATAATGTAAAACCTCTCCTTGAATAAAAATATCTGATAAAAAGAATGAAGTACCAAAACTTCTATCCATGATTAACAATAACGCAGCTGACAATAATACTGGGAATGAAACTACCCCAATGATAGCCGTTACAAAGAATGCCCAGATTGTCAATGGTAATCTAGTCATTGACATCCCTTTAGTTCTTAAGTTAATCACCGTTACGATATAGTTCAATGATCCTAACAAAGAAGATGCAATAAAGATGGCCATAGATACCAACCACAATGTCATACCGGCACCAGAACCTGGTTGCGCTAAAGGTAATGCACTTAATGGAGGATAAATGGTCCAACCAGCAGCAGCAGGTCCTGTTTGAACAAACAGAGAAATAACCATGATCACACTTGATAAGAAAAACAACCAGTATGAAACCATGTTTAAGAAACCTGATGCCATATCACGAGCACCAATTTGCAATGGAATTAAAAGGTTACTAAACGTACCACTCAAACCAGCTGTTAGAACGAAGAATACCATGATCGTACCGTGAATGGTAACCAATGCCAAATAGATATCAGCATCCATAACTCCTTCTGGAGCCCATTTGCCCAAAAGAGCCTCAAAAATCACATTTGGTTCTTCTGGCCAGGCAATTTGCATACGAAATAACAAGGACATAATAATCCCGACAACTCCCATGATAGTACCTGTAATAAGATACTGCTTAGCAATCATCTTGTGGTCTTGACTAAAGATGTATTTGGTTACAAATGTCTCTTTATGATGATGTCCATGATCGTCGTGAGCGTGAGTATCTGCGTGTGTTGACATAATCTACTTTCTATATACTTTTTAAAACCTTATTACTTATTTAAAGAATCTTTAAACTCTTTTTGTTCTTTTAACCAAGCTTGGAATTCCTCCTCAGTTTCAACTACAATTTTCATTTGCATGTTGTAATGAGACTTCCCGCAAATTTTGTTACATAATAAAAGATAATCAAATTCATATCTTTCTAAAGCTTCTTCGCCATTAGCAACCAATTCTTTGCTGTTCTCAACTCTAATTTCATTGATATGCTCTACTTTTTCAATGATATCTTGATTTTGTCTCATTTCTGCAGTAGTCACAGTAGGTGTAAAAGCAAACTGAGTAATCATACCAGGTACACAGTTCATTTGAGCTCTAAAGTGAGGCATATAAGCTGAGTGTAAAACATCCTGTGATCTCATTTTGAATAAAACTTTACGCCCTTTTGGTAAATGCAATTCTTTGACAATAATATCATCTTGTGCATTCGGGTCAGCTTCGTCCACACCAAGTACGTTGGCCTTATCGATATCAATTAATCTTACGTTAGCTTTACCTAAGGTATTGTCTGCACCACCATATCTAGCAGTCCAGTTAAATTGTTGAGCATATAACTCAATAACCAATGGATCTTCATCTTCACTTACATTCATGATACTATTCCAAGTAAACAAACCGTAAATGATTAGACCAGCCAATGTGATTACAGGAATAATGGTCCAAATAGCTTCCAATGTATTGTTATCAGCATAGAACAAAGCTTTTCTTCCCTTTTCACCCTTGTATTTGAATGCAAACCAGTGAAGTAAAAATTGGGTTAAAATTTGAACTGCAAAAATGATGACCAATGATATAACCATCAAGTTATCAATTTGAGGTCCGTGTTCTGAAGCAGAATTTGATAGCAAAGGCAAATCACCCCACTTCACCACACTTACAATAGTGATTAAGTAGATGAAGGCCAAAAAGGCTAGCATCAAATATCCATTCAATTTATTATCCTTATCTGTTGCTACTTGGCTATTGGAAGCTCCTACTTGAGCTAAATCAAAGATTTTTACCATTTGCCAAATCGCAACTCCTATAAAAACCAGAATTATGATCGTAAAAAAAGCTGTCATTGTCTTTTCTCTTCTTTAATTAATTTTAATAATGGAAATGTTCACTTTCCTTAATGAATGGATTTCTTTTAACTACTAGTGGCGCCTTGGTAAGTGCGGTAAACACAATAAACAAGAATAAACCACCAAATAACATAACTGCTCCAATTTCTGGGATACCGATAAACCATCTATCACCAACAGTTGCAGGCATAATCATGTTAAATACATCAATATAGTGACCCGCTAGGATAATAAGACCAGCCATAACTACAAACCAAGGAATACGTTTGTAATCGCTGTTCATTAATACCAATAATGGGAATATAAAGTTCATAACCAACATTCCAAAGAATGGTAATTTATAATCTTCAATTCTAGTTACAAAATAGGTAACCTCTTCTGGTATGTTTGAATACCAAATCAACATAAATTGTGAGAACCATAGGTAGGTCCAAAAAATGGAGATACCAAACATAAATTTAGCCAAGTCATGTAAATGGCTGTCATTTACTTGCTCTAAGTATCCTCTTGATTTCAAATACATCGTAATTAAAGCAATTACAGTAATTCCGCTTACAAACATACTAGCGAAAACGTACCATCCAAACAATGTACTAAACCAGTGCGGATCAACACTCATAATCCAATCCCAAGACATCATAGATTCTGTGTAAATAAAGAACACTAAAAATCCAGCTGAGATTCTAAAAGTCTTTTTGAAATAACTATCATCCGTTGCGTTGTCTTGTGCAATGGTAAATTTTCTTGCAAAATGACGGTAAAGTGACCAACCAGCCAAGAAAATAAATCCTCTTACAGCAAACATAGGAAGGTTTAACCAACCTGATTTCCCTTGGATTAATTTATCATGTGCCACTACATCTGGATCCATCCAAACAAATATGTTATAATGCCCTATAGTTCCCGATGCAATTGCAATCAATAATACAATGATCCCTCCAGGAAGTACATATGAAGTAATTCCTTCCATCACTCTAAACAATACGGGAGACCAACCTGCTTGTGCCGCAAACTGAATCGCGTAAAAAGCTAAAACCCCTAAACCTATCATAAAGAAAAAGAAGGCTCCTACATACAGTGCAGACCAAGGTCTGTTTGATATTTGATGTTGCACGTGTTCAACATGTGCTTTATGTTCGTCTACTTGGTGTTCACCTGCTGTTTCCCCATGTGCTGCTGTTTCAGCATGAGCATCAACTTCATGGGTATCATGAGAAGCAACTTCATGAGTAGCTTCTTCACTATGACCACCTCCATGATGTGCTGCTTCTTCTGCAAGCATGGTTTCTACTTCTTCAAAAGATTTGTGGGAAGTCATAAAACCAATTCCTACACCTATTAGGCCTAAAATAATTAAGGCTATAGAAAATATCTTTATTTTACTTGAGATTGTGTACATATCTATAAAATAATCTTATTCTTTCTTATTTTTCTAAGTTAGCTTTTAGGTCTAATACATAAGCTACTACTTGCCAACGTTCTTCTTCGTTCAACTGATTAGCATAAGAACCCATGGCATTTTTACCGTAATAAATGGTGTGATAAACACTACCCTCATTGATAGCTCTACCCGCGTCATCATAACTTGGTATCCCAAGTATTTTTTCACGCTTTACCAAATTACCTTGTCCGTCACCTTTTGTTCCATGACAAATACCACAGTAAACATTATAAAGCTCCTTACCTCTATTAAGATCAACCATGGTAGAATCCAATGGGCTTTTCAAAGTAGCTTTCGCTAAGTCATACCCTTCAGTAGAACCTTCTATATCAAAAGGTATATGTCCTCTAGCCACACTACCTTCTGCGGGTAATTGCGCTTCTACACCATTAGAAAAAGCCTCAGATTCCATATAAGGCTCATAACCTACCGGCTCATACATATTAGGCATAAACTGGAAATTAGGTCTAGAATCTTTCTTACATGCTACAACCGTTAATAAAACTGTTGCTATAACCGTTATTTTAAATAAGCTCTTCATAATATATTAGTGCGCTTCTTTTTCAATTACTTTGATTTCAACTGCTCCAGTTTCACTCAAAAGATCTGTTAATGATTTCTCGTTTCCAGATAAAGCCACTTCCATTAGGAAATGATCATCTGTAGTTCTAGGATCTGGATTCTCAGCGTTTTTAAATGGCCACATTTTACTTCTTAAATAGAAAGTGATTACCATTAAGTGAGCTGCAAAAAATACAGTAAGCTCAAACATAATAGGTACAAATGCAGGCATGTTTTCAATAAAACTAAAACTTGGTTTACCACCAATATTTTGAGGCCAATCTTGAATCATAATAAAATTCATCATGGTAATGGCCACTGTTAAACCAACACATCCGTATAAGAATGATGCAATTGCAATTCTTGTAGGTGCTAATCCCATGGCTTTATCTAACCCGTGTACTGGGAATGGCGTATAAATCTCTTCGATGTGATACTTCTCTGCCTTAACTTTTTTAACAGCAGACATCAAGATATCGTCGTCGTTATATATAGCGTGTATAACTTTTGATGCTTCCATTGCCTAAGATTAGTTTATTAGTTGTTTTGCTTGACCAGACCAATCATCTCTTTCTGCTCTTCCAGGGAATAAGCCAGTGATCTCATCAATTAAATCATATTCTCTTTTTGTCATTCTACTCACTTGTAAAAAAGTGTAGATTCCAATACTATTTAGAGCTTCTTCCATTTTTGGACCAACTCCATTAATTCTCTTCAAATCATCTGCAGCTTCCGTAGTTGGGTCAAATTTACCAACACTTGCCAATAGACTATCTACCTTTTCAGCATGTGCCACTGTAAGATGAGATTCTGCAGTCTCTTGTGGTAACTTATAAACAGATGTTCTTTCATCCGCACCAGTTCCAACTAAACTTTCACCAGCTTCTCTAATTCTCTTATATCGTTGTCCTGAAGATTTCAAAATCGTTTTTACTTCTGCCTGAGCGATAACAGGGAAGGTTCTTGAATACAATAGGAACAATACGAAGAAGAAACCAATTGTACCAATGAAAATTCCAATATCAACAAAGGTTGGAGAGAACATCGTCCAAGAAGATGGTAAGTAATCTCTGTGCAATGAAGTCACAATAATTACAAAACGCTCAAACCACATCCCGATGTTTACAACAATAGAGATAAAGAAAGAGAACATAATACTTGTTCTTAATTTCTTGAACCACATAAACTGAGGTGAGAACACGTTACAAGTCATCATAGACCAGTAAGCCCACCAGTAAGGTCCTGTTGCTCTATTCAAGAAAGCATATTGTTCATACTCTACTCCAGAATACCAAGCAATGAATAACTCAGTAATATATGCCACACCTACGATAGATCCCGTAATCATGATTACGATATTCATCAATTCGATGTGTTGCACAGTAATATAGTCTTCTAGGTTGCAAACCTTTCTCATAATAATAAGAAGGGTGTTTACCATCGCGAATCCTGAGAAAATCGCTCCCGCTACGAAATATGGTGGGAAGATAGTTGTATGCCATCCCGGAATTACCGAAGTAGCAAAGTCAAAGGATACAATGGTGTGTACAGAAAGTACAAGTGGTGTTGCCAAACCGGCTAATACCAAAGATACTTCTTCAAAACGTTGCCAATCTTTTGCTCTACCAGACCAACCGAAACTTACTAAAGAGTAAATTTTCTTTTGGAACGGTCTAACAGCTCTATCACGAATCATCGCGAAATCAGGAAGCAAACCAGTCCACCAGAATACCAATGATACCGATAAGTATGTAGAAATCGCAAATACGTCCCAAAGTAATGGGGAGTTAAAGTTCACCCATAAAGAACCAAACTGATTCGGAATTGGTAATACCCAATATCCTAACCAAGGACGACCCATGTGTATTACAGGGAACAAACCTGCTTGTACTACAGAGAAGATGGTCATTGCTTCTGCAGAACGGTTAATTGCCATTCTCCACTTTTGGCGGAATAATAAAAGTACTGCAGAAATCAAGGTACCTGCGTGACCAATACCTACCCACCAAACGAAGTTGGTGATATCCCAGGCCCAACCAACGGTTTTATTTAAACCCCAAGTTCCAATACCGGTAGATATGGTGTAAATGATACATCCTAATCCCCAAAGAAAAGCTACTAGTGAAATACTAAATACAATCCACCACTGCTTGTTTGCTTTACCTTCAATAGGTCTTGCCACATCCACAGTAACATCGTGGTATGATTTTTCGCCCGTAACTAAAGGTCTTCTAATAGGTGCTTCGTAATGAGACGCCATAATTAATTTATAATTGTTTCTTCGTTAATTTATGCTTCAGTTGTATTTCTCACTTTCACTTGATAAATCACATTTGGTTTAGTACCAACATGCTCAAGTAAATGATACATACGATTATCTTCTTTCAGGTGTGCCACCTTACTTTCCTTATCGTTGATATCTCCAAATACCATTGCTCCACTACTACAAGCAGCAGAACAAGCTGTTTGGAATTCACCGTCTTTTACCGGACGTCCATCACGTTTTGCATCCAAAATTGTCTTTTGAGTCATTTGGATACACATAGAACATTTTTCCATCACACCACGAGAACGTACAACCACATCTGGGTTAAGAACCATACGACCTAAATCATCATTCATGTGGTAATCAAACTCGTCATTATTGCTATATAAGAACCAGTTGAAACGACGCACTTTATAAGGACAGTTGTTAGCACAATATCTTGTACCTACACAACGGTTATAAGCCATGTGGTTTTGACCTTGACGTCCGTGAGAAGTTGCCGCTACTGGACAAACAGTTTCACATGGTGCGTGATTACAGTGCTGACACATTACTGGTTGGAAAGCTACTTGTGGATTGTCAGATGCATGTTCCATCTCCCCAAACTCACTTAATGAACTTCCTAATCCTGAAATGTTATCTTTCTTGTCATTATCTCCAGCAAATGATTCTTCTGAAGAGTAATATCTATCTACACGTAACCAATGCATATCACGGCTACGACGTACTTCTGATTTACCTACTACTGGCACGTTGTTTTCTGCATGACATGCAATCACACAAGCTCCACAACCTGTACAGGCATTCAAGTCAATTGATAAGTTGAAATGGTGACCGATTGAGCGATCAAACTCATCCCATAAATCAACTTTGGGATCGGTTACAGGGGTTTCAACGTGGTTTAAAGATACTTGAGGCACTTCATTCCAATGATGTTTATCCTTGGTATTGAAGATTTCTAAAGTTGTTTCTTTCACGATGTCACCACGACCCATTAAGGTGTTGTGCAACTGAACACAAGCAAATTCATGCTCACCTGCCGCAGCAGAAACAGTTACAGATTGAACTGAGTCAAAGTTTTGGTATAATGGGTAAGCATTAACTCCTGTCTTCATTTCA
Organism: Mangrovimonas futianensis; assembly: GCF_021245805.1. NCBI lineage: Bacteria > Pseudomonadati > Bacteroidota > Flavobacteriia > Flavobacteriales > Flavobacteriaceae > Mangrovimonas > Mangrovimonas futianensis. The sequence continues at coordinate 201,766 of NZ_JAJJNF010000004.1, forward strand.
TCCTTTAATCCGGCAGTTCTACCGTAACCAAAAGACAATCCAACAGAACCATTTGCTTGACCTGGTTGAATTAAAACAGGTACATTTTTAACAGTCACACCGTTTACAGTAACATCGGCATAACTTCCGTTAAGCGCACCGTTTGAAACGTGTTTATTCATCAAACCTAACTTCTCAGCATCAGTTCTAGAAACTGTCAAATAGTTATCCCAAGACACACGTGAAATTGGATCAGGGAATTCTTGTAACCAAGGGTTATTAGCTTGTTGCCCATCACCCATACCTGTTTTGGTATATAAGGTTAATTCAAGTCCTTGACTTGAAGCATTTGCCAGTGCCTTAGCTGCAGCTCCTGCAGAAATTGCAGTAGTAGTCGAAGCACTACCTTCACCATCACTAACAGTTTTAGTTGATGTAGAAGTAACGTATTCGTCTTGATTTTCCTTAGCTAAACCAACCCCTACAGCCGCATCATGGATAATTTCTCCTACTTTAGTTCTTTCCTTCTTATCCTTAAGTGAGGTAGTTGTAGTTTCTTCAGTATGGTATGAACCTGTTCCAGCAGGACCAGATACCAATCCACCAGCAACAAAAACACCATCATGAAGCGCTTGGTTAAATGAAGCACCACCTAATAGTCCGCCTCCCCAAGTCTCCTTAATATAGGTATGTAATTTTGTTGCATTTCCATTCCACTTTAATAAAGCTTCCTGAAACTGTCTAGTGTCAAACAACGGACGAATGGTTGGTTGTGTTAAGGCAAAATGTCCTTTTTTAAACTCCACATCACCCCATGCTTCCAAATAATGAGGTGCCGCTGCGATATATTGTACTTTTGAAGAAGTTTCATCTTCTTTCATTGAGAAGGCAACCGATAATTCAACATTACCTAAACCTTCAGCAAATTCTGAAGCATTTGGTAAGGTATACATTGGGTTAACACCACTCATGATGATAGCTCCCACTCTCCCAGATTTCATATCTGAGATCAATTGAGCTACTTCTTCAGTTTTTCCTTGTTTTGTTTTTATTGGAGTAGCTGGGTCAAATGCCTTACTTCCTAAAGATTCATTGATGGCAAAAACAACTGTTTGTGCATTTTTATCTTGAATCCCAGTAACCACGACTCCTTTGCTACCAGCTTTTTTAAGTGCTGCTGCCGCTTTAGATACAGCTTCGTCTGCTCCTTTAGGCAATTCACCAGAAACAGAACCTCCAACAACTTGTGAATATAATTTAGCCAAAGCGACCTTTTGCTGAGAAGGCGTCAAAGGCACACGCTTATCAGCGTTAGCACCAGTCAAAGACATGTTTGCTTCAAATTGGAAATGCTGAGACATTTTTCCATGTTCTGGAACACGTCCTTTAGCATAACCTGAATCAAAACCACCACCTTGCCAGTCTCCTAAGAAATCTGCTCCAAAGGATACAATGGTACTAGCTTTAGAAAAATCATAATCTGCCAAACCTCTTTCACCATATTGAGCTTCAAAGGCATCCAGTGCCGCTGATTCATTAACAGAATCATAAGACACATGCTTGACATTATTATATTTTGATTTGAATTCAGCAATCAATTTTTCAGTAGACGGACTAGCGAATGTTTGCGTGAACAATGCTATTTGCTTTCCTGAATTGCTGATTTCAGTTAATTTTTGGTTTACTTCACTATCAAATGCATCCCAAGTGATGGCTTTCCCTTCTTTCATAGGGCCCTTCACACGTAGACTATCATACAATCCTAATACAGATGCATTCACTCTTGCATTGGCACCACCATTAGTAGTTGCTAAGCTATTATTAAGGATTTTTATTGGACGTCCTTCACGGGTTTTCACTAAAACGCTAGCAAAATCAAATCCATCTGCAATAGTGGTTGCATAGTAATTCGCTTTTCCAGGAATAATCTCCTCTGGTTGAACTACGTAAGGAATTGATTTAATTACTGGCCCTTCACAGGCAGCCAAAGAAGCTGCAGCCGTACTAAAACCAACGTATTTTAAGAAATCACGACGTGTTGTTTTAGAGCTTTCCAAGGATTCTTTATTTCCTAAAAACTCATCCGTAGGAATCTCCTGAACAAATTCGTTCTGTTTTAGCGTCTCAACAATAGAGCTATTATCATTTAGCTCCTCAACACTTTTCCAGTATTTCTTGTTTGATGACATATGATAAAATTGAATTACTTCTTAGTTAAAATTAATAGTGACACTTACCGCATTCTAATCCACCCATTTGGGCAGCTGTAAGCTCCTCTACTCCATATTTCTTAGATAACTGCTCATGGATTTTTTCATAATATCCATTGTCTTTAACTTTCACATTAGTTTCTCTGTGACAGTTAATACACCACCCCATAGTTAAAGGCGAGTATTGATACATGATTTCCATGGTTTCAACTGGGCCGTGACAAGTTTGACACTCCAATCCAGCAACGGTAACGTGTTGTGAGTGGTTGAAGTAAGCAAAATCTGGAAGATTGTGAATTCTTACCCACTTGACCGGCTGAGTTTCCCCAGTATACTTTTGATCGGCATCATTCCAACCAACAGCAGCATATAATTTTTTGATTTCTCCATCATAGAAATCTTTAGAGTACTCTGGAGAAGTTTCCCCATTGTATTCATAAATAGACTTGTGACAGTTCATACAAACGTTCAATGATGGAATACCTGAAGTCTTACTAACACGCGCAGATGAGTGACAATATTTACAATCTACACCATTGTCACCAGCGTGGATTTTATGTGAGAAATGAATAGGTTGCACCGGTTGATAACCTTGATCAACACCAACCTGCATTAAATAACCGTAAACAAAATAGGCTCCAGCTAATAAAAAGAAAATAGCCGTTACCAAAACCAAAAATTGGTTTTGAGCAAATGCCTTCCAAAGCGGAAGTCCTTTTTGATGCTCTGGCAAAGCCACTCCTTTTTCAATAGCAAACCTGTTGAGGGTTTTTCTAACAAGGATTAAAGCAAAAGCCAATAAAGCAAATAAGATAGCTAAAGCACCAAGTATTAATTGGTTTGAAGTTCCAGAATCACCAGAACCTTGAGCAACTCCTACTTGTGCTGTTTGATCATTGGCAGGAGCAGCTGGCTCTTCAGCCGTATAAGCCAAAATATCATCAATATCTTTTTCTGATAATTGCGGGAATGGCGTCATAGCCGCTCCAGCATACTCATCATAAATTTTCTTTCCATAAGCATCTCCAGAACTAATTACTCCTGGACTATTATGAATCCAATCGTAAAGCCAGGTTCTGTCCAAACCTTGCTCATCAGCCAAACGCTGTTCCACCTTACGTAAGGCAGGACCAGTCATTTTCTTGTCAAGCTTATGACAAGCGGCACAATTGGCATTAAATAGTTGCTTCCCTTTTGCTGGATCGCCTTCTTGCGCCAAAAGGGATGTTGAAATCGTCAATAAAAATATCAAGCTGGCATGAAGAAACCTCCTGCTTAATCTACGGTGAGTCACCTGTTTCATATTATTGGTTGAATTAACTTCTAAACTCTGGTACGATTTTTTCATTAATGGTAATAAAAAAATACAGTTATAAAATCTCGGACAAAAGTAACATTTAAAGTCCATTCTAAAAATGTTACAGAAGTGTTAAACACTAATTTAGAGAAATTCTAAATAATAAAATTTATTCAATATTGTTTATTAAGACATACATTTGTATTAAATAAATTCGCTTATGTTGAAACCAAATCAAATCAAATTGAATCTAAGTATCTTGATTACTGTTATTTGTATGGGCACTGGATTTTCGCAATCGGGACAGGTCGAAATCAATCAGGATAAAAAAATAGATCAGCTATTAGCCATAAAAAAAGAGGTAAATGCCTCTAATGAGTATTCAGATCGATATAAAATTCAAATTTTTTCTGGAAATTTAAGTGGTGCTGAAAAATCAGTTACGGAATTCAAGAAAAAATACGAAAGTTGGTCGTGTAAAATGGATTTTGAGACACCTAATTATAAGGTGCGTGTTGGAAACTTTAGAAGCCGCTTGGAAGCAGATAAAGCTCTTGCTACAATAAAAAAAGAATTTCCTGCGGCATTTATATTCAAACCCAAAAGGAGATCCTAATAAGGCATAAAAAAAGGGCGGTTTTTCAACCGCCCTTTTTAATTTTATGGAACTTTATTTAAGTTTCTTTTTTACTTCCACTTCTTGGAAAGCTTCGATAATATCACCTTCCTGAATGTCGTTATAATTTTTCACCTGCATACCACAATCGTATCCTTTAGAAACTTCCTTAACGTCATCCTTAAATCGTTTCAATGAAGTCAATTCTCCAGTGTAGATTACCACACCATCTCTAATAAGTCTAACTCCTGAATTTCTATATATTTTACCGCTAGTAACCATACATCCTGCAATGGTTCCAACCTTAGAAATCTTAAACGTTTCTCTTATTTCAGCTGTACCCGTAACCTCTTCTTTCAGCTCTGGAGATAACATACCTTCCATCGCATCCTTCAAATCGTTAATGGCGTCATAGATGATAGAATATGTTCTGATGTCGATTTCTTCCTTATCGGCTATCTGTCTAGCGTTACCCATAGGTCTTACATTGAACCCGATGATAATCGCATCAGAAGCAGAAGCTAATAGCACATCACTTTCGGTAATGGCACCAACACCTTTATGGATAATATTTACTTGAATTTCTTCAGTTGAAAGTTTTTGGAATGAATCTGTTAAGGCTTCTACGGAACCATCCACATCCCCTTTAAGGATAATATTAAGTTCTTTAAAGTCACCTAAAGCAATACGTCTTCCAATTTCGTCAAGAGTGATATGACGTTGTGTTCTTACAGATTGCTCACGTTGTAATTGGGTACGTTTTGCAGCAATAGACTTGGCTTCTCTTTCATCATCAAAGACATTGAATTTATCTCCTGCCTGAGGAGCACCATCCAACCCAAGAATAGATACTGGAGTCGCAGGTCCTGCTTCAAACACATCATTACCTCTTTCATCATGCATTGCTTTTACCTTACCACTGTGTTTACCAGCTAGAACATAATCGCCTATTCTCAAAGTTCCTGAAAGCACTAGAATAGTAGCTACATAACCCCTTCCTTTGTCCAGGAATGCTTCTACAATAGTTCCAGTAGCATTTTTATCAGGATTTGCTTGAAGTTCCAATAGTTCGGCTTCTAACAATACTTTTTCTAATAGTTCAGCAACACCTTCCCCTGTTTTAGCAGAAATATCTTGGGATTGAATTTTTCCACCCCAATCTTCAACCAATAGGTTCATATTAGCCAACCCTTCTTTAATCTTGTCCGGATTTGCTGTTGGTTTATCAATTTTGTTGATTGCAAAAATAATAGGCACTCCCGCTGCCTGAGCATGGGCAATGGCCTCTTTAGTTTGCGGCATGATGTCATCATCAGCTGCAACCACAATAATAGCAATATCGGTAACTTGAGCACCACGAGCACGCATCGCTGTAAAGGCCTCGTGACCTGGTGTATCTAAGAAAGTGATTTTTTGACCATCTTCTAAGCTCACCCCATAAGCACCAATGTGCTGCGTAATTCCTCCAGATTCACCAGCAATCACATTTTCTTCACGAACATAATCCAATAATGATGTTTTACCGTGATCTACGTGTCCCATCACCGTAACAATAGGAGCTCTGTGTTTTAAATCTTCTGGTTTGTCTTGTACCTCTTCAAAAGATTCCTCAATATCGGCAGTTACAAATTCTACTTCATAACCGAATTCTTCGGCAACAATTGAAAGAGTTTCTGCATCCAGTCTTTGGTTCATGGTAACCATCATACCTAAAGACATACATGCTGAAATAATTTTAGTTACAGGAACATCCATCATAGTTGCTACTTCACTTGCTGTAACAAACTCTGTTACTTTAAGCTTTTTGCTTTCTGCTGCTTCTGCACGTAATTCTTTTTCAGTCTGCTCTCTATGTTGCTCTCTTTTCTCTCTACGATACTTGGCTCCTTTACCTTTAGAGGATTTACCTTGAAGTTTCTCTAAAGTCTCTCTAATTTGCTTTGATACTTCTTCTTCACTAGGCTCTTCTTTCAAGATTGGGCGTTTTCCTTTACCTCCTGGTTTAGGTTTCCCTTTGAATCTGTCGTTATTTCTATCTCCGCCTTGTCTATTGTCTACACCAACACCACCTTTACTGATTCTCCTTCTTTTCTTTCTAGCTGAATTATCACCAGCCTTTTTATCATCATCCTTTTTGACCTCTTTCTTTTTCTTTGGCTTGTTGAATTGAGACAAGTCAATTTTCTCACCAGTGATATTAGGTCCAGAAAGTTTTTTGTATTGGGTCTTCAATTTTTCAGGTTTCGGATCGCCATTTTCATCTAGCTCGACTTCCACCTTTTTAACGGGAGCCTCCTCTGGTTTTTTAACCTCTTGTTTAGGAGCGGCTTCTTTTACAGGCTCCTCCTTTTTAACTGGGGCAGGCTCTGGCTTAATTTCTTCCTTAGCAACCGGAGTTTCTTGAGGTTTTTCTTCCTCTTTTACTGGTTCAACAACCGGAGTTTCTTCTTCCTTGACCTCTTCTTTCTCAGGAGCCTTTTCTTCCTTTTTCTTAGGTTCTAGATCAATTTTACCAACCGTTTTCGGACCAGTAAGGGTAGATTTCGCCTTCACGATTTTCTCTTGCTCTTCCGCCTCTCTTTTAGCTCTTTCTTCCTCTTGCTTCTGAAGTTCACGCTCTCGCTGCAGCCTAAGCTCTTCCTTTTCCTTTTGTTTTGCCTCACTTACTTCTTGGGACGCAACTTTTTTGTCTGCATCCGTTTGAAACTCGTCTGACAAAACTTCGTAAATGTCTTCAGTGATTTTAGTATTAGGACTTTTATCAATATTGATGCCTTTGGAATCCAAGTATTCCACAGCTCTGTCAATAGAGATATTCAACTCCCTTAATACTTTGTTTAATCTGATCGTTCCAGCCATAAATTGCCTTTAAACCTATTGTTTGTTTTTTAGTCCTCGAATTCTTCTCTTAAGATTGCGATGACCTCTTTAATTGTTTCTTCTTCTAAATCTGTTCTCTTAACTAAATCTGAGATATCCAGTTCTAAAATACTTTTGGCGGTATCTAAACCAACCTTGCTAAATTCTTCTATAATCCAGCTATCTATTTCATCAGAGAATTCAGCTAATTCAACATCTTCCTCAGCTCCTTCTCTAAACACATCAATTTCATAACCTGTCAATTGACCGGCCAATCTAATGTTATGTCCTCCTCTACCAATCGCCTTACTTACCTCTTCAGGTTTCAGTACTGCTTCAGCACGTTTATTTTCCTCATCAACTTTTATAGAAGTAACTCTAGCAGGACTTAATGCTCGTGTAATATACAATTGAACATTATTTGTGTAGTTGATAACATCAATATTCTCATTTCCTAATTCACGTACAATACCGTGAATTCTTGAACCTTTCATTCCCACACATGCTCCAACAGGGTCGATTCTATCATCATAAGAATCTACTGCCACTTTTGCTTTTTCTCCTGGGATACGAACCACGTTCTTGATGGTAATCAAACCATCAAACACCTCTGGAATTTCTTGTTCAAACAATTTTTCTAAGAACAAAGGTGATGTTCTCGACATGATGATTGAAGGTTTGCTTCCTTTCAATTCTACATTTTCAATAACACCTCTTACATTGTCTCCTTTTCTAAAAAAGTCAGAAGGAATCTGCTTTTCCTTTGGCAATATAATCTCATTTCCTTCATCATCCAACAAAATTACGGCTCTATGACGAATATGGTGCACTTCTGCCGTATAAATTTCACCAATTAAATCTTTAAATTGTTTATAGATATTGGTGTTATCATGCTCGTGAATCTTGGAAATCAAATTCTGTCTTAACGCCAAAATTGCTCTTCTTCCAAGATCTATTAGTTTCACCTCTTCTGACACATCTTCGCCAACTTCAAAATCGGGCTCAATTTTTCTTGCCTCAGACAATGAAATTTCTTGATTTGGATCTTCAACATCTCCATCAGCAACTACAATTCGGTTTCTCCAAATTTCCAAATCTCCCTTATCTGGATTAATAATGATATCAAAATTATCATCATCTCCAAATTTCTTTTTCAAAGCATTTCTAAAAACATCCTCTAAAATAGCCATCAAGGTCACACGATCTATTAGCTTATCGTCCTTAAACTCTGAAAAAGATTCTATTAATGCAAGATTTTCCATTCTCCTTTTGAATTAAAATTTTATCATAACTTTTGCTTCCTTTATATCTTGTAATCCTATTACAGCTTCCTTTTTAACAGTTACCTTTCCCTTTCCTACCGGTTTAGGCTCCCTAACCTTCCACTGAATAGTTATGTTCTCATCATTAGCCTCAGCTAATTTACCCTCAAATTGCCCTCCTTCATTCGTCTTAATCGCTAACTCCCTGCCAATGTTTTTTGCATATTGTCTAGGGTTAACCAATGGAGCAGTAGCTCCAGCCGAAGACACCTCTAATGAAAAGTCCTCTTCCTCACGGTCCAAATTATGTTCAACTGCCCTACTGGCATTAACACAATCTTCCACAGTAACACCCTGGTCACCATCAATCACCACCATTATTTTGTTATCTTCTGAGATAGACATGTCAATCAAAAATAATTGAGGGTTTTGATCGAAGAAATTTTCTAATAATTTTTCTACTGTCGGCTTAAGCATTTTTAAGTATAAAAAGAGGGGACTTCCCGTCCCCTCATTGATTTCTTTTTCTTACAACGGTGCAAATATACAACATTTAAATTGAATTACATAATCCGTAAAATATCATTTTAATTTTTTACCTTTATAGTACACTTTCTACTAACACACTCACGAACTAATTATGAAAAAAATCTTAGTACCAACCGACTTCTCCAATGAAGCGGAACATGCCTTAAAAGTAGCCGCTCAATTAGCAAAAAGATATGATTCTGAAATCTATTTACTTCACTTATTGGAGATCCCTGTGCAACAGGTAGATACCCTAAATGTTCAAAGCGATTTCCCTGAAGCCATGTTTTTCATGAAGCTGGCTCATCAAAAATTTGAAGACATAATGTCAAGCCCATACTTAGATGGTATTACAGTGCATGAAACTGTAGATTTTAATCAAAATTTTGCAGAAGTATCTAATGTGGCCAAAGAAAAAGGAGCCGACCTGATTGTCATGGGCTCTCATGGTTCTAGTGGATTCAAGGAAATGTTTATTGGATCAAATGCCGAAAAAGTAGTAAGAACTTCGGAAATACCCGTTTTGGTTATTAAAAACCAACATGACTCTTTTGAGGTGAATGATTTTGTTTTTGCATCAGATTTCAAAAATGATAACAAAGAAACTTACAAACAAGCCACCAAGTTAGCAAGAATGTTTGATGCAAAAATTCACTTGTTACTGGTCAATACAGCCAGCAATTTCCAAACAACCATAAAGGCTCATGATAGAATACATGATTTTATCAGTGAAGACACGTTTGAAAACTACACTATCAACATTTACAATGACGAAACCATTGAAAAAGGAATTTTAAATTTTTCAAGAGAAATCAAAGCAGACCTCATTGGCATCAGCACTCATGGCCGACAAGGAATTGCCCATTTCTTTAATAGCAGCATCAGTGAAGATTTGGTCAATCATGCTAAAAGACCAGTCATGACATTCAAAATAAAATAAGGACTTAAATCAAAAAAAGCCTTCGGAAAATCCGAAGGCTTTTTTGTTGGCCTACTAGGGCTCGAACCTAGACTCTTCTGAACCAAAATCAGACGTGTTGCCAGTTACACCATAGGCCATAATCTCAAAAGAGGTTGCAAATTTAAAACAAAGTTTCTTTTGAGCAAAAAAAAATTAAAAAATAATATTAGACACCTTCACGTTACCTTTATGGGAAATACTGGCACTAGGCATCAATACTAACTTTTGTTAATAGGAATATAATACTTTCAGCTTATATATATTTATTGTTAAATTCGCCACATCTTTACAAACCAAGAATCTATGACACACTTCAACTTCAAAAAATGGAATACCATTTTAAGTTGGGTTTCTTTTGCAATCGCCCTTATCACTTATAGTTCAACTGTAGAGCCTACCGTAAGCTTTTGGGATGCAGGAGAATATATTTTAACCTCCTCTAAATTACAAGTAGGTCACCCCCCTGGGGCCCCTCTTTTTCAAATGCTTGGAGCTTTTTTCTCCTTATTTGCCTTTGGAGATCCCACTAAAATAGGTTTGGTTATGAATTTGATGAGCGCCTTTGCCAGCGCCTTCACTATTTTCTTTATGTTCAAATCCATTTCTTTATTACTACAGAAAATAGTCAAGAGTCATGGAAAATTCACAGAAAGCAAACAATACACAGTTTTGGGAAGTGCCTTAGTTGGAAGTTTAGCCTTCGCCTTTACAGATTCGTTTTGGTTTAATGCTGTGGAAACAGAAGTATATGCCATGGCCATTCTTATCATGTCTGTCCTATTCTATCTTGGTTTACGCTGGGATAAAGACATGAATAAACCCAGAGGAAACAAATGGCTTATTTTAATTGCTTTCATAATAGGATTATCATTTGGGGTGCATTTTATGGGACTTTTAACGATTCCCGCAATAGGTCTTATCTATTATTTCAAAAATTACAAGACCATCACTATCAAAAACTTCATCATTGCAAATGCAGTCTCTATAGCCATCCTTCTATTTGTTTTTAAATTGTTAGCGCCAAATATTCTAAGGTTTTTTAGTGCCCTAGAAATATTCTCGGTAAACACTTTAGGTATGCCATTTAATTCGGGTACTATCATTGCTGGACTATTGATAATCGCAGCCGTTTATTTGGGCCTAAAATATACAAGACAAAAAAATTATGTTCATTTAAACACGGCTATTTTAGGACTTACCTTTGTGATTATAGGATTCTCATCATGGATGATGCTCCCCATTAGAGCTAATGCTAATGTGGTTATTAATGAAAATGACCCCTCTGATGCCAGAGAGTTATTAGCCTACTACAACTTAGAGCAATATCCTGAAACCCATTTGTTTTACGGCCCCCTTTTTACAGATCAATATTCAGGATTAGATGAAAACCAACCTTATGTTGATGATAAACCCAACTACGAAAAAGATGAAGAAGCTGGTAAATATGTCATCATTAATGATTGGAAGAATGCCAAACAAAATTTCAATCACAAACATGCTGCCATACTTCCTAGAATGTGGAGTCAAGAAAATGCCACCAATTACATGATTTATTCTGGGTATCTGGATTTTAAATTAAAGCCAGAATACCAAATGGAAAACAGGCTTCGTTCTGCCCTTACCAACTTCAAAAATGACGTAGCTCAAGGCATGGTCAACTATGAAGATTACCATAGCTTCCTTAAGCAATTTGGGCAATATATTGATGTTGAAAAACCCGATTTAGCATCCAATATCATCTATATGTTGGAATACCAATTGGGTTATATGTACTGGCGTTATTTTATGTGGAATTTCACAGGACGTCAAGATGATATACAAGGAAAATTAGATAACCATGGAAACTGGTTAAGCGGTATTACATTTATAGATGAATGGCATCTAGGTTATTCTCAAGACAACCTACCCAGTGATGTAGAAAACAATAAAGCCAGAAACACCTATTATTTCTTACCCTTGATATTGGGGTTAATAGGCTTTTTCTTTTTGTTCAACAAAGACAAAAAGTTATTTTGGGTCATGTTGGTGTTCTTCTTATTCACCGGTTTGGCTATTCAATTTTACACCAACGTTAGACCTTTTGAACCAAGAGAAAGAGATTACTCAGTTGTAGGGTCTTTTTATGTATTTGCCATTTGGATTGGATTTGGTGTTTATGCCATATTTGACGCTTTAAGAACCAAATTCAAACAAAACTGGTTAGGTCCTGTTATTGCCGTGGCATGCTTAGTGCTTGTTCCCGGAATTTTAGCTGCAAACAATTGGGATGATCATGACAGATCACATAAAGAAACAGCTAGGGCCATGGCAAAAATGTATTTGGATTCTTGCGAGGAAAATGGCATCCTATTCTCTATTGGTGACAATGACACTTTCGCACTATGGTATGCTCAGGAAATAGAAGGCTATAGAACTGATGTTCGCGTTGTAAACACTAGCTTATTCCAAACTGACTGGTACATTGACCAAATGAAACGAAAAGCTTACGAAAGTGATCCTATCCCAGGCACTCTTCAGCATCATCAATACCAATATGGAACTCGGGATTATATTATGAAACGTTTGGTTTCTCAAGACACCATGGATATTAAAGATTTCTTGAACTTCATAACCAGTGATAACCCAAGAACTAAATTTAAATATATCTTACAGCAGCAAGGAGATGACCCAAGTTATTATCCTTCCCAATTAACAAATTCCAACTATTTCCCAGTTGAAAATGTTAGTGTTCCAGTAAACAAGGAAAATGCTCTAAAATATGGAATTGTAAAGGAAAAGGATGCCGACAAGATAGAAGACACCTTGTACATTACAATTGACGATAATGCCATGTACAAAAACCGTCTGCTTATGCTTGACATTGTGGCTCACAACGATTGGAAACGTCCCATCTATTTCACTGGAGGAGCCTTTAGTAATCAAGACTATATTTGGATGAAGGATTATTTACAATTAGATGGTTTATGCTATAAATTGGTTCCTATTAAAACACCTGTTTCACAAGCAAATCCTTTTGATATGGGACGAATAGATTCCGATTTGATGTATGACAAAGTAGTTAAATGGGATTGGGGAAATAGTGGCGACCCAGATCTATACCATGACACTGAAACTAGAAAGAATTCCATAACCTACAGAGGGAATTTGGCTAGATTAATGGAAGAGCTACTAATAGAAGGCAAAAACAAAAAGGCTGAGCAAATTGCCGATATCGCCATGGAAAATATGCCTGTAGATTATTTTGGTTATTATACGTTGCTTGAACCTTACATAGGAGCATATTATGAAGTTGGATCAAATGAAAAAGCGAGAGACCTATTTAAACAAGTAGCAACTAAATACCAAGAAAAATTAAACTATTTCAGTCAATTGGATATCGATCAACAATATGACCTGATAGAAGACATTGTGACCGATATTGAAAGATACAAAGGGATTATTGATTTGCTTCGCGACTATGACAAGGAATTCTATGAAAAGGAGAGCAAGGTATTCTCCAATTATCTCAACTTATTCAGTCATTTTTACGACAGCGAACCATTGCCTGAAAGCAGTTTGGACAAGGACATTGTTCCTGAACAAACCCTAGACACAACAGCTATTGATTTAGGTAATTAGCAATGAATTTACTAAGTGCAAAACTTCCTCCTTTGGTCAAATCCATTTTTCCCAAGTATGTTTGGGAAATGGAAACCACGGAGAAAGTTTTGTATCTTACTTTTGACGACGGTCCTACTCCAGATGTTACGCCATGGGTTTTGGAGACTTTAAAGCAATATGATGCCAAAGCGACTTTCTTTTGCATAGGCCATAATATTGAAAAACACCCCGATATTTTTAACCAAATTGTAAATGAGGGCCACCAAATTGGGAATCACACCTTCAATCATTTAAAGGGTTGGAAAACGGATTTGGACACCTACATTTCCAACGCAGTTAAAACAGAAAGAGAGATTGAAAAACATACAAACCTTTCTTCAAACCTTTTTAGACCCCCCTACGGAAGAATCAAAAAAAAGCAAGGAATGCAATTGATAGATATGGGCTATCATATCATTATGTGGTCTGTTATTTCCATTGATTGGGACAAAACGGTAAGTGGTGAAACGTGTCTAAAGAATGTAACGAACAATGCGAAAGAAGGCAGTATTGTAGTATTTCATGACAGCATTAAGGCTTCTGAAAACATGAAATATGCGCTTCCAAGAACATTAGAATACTTTAGAGATTTAGGTTTTAGCTTTAAAGCTATTAGCTTTTAAAGGTATTCCTGAATAATACCTATTAAAGTATTTGCGTCTTGTTCACCACTATAACGCCACTTCATTTCACCATTTTTATAGATGATTAAGGTAGGAAGACCTTTAACCCTTAAAGCTTCTGCAAGTTCTTGATTTTTCTCGACATCAATTTTTATCACTTTGGCTTTATCACCAAGTGCAGCGGCCACATCCCTAAGTACAGGATGCATAGCAGTAGATTGATCGTTCCATTCTGTAAAAAAGTCCAATAGGACTGGAACGTCAACATCTATTAATTCACCAAATTTTGACATACTTTGTACCATTTTAAGTCAATGCCTTGATGTAAATCTACACATTTTTTTTATATTTTGAATAACAGGCACTTATAATGGCCTGTTTTCAGCAGTCATTTAAAAATCCCTTAGCTATTTTGCTCTTTCCGCTTAAGTTCAATGACCGTTATTTCGGGCCAAATTCCAGCTCTACCAGGATATCCTAAATACCCCAACCCTCTGTTGACATTAATGTATTGACCTAATTCATTATAAACACCTGCCCAATATTTATAACGCCACTTAATGGGACTCCATTTCACCCAGCCCGGTATTTCCACTCCAAATTGCATCCCATGTGTGTGACCACTTAAGGTTAAATGGTAATGGTAAGGATCATGCAAGACCACATCTTCCCAGTGTGAAGGGTCATGACTCATTAAAATTTTAAAATCATCAGGTTTAACCCCTTCAGACGCCTTTGTAAGATCTCCTTTCTTAGTGAATCCTCCTCGTCCCCAATTCTCAACTCCTACCAAGGCAATTTTATCTCCATTTCGCTCTAAATACCTACTTTCATTAAGTAATAAGTCATACCCCATATCCTTATGTACCTTCTTTAAATCTTCTAGATTTTGATGTTTTGCCTCATTGCTTTTCCACTCTACATAATCCCCATAATCATGATTCCCCAAAACGGAAAAAACCCCATCCTTGGCCTTTAGAGACCCAAACAATGGTTTCCATCGATCCATTTCTGTAGCCGTATTATTTACCAAATCACCTGTAAACATAATCGCGTCCGATTCTTGCTCATTAATCATGTGTACAGCCTGCTGAATCTCCTCGTAATCTGTAAAACTACCAGAATGGATATCGCTAATTTGAGTAATTTTATATCCCTCAAAGCCCTGAGGTAAATCTTCAAAAAACAAAGTGTGCTTGATAACCCTAAAATTATACTTTCCCTTATACATCCCATAAAGCAAAGATGCTACGGGTATTGCAGCTAATCCCATGGCTACTTGACTGATAAACTTTCTACGTTCTGGAAAATAGAAATCCTCCTTAGTTGTAAAAAACCGATCGTATAAACTGGATACCCCTCTAAAAATATCTTCCCCAATTAATATTGGAATCATCACAAGCAAAAAACTCATGTAGGTTAAAAGAAACCCAAAGGCATAACTTTTTCCGGGAGTTAAAACTCGACCTTGGGAAGGAAGGGTAAATTGATAAATAAAATTACCAAAAACTAAAACCGCCAAAATAAAAAACAGGACATGTATCCAAGTGGCTTTGGTAATGGTTCTAATGGCTTGAAATCCATAAATGGTAAGTAGAAGGTAAACAACTATAAAAATTACCCAGCGAATCATAAGTACAATTTGAGCAAAGATAAAGGATATTGCATGCGAAGTATTTTAACAGGATGTTAAAAATCAACTATTTGGTTTCGATATCAAATTAACCATGGCTTTAACCTTTTCTGTAGAGGTCACCGTTAATGTATCTTTACTAAAAAGACCTTCGCCTTGACCTTCACCTGTAATCATGGATGCCGAGGAATGAACCTCCTCAAACTCCATTTCTTTGAATTTTAAAATATTATCTTCATTAACTCCCGCTCCGGGCATAACCTTAATTTGGTTCAGACCCAGATCCCTTAATTGAGATAACAAGGTTATTCCCTCGAGGGCTGTGCTTTTTTGCCCAGAACTTAACACTCTGGTTACTCCCAAATCTATTAACTGCAATAAACTTTCCTTTGGATTTATAACCTCATCAAATGCTCTATGAAACGTAAAAGGTAAATCGCCAGATGCATCTATCAACTCCCTAGTTTGACTGACATTAATAGTACCATCCAAATGTAAAGCTCCAGAAACAATTCCAGAGCAACCCAGTTCTTTAAACAACTGGATATCATTCAGCATCACATCTATTTCCTCTGGGGAGTACACAAAATGACCGCTTCTAGGCCTTACTAAGACAAAAACTGGGATAGACAATTTATCGACTACCTGTTTCACAAGACCATAACTAGGTGTAATCCCGCCTATTGAAAGCTCTTGACAAAGCTCAATTCGTTTAGCGCCTCCCAATTGGGCATTCTTAGCAGATTCAAAGGAATTTGCACAAACTTCTAAAACCATACTATTTCACTACAATTTCATCTATAAAAGTCCAAGCTTTGTTTCCCGCTCCTTGTTTCCCTTCTGGAATAGTACCATAATTTGGGACTATCAACTTAAAGCTTGTTGTTCTGATTTTTGGCTCTATTTTAAAATTTATTAGGACTCCTTCACTACCATTTACAGGATATGTAATTTGCTTTCCATTAGCTTCAAAAATAACTTCTGTTGGTGCATAAATCCATTGTCCTTGGCCATCATAAAATCTAGTTGATACAGAATCGATATCAGTCTCCTCTTCAAAATTTATCATAATTTCTAAATCATCCCCCCAAAATCCTAACCATTCCTTATCACCATAACGTGTGCTGCTACCCCATATACCATTAACCAAACCATTTGCACCACTTCCCTGATAAGCTTTATGTGGTGACACATTCAATTCTATATGTTTTCCTACTGCTTTATGTGACCATAATTTTTGATGGAAATCGGATCCTACCTTTTCATCACCCCTAAAAACCGCTGCATGGATTTCCATATCTTTTGAGAATGGTATAGGCTGCCCATAAGTTAAGGATTCCTTATTAGGACTGCTGCCATCCAAGGTATATTTAATGATTTTACCATTTGTTAAAGTCTTCATTTCATAAACTGATTTTCCTTCATCCACTATTAAACCACCTTCAATATCATATAAATGATTCGCATAATGAATTCCCAAGGCATCCAATCTTTTATGAAAGTGTTCCACTCTTTGAACAAACTCCTTGTAATTCTTAGATTCAGGTTGCGTCCAAACAACTTCGCTTAACGCCAGTATTCTAGGAAAAACCATATATTCCACCTGTTTGCTATTGGGTATGTATTCCGTCCATAAATTACCCTGGGCTCCCAATATATGCTTACTATCCATTTCATCCAATTCCTCTGGAATCGGCTCTAAACTATAAACTTTCTCCAAAGGCAAAAACCCTCCAATGGCTGTTGGCTCGTTACTTCCCTCGGACTGATAATAATCAAAATAACAATGGGATGAAGGCGTCATCACCACATCATTCCCTTGTTTGGCCGCAGTAATAGCTCCTTCAAATCCGCGCCAAGACATCACCGTAGAATTTGGCGATAAACCTCCTTCTATAATTTCATCCCAACCAATAATTCTTTTCCCTTTAAGACTTAAGTACTTTTCAATTCGTTTAATAAAATAACTCTGAAGTTCAAATTCCTCTTTCAATCCCTCTTCTTGAATTCTTTTTTGGCAATTTTCACAAGCTTTCCATCTCGTTTTAGGTGCTTCATCACCTCCAATATGGATATATTCACTTGGAAATAACTCCACCACCTCATCTAACACGCCTTCTAAGAATTCAAATGTTTCATCCTTTGAACAAAAAATATCCTCAAAAACGCCCCAAGTGGTAGCCGTTTCTATGGAATTTCCGGTACAGCCCAATTCAGGATAAGCCGACAATGCTGCTTGGGCATGACCAGGCATCTCGATTTCTGGGATAACCGTTATATGCCTTTCTTTTGCATAAGCCACCACTTCCCTGATTTCTTCCTGAGAATAAAAGCCTCCATAACGCTCATTTTGATATTGAACCGGTTCATCATTGTAATGCCCTTTTAGGGTTTTATCTCTAAAAGCTGCTTCTCCCTGTAGTTTTGGAAACTTTTTTATTTCAATGCGCCACCCCTGATCATCTGTTAAATGCCAATGAAATTTATTGATTTTAAGAAGAGCCAAAGCATCGATATAAGACTTAATAAAAGATACAGGAAACATATGCCTACTTACATCCAAGTGCATTCCTCTATACTGAAATCGTGGCTCATCTATAATTTCTAAACAAGGAATAACAGCTTTAGAATCACTGAAAGTTCCATTTTCAAAAGAGACAGGAAGCAACTGTCTTAAAGATTGAACCGCATAAAAAGCCCCTTGGTCTGTAGCAGCTTTAATTACTATCCTATTTGGTGTTACATTCAATTGATATCCTTCTGCACTTAGATTTTTATTTTCAACAAACTCAATTTCCCTTTCAGAAGAACTATTCAATTCCCAACTAGCGCCTTTCTCTATAAACGCTTTTAAATAATTTGAAGAACCTAAGAACAAGGTGGGAGACTTAATTCCAATTGTAGGATTCAATTCGAAAGCTCCTTCAGTGATTTCCAATTGGTTTGGTTGTGGGATGATTTGAGGTAAGATGGCAACTTCCTGTTCTTTTTTACAGGAAAGTAAGCCTAACAAAAAAAGACAACTTGCCAAAAGTTTCTTGATATTCATTTTTACTATATTAGAAGCCTTAAATGTAGCAATCTAAATTTTAATGAAATTCAAATTTTCTCCTCTTTTTATTGTCGTTCTTTTAATTAGCAGTTGTCAAAAACCTTCATCATCAACAAATCCTAAAACAGAAGACCAAAACCTTACTTCCTATGTGAATCCGTTTATTGGAACTGGAGGCCACGGCCATACTTTTCCGGGTGCCACTCTTCCATTTGGAATGATGCAATTAAGCCCAGACACAAGACTAGATGGATGGGATGGATGTTCAGGATATCATTACTCAGACTCTTATATTTATGGTTTTTCACATACCCACCTAAGCGGAACAGGAGTTAGCGATTATGGTGATATTTTGTTAATGCCCACTACAAGTGTTCAATTCAACAATGGCTCTGATGGCAAACCAGGTTACAAAGCGCCTTTTACACATAAAAATGAAATTGCAACGCCGGGATATTATGAAGTTAAATTGGATTCTACAGATATTAAAGTGAATTTAACGGTATCACAAAGAAGTGGTATTCACCAATATCAATTTCCGAGTCATGACAATCAATTTGTAGTTTTGGATCTCGAACACCGAGACAAGTTATTATCGCACGAAATCACCCAAATTGACAATAAAACCATTCAAGGACATAGGCATAGTGCCGCTTGGGCTACAGACCAACGTTTGTATTTTTATATCACTTTTTCCGAAGAAATTGCTTCTATACAATACAATCAAGAAAATCAACCTACCAAAGTGGTTTTTGAATTCAAAAATCCAAACAATAATCCTGTTTATGCAAAAGTTGGCATTTCAGCTGTTGATGGGGATGGAGCAAGAAAAAACTTAGAGCAAGAAATAGGTCAAAAATCATTTGACGAAGTTAAATCTGAAGCTCAAAACTTGTGGGAAAGTCAATTACAAAAAATAGTAGTGGAAACACCTCATCAAGATGATAAGGTTAATTTTTATTCGGCGCTATACCACACGATGATTGCCCCTAATTTATATCAAGATGTGGATGGCAGGTATCGAGGTATGGATTTAAAAATCCATCAAAATGAAGATTTTGACTACTATACTGTTTTTTCGCTTTGGGACACTTACAGAGCCACCCATCCGCTTTACACAATTATTGAGCAGGAACGCACCAATGATTTCATCAATACATTTATTGCAAAAAATAATGAGGGAGGTATCATGCCAATCTGGGACTTATCTGGCTGCTACACCGGTTGCATGATTGGTTACCATGCGGTCCCTGTAATTGCAGATGCCTATTTAAAAGGTATTCGAGGTTATGATGCAGATCAGGCTTTTGAGGCCATGGTAAATTCTGCCACTCAAGACCATTTAGGTCTCGACTCGTATAAATCTTTTGCTTTTATTCCCGTGGAAAACGAAAGTGAATCCGTTTCAAAAACATTGGAATATGCTTATGACGATTGGACAATTGCGCAAATGGCCAAAGCCATGGGAAATGAAAAAGCCTATGAAGATTATCTACAGCGGGCCCAATTCTACAAAAACATATTTGACCCAGAAAGCCAATTCATGAGAGGTCGTTTTAGAAATACCTGGTTTGCTCCGTTTGACCCTTATGAAGTAAATTTTAATTATACCGAGGCAAACTCATGGCAATATAGCTTTTATGTCCCTCAGGATATCTCAGGCTTTATGACCTTATTGGGCGGAAAAGAGGCTTTAGAAAAAAGATTGGATGATCTGTTTACAGCAAATGTAGAAACCTCAGGTAGACAACAAGCAGATATTACAGGGCTTATAGGGCAATATGCCCATGGAAACGAGCCTAGCCATCATATGGCTTACCTCTATAATTTTGTAAACAAACCTTATAAAACCCAAGAACGCGTTTCTCAAATTTTAAACGAGTTATACAAAAATGACCCTGATGGTATTTCAGGCAATGAAGACTGCGGCCAAATGAGCGCTTGGTACGTGTTTAGTTCCATGGGATTTTATCCCGTTACACCAGGCTCGAATACTTACATTATAGGAACCCCACTAATGGAAGAATCAACCATTCATTTCGAGAATGGCAACACTTTTACCATCATTGCTGAAAACCTCTCTAAAGAAAATAAATACATTCAATCGGTCCTTCTTAATGATACCTCCTTAGAACAAACATTTATCAATCATGAGGATATTACCAAGGGAGGCACCCTCAAGTTTACAATGGGGAATGCGCCTTCCCAATGGGGAACTCAAGAAGGCAATCAACCGAAAACCTCTATAGACAAACACCTTATTGTTCCGGTTCCATTTATAGCTGAAGGAGATGTTGCCTTTAAAGGCGAAACATTAGTAGCTTTAAAGAGTGTTGATGTAAAGTCTAACATTTTCTATAGTGTTAATGGCATAGACTTTATGGAGTACAAAAAGCCTTTTAAAATCTCAGATAAAACTGAATTAAAAGTTTATGCAGAATCCCAAGGAAAAAGGAGTCCTATTGTTTCGACCCAATTTTACAAGATTGATCCGAATATTTCTATTGAGTTAAAAAAACCTTACGCCAACCAATATAATGGTGGTGGTCAAAACGCTCTCATCGATGGGATTTTTGGAACCCAAGATTTCAGAACAGGCGTTTGGCAAGGTTTCCATGACAATGATTTAATAGCTACCGTCAATCTGGGATCAACAAGAACCGTTGAGGAAATTGGCATAGGCTTCTTAGAAGACCAACGCTCTTGGATATTCCTGCCTTCAGAAGTAGAGTGCTTTGGGTCATTGGACGGCACTACATTTGAAAAAATTGATACCATTATCAACTTTGACTCTTCCATTCCCAAAGAAAATTCAAGCATCCAACGTATTACTTTTAAAACGAAACCAAAATCTTATCAATACATAAAAATCCACGCAAAGACGCTTGGTCAACTTCCAGAATGGCATATAAGCCATGAAGATGGTCGTTCATGGCTTTTTGCAGATGAAATTAGTATCAATTAAATCCACAACCTTATCCCATGGATCAACCAAAATCTTATCGCTCCTCTTTTATCCTATTAACCATATTATTCTTTTTATGGGGGTTTATTACTGTTTTAGTAGACTCACTTATCCCTAGATTAAGAGAGTTATTCACCTTAAGTTATTTTCAAGCAGGCATGGTGCAATTCGCCTTTTTTGGTGCCTACTTTCTATTGTCCATCCCTGCCAGTTATATCCTATCCAAAATTGGATATAAAAAAGGAATTATATTAGGCTTAATTACCATGGCTCTTGGATGCTTTCTATTTTATCCTGCGGCTTCCTACCGTGTTTTCGGTATTTTCATGTTGGCTTACTTTATTCTAGCGGGAGGTATTACCATTCTTCAGGTGGCCGCTAATCCATATGTTGCCGTATTGGGAAGTGAAGAAACTGCTTCCAGTCGATTGAATTTATCCCAAGCTTTTAATTCTCTTGGAACTGCCATTGCCCCAGCCATAGGCGCCTTGTTTATTTTAAGTGATAAAATTAAAACCAAAGAGGAAATCGATGCTTTGGCTGGAGTGGCTAAAGAAAGTTATTTAAGTGCCGAGGCTTCAGCAGTTCAAACACCCTTTGTAGGCTTAGCTATTTTTATCTGTTTGATTGCGGTTTATTTCTTTTTCGCAAAACTGCCCAAGCTTATAAATGAAGAAGAAAAAAGTACCTACGGGGAAGCTTTAAAAGAAAAGAACCTGATGTTGGGCGTTTTAGGTATTTTCTGCTATGTAGGAGCCGAAGTAGCCATAGGAAGTTACTTAGTGAATTACTTTCTAGACATGAATTTGGTTTCTATTATTAATGAAAACGGATTTATGAAAAGTATAGCCGAAACCTTATTGAATTCTGGTTTAGCCGAAACAGACGACAAAGCCGTGGTTGGTGTTTTTGTAACCTTCTACTGGTCTGGTGCTATGATAGGTAGGTTTATCGGTTCTTATCTAACAACCATTTTTAACCCAGGAAAAGTGCTTTCCAGCTTTGCCATTATTACCATTTGCCTCATAGGCGTTTCCATAAGCACCACAGGATTAATTTCCATGTGGAGTATTTTAGCCGTTGGCCTTTTCAATTCCATTATGTTCCCAACTATTTTTACCTTGGCAATTGATGGTATCGGAAAACTCAAGCCGAAAGGCTCAGGGCTGTTATGTACGGCCATTGTTGGTGGCGCCATCATTCCTCCTACATATGGCTTTCTTACGGATAATATTGGTTTCAAATGGGCATTATTATTTGTAATTTGCTGCTATGGGTACATTATGTATTATGGTTATAGAAATTCCAAAAAACAAATTGAAATATGAAACGAAGAGATTTCATTAAAAGCACATCACTAACCGGGATGAGTTTGGCCGTTGGATCAACTTTAATAGGATGTGAATCAAACGCGTCCAAGGAAGCCTCACAAACAAATGAAAGCGTGGGAGCCCTTGAAAATGTATTCCCCGTCGTAGTTGCCACTTGGAACGTTAAGGAAGCTACCGCCAAAGCTTGGGAGGTTCTTCAAGCTGGAGGTAAGGCACTTGATGCTGTTGAACAAGGATGCATGGTTGAAGAAGCTAACGAAAAAGGTCAATCTGTAGGGAAAGGAGGGCTCCCAGATAGAGATGGACATGTCACTTTGGATGCCTGCATTATGAATGAAAATGGGGATTGTGGTTCAGTCGTTTATTTGGAAAACATTACCCATGCGGTTTCTGTGGCAAGAATGGTGATGGAAGAAACACCACATGTGATGTTGGCTGGTAAGGGCGCTGAACGATTTGCTTATGAACAAGGGTTCCAGAAGGAAGATCTCCTAACCGAATCTTCCAAAAAAGCGTGGGAAGATTGGAAAGTAAAAAGCGAATACAAACCTATTATCAATATTGAAAATCATGATACTATAGGCATGTTAGCTATAGATAAAAATGGTGACATTTCGGGTGCATGTACTACGAGTGGATTGGCCTATAAAATGTCGGGACGCGTGGGTGATTCGCCTATTATAGGCTCTGGGCTTTTCGTCGATAATGAAATTGGCGCCTGTGTAGCTACAGGTTTAGGAGAGGAGGTTGTAAAGACCGTAGGAAGCTTTCTGGTAGTTGAACTCATGAGACAGGGAAAAACACCTCAAGAGGCTTGTGAAGAAGCCATTAGGCGCATTGTAAGCAAACCAAATAGCAATTACAAAAACTTTCAAGTAGGTTATATAGCTTTAAATAAAAAGGGCGAAACTGGATTTCATTCCATTCATAAAGGATTCACTATGACCAAATTTCAAAATGGTGAAAATGAGCAAATTGAATCAACTCATTATGTATAAAGATTAGAATTTTTATCGAAAAGTGCATTTCGTCGATGTTTTTTGATTCAAGATGCAGATAATCAAAAAGTTTCCGTGATTCAACTAATTTTTTTCATTTCAACCTATTAGGTAATGTTTCTTTGTTGCAGAAATTAATCAAACAAGCATTACAATCATGAAAAAATTAGTTTTCACTTTCATTCTAACAGTAACCACTACGGCGTTTTACGCTCAAGAAGATGTTAAGAAAGAGTCAAAGGATTTAAGTAATGATACTACAGAAATTGTTGTAACTCCTGTTAAAAATACAGTTGCTCTAAAAAATAGCACTAAAAAGAGATTGTTGATTGAGTCCAACTTTGACAAGTCTTTATTCCTTTTCAGAGGAAGAAAATCTAAAAGAGAAAAACTTTGCTAAGACTCTAAAACCATTTTATTGTCCACTCCATCAATCTTTGTTTAAAATTCGAATAAGGAGGAAATAACAAACTTAAAGCCCCTCCAAGATACTGCTTCATAACCGATCTTTTATTTGAAAAGGCCTCAAAGCCATAATATCCATGGCTTTTCCCAATACCACTATTATTAATTCCTCCAAATGGCAAATGGTGATTTGCATATTGCAAAACACTCGTGTTAATTGCCGTAGAACCAGCACGGGTATTTTTAATGATTTTTTTTGAATTCCTTTTTTTGGACGTATATATATAAAGTGCCAAAGGTTTTTCTCTCGAGTTCACATAATTGATGGCTTCATCCAATTCTTTAAATGTTTTAATTGGGAGAATAGGGCCAAAAATTTCCTCTTTCATGAGACCAGAAGAATCCAATAGATTTGAAATCACTGTTGGTTCAATAAACCTCTCCTCCAATTGATAATCCCCTCCAATATGTAAATTTGACCCGTTTGTTATAGCTTCTTCAATCAAACCGGTTAATCTTAAGAAATGTTTTTCATTTACTGTTCGGCTGTAATCTGGAGAAGATTTAATGTCTTTTGAATACATGTCTGTTATTTGACTTGCTAATGCTTGCAAAAATGCCTCTTTAACTGATTCCTGAATAAGTACATAATCTGGAGAAACACATATCTGTCCATTATTTAAAAATTTAGCCCATGCAATTCGTTTGGCCGCAGTTTTTAGGTTGGCCGTTTCATCGACAATGGTTGGAGACTTCCCTCCCAACTCAAGAGTTACTGAAGTTAAATGTTTTGAAGCTGCTTCCATGACTATTTTTCCAACAAAGGGAGAACCCGTAAAAAAGATATGATTAAAAGGCAACTTTAATAAATCTTTTGAAGCTTGCGCTTCTCCTTCCACTAATGCCACTTCCTTCTCATCAAAAATCTCATTTATAATTTTCGACATTATCCTTGAAGCATGAGGTGTCATTTCAGATGGCTTCAAAATCACAGTATTACCCGCGGCAATGGCACTTACCAAAGGTCCAAAAGTTAAATTAACAGGAAAGTTCCAAGGTGAAATAATTAGGCAAACCCCTTTAGGTTCATGTCTTACCCAAGATGTAGTACCCCAAAGTGATAATGGTGTCTTTACTCTTTCATTTTTCATCCACTTTTTCAGATGCCGCTTAACGTACTTGATCTCCCCAATTACCGGATATATTTCGGTCAAATCAGTCTCTAAATATGGCTTTCTAAAATCTTCATAAAGGGCTTTTTTGATTTCCTCCCTATAGGTAAACTCTAGGGCATGTTTTAAAGCACTGAGCTTTTTGATTCGTTCCCTATAAGAGGTATTCCCTACACTAAATTGATATCCCTTTTGCTTATTGAAAAGTGGTAGATATGGATTTTCCACTGCATTGATGTTTATAATCAGAAAAATACAAATTGTAATTTAATTAATATTAGATACCCATCTAGTTTTTGTAGTTTTATATCCTTACAAATACGCGACTATGTCTGATAAAAAACGATTATTTCTAGTTGATGCCTATGCCCTAATTTTCAGAGGGTATTATGCATTTATAAAAAACCCAAGAATCAACTCCCAAGGCATCGACACCTCAGCCATTATGGGATTTATGAATTCCCTACTAGACGTAATAAAAAGGGAGCGACCAGACCATTTGGCCGTTTGTTTTGACAAAGGAGGAAGTGCTGACAGAGTAGAAATGTTTGAAGCCTATAAAGCCAATAGGGATGAAACTCCAGAAGCTATCAAAATTGCGGTTCCATATATTCATGAAATCCTAAAAGCAATGCACATCCCTATCATGGAAAAGGAGGGTTTTGAGGCAGATGATATTATAGGAACCCTCTCCAAACAAGCCGAGGAGCAAGGATACCAAACTTTTATGGTGACTCCAGATAAGGATTTTGGCCAATTAGTAACTGAAAACACTTTTATGTATCGTCCCAAATCCTTTGGGGGCGGATACGAAATTTGGGGCATTCCAGAAGTGCAAAAGAAATTTGAAGTTGAAAGACCTGAGCAAGTCATTGACTTTTTGGGAATGATGGGTGATGCCTCCGACAATATACCTGGCTTACCAGGTGTGGGCGAAAAAACTGCCAAAAAGTTCATACAACAATACGGGAGTATGGAAGCTCTTTTTGAAAATACCCATGAACTTAAAGGGAAGATGAAGGAAAAGGTGGAAGCCAATAAAGAATTGGGGTTACTCTCCAAGAAATTGGCAACCATCATGCTTGATGTGCCAGTAACTTTTGATTACAAAGATTTTGAAATGTCAGAGCCCGATATTGAGGCTGTAAAAAACATTTTTCAAACGCTTGAATTTAGAAGATTAACAGAGAATTTCATCAAAACATTTGCTTCAGAAAAAGAGGAGGCTCTTTTGGACAAACCGAAGCAAGAAGACGTTACCAAAGTTAAAAAGCCGGCTTCAGCGGGATCTGGACAATTTTCATTATTTGGTGGCGATGAGGAAGATGTTGCAAATTCTACCAACACGTTTACCCGAAGTACTTCAGAATCTATATCCCATTTTTATCAAAGTATAGCAACACCCTTAGCTTTTCAGTTGTTCTTTGAAAAATTAATGAAACAATCATCTGTCTGTTTTGATACTGAAACCACAGGATTGGATCCCTTAACAGCAGAATTGGTTGGGATTGCCTTTTCTTGGGAAGCAGGAAAAGGATTTTACATTCCCTTTTCAGAAAAAAGGGAAGAAGCGCAAGAATTAATTGAAAAATTACGTCCCTTTTTTGAAAATGACCAAATTGAAAAAATTGGTCAGAATCTAAAATATGACATTAAGGTTTTAGCCAAATATCAAGTAGAAGTCAAAGGAAAACTGTTTGATACCATGTTGGCCCATTACCTTATTAATCCAGATATGAGGCATAACATGGATGTGTTAAGCGAGACCTATCTTAACTACACACCTATTTCCATTGAAAGTCTAATTGGAAAAAAAGGAAAAAACCAACTTTCCATGAGGGAAGTCCCTCTAAATAAACAAACCGAATATGCCGTTGAAGATGCTGATATTACACTGCAATTAAAGCAACATTTTCAGAATGAATTAGGAGAAGCAAACACCCAAACTCTTTTTGATAGTATTGAAATACCACTGTTACGAGTTCTTGCAACTATGGAATTAGAGGGGATCAATTTAGATTGTGACTATTTGAAAACCCTTTCTGAAGCATTAGAAAAAGATATTAAGAGTTTAGAGGAACGCATTTATAAAGAAGCAGGAGAAACCTTTAACATTTCTTCTCCAAAGCAGCTAGGGGACATTTTATTTGATAAAATGAAGTTGGTTGATAAACCCAAGAAAACCAAGTCTGGTCAATATAGTACTGCCGAAGATGTATTGAGTTACCTAGCCAAAGATCACGAAATCATTCGGGATGTATTGGAATATAGAGGACTAACCAAATTAAAGAGCACTTATGTAGATGCCCTACCCCTTCAAGTGGAGAAAAGCACTGGAAGAGTACACACAGATTATATGCAAACCGTAGCGGCCACTGGTAGATTGAGCAGCAATAACCCGAACCTTCAAAACATACCTATCAGAACTGAACGCGGGAGACAAGTAAGAAAAGCATTTATTCCCAAAAATGAGGATTTTACACTTATGGCCGCAGATTATTCCCAAATTGAATTGCGTATTATTGCGGCATTGAGTGAGGAAGAAACGATGATTGAGGCCTTTAATCATGGTGAAGACATCCATGCCTCCACCGCCGCCAAGGTATTCAATGTCGATATTAAGGATGTGACTCGAGAACAGAGAAGCAATGCAAAAACTGTTAACTTCGGAATCATTTATGGAGTATCTGCCTTTGGTTTGAGCAATCAAACCGATCTATCCAGAAGCGAAGCTAAGGAACTCATAGACACCTACTATGAAACCTATCCTAAATTAAAAAGTTACATAGGCAAACAAGTTGATTTTGCGAGGGATCACGGTTATGTGCAAACCGTTTTGGGAAGACGTCGTTATTTAAAGGACATTAATTCTAGAAATGCCGTAGTTCGTGGAGCAGCAGAAAGAAATGCCGTTAACGCCCCCATTCAAGGAAGCGCAGCAGACATTATCAAATTAGCAATGATTGCCATCCATAAAAAATTGAAGGAAGGCCAATTTAAAACAAAAATGCTCCTTCAAGTTCATGACGAATTGGTATTTGATGTTTTTAAACCTGAACTGGAAGAAATAAAAGAACTCATCAAGCATGAAATGGAAAATGCATTCAAATTATCCGTACCTTTAGATGTAGAATTAGACACCGGAAACAACTGGTTAGAAGCTCATTAAAATTGGAACCCATGAAATACAATCTTTTAGCATTAATGTGTTTTGCCATCATCTCATGCAAAAACGAATCAAAAACAACTACCCAATTTCCTGTTGTTGCTGCCTTTGACTCCATAACTGAAATCTATAAAGCAGAACACGATGATTTTAGTTTTAAAATCATGAGAAAATCTGACGATTCTTTGTTCATGCTCGATTTAAACAATGAAAAAGTATATAACTTGACGAGGAAGTCATCGGGAAGTGGCGAAAAATATATGACTGCCGACGGAAAGATTCTTTGGCTGAAAGGGGAAAACTTTATGTGGGGAACGGATAACCAAACTGAATATCAAGGTACCATTCGCAGTGCAGAATCTATCACTATGTCAAGTAGCGAATCCCATGGAATCTATGGTACTTATGTTGATGATAGTTATGAGAAACGTAATGAAGGTTATGATTGGGTTTCAGTAACTGTGACTCCATTCAATGAGCACCAAGCGCTCATTTCTGTAAGATCTCGCATCGACCAAAAGAAACCAACATGCTCATTTGATGCTTTGGCAAATATTCAAGACACCAACACCATGAGCTGTAATATAGATGGAGCATATATAATCTTTTCTTTCAATGACGATAAAATTTCCATTAACGGGAATAATGAAGAAGACAACAACAAATTGTACTTTTTCTGTTCAGGTGGTGGAACCATAAAAGGAACTTATAAAAAATTGGATACCCCAATTGACAAAACACAAGTAGACAATACCGATTACATTAGGTTTCATAGTTACCCAAACGGGTTGGCTGCTAGGATAACTACTAAGGACAAAAACTTACAAATCTCTCCCATTGGTCTTACCCTAAAAGACCAAGATGCAAATATCCCTTATCAAGGTGATGTCTATAATTCTGAAATGGATGACCTAGACGCCAATGGCTCACCCGAAATCTATATTTATGTACAAGAATTAAAAAATGGCATCCCATTTAGAAAAGTCATTGCTTACTCCTTTAATGGAACATCTTCTATGACTCCAATTTATATGGCGCCTATTGAAGATAACCCCGAACTATCAATAGGTTATGAAGGTTATGATGAGTTTGCTGTAGTAGAAGGCAGCTTGATCAGGCGGTTTCCTAATGCAGAAGGAGGTATCAAACAAATACAATACAAACTTACTCCAGGAGAAGCCATGTGGCAGCTAACGCCCGATAAAGTGACTACCTATTAAAGGAATTTGGATATTTATTAAAATCAGTTTTTTTAATTTTATCAAACCCAATTAATTAGGAAAGGTTTACTTTTGTCCACCAGTGTTCCCAAATGAAATTTAAACTAGATAAATTTGTTTTAGCTATTATAACGGTGGTTATTTTAGCTTATTTTTTTCCAGATCTCGCTAAGGAAGACAGCCCAATAAACTTGGGTAGAATAGGCAGTATTGGCATTTCATTTATTTTTTTCTTTTACGGTTTGAAATTAAGCCCCAAGGAAATCGCTTCCGGCCTTAAAAACTGGAGACTACATGTATTAATTCAAGCTACTACTTTTTTACTGTTCCCTTTATTGGTGCTTCCATTTAAACCGCTTATTTCAGCTGAAAATGAAACCTTGTGGTTGGCATTTTTATTTTTGGCGGCACTCCCATCTACGGTATCTTCATCTGTGGTAATGGTCTCCATAGCAAAAGGCAATATTCCTGCTGCCATTTTTAACGCCAGTATTTCTGGATTAATTGGTATAGTTGTGACACCTTTATGGATTGGACTGTTCCAAAATCAAAGTAATTCTGATTATGATTTAGGGCAAATTTACCTCAAATTATTAACTGAAATATTACTCCCAGTTTTCATAGGTTTGATCCTCCATCGCTTTCTAGGCAAATTCGCCAAGAAGAACAGCAAGTACTTGACCCTTTTTGATAAATCGGTTATCCTCCTTATTATATATAAGAGTTTTTCTGAATCTTTTCTTGGGAAAATTTTTGAATCCGTTAATTTCATGGATTTGATTCTTATTTTTTGTTTGGTGATCACCATCTTTATAATAGTCTATTTAACCATAGGGAAAATTTCAAAATGGTTGGGTTTTTCAAAAGAAGATCAAATAACAGCCAAGTTTTGTGGCACTAAAAAATCACTAGTACATGGAACCGTATTCTCAGATATTCTATTTCAACACACTTCGGCCATCGGAATCCTATTATTGCCTTTAATGTTATTTCACGCCATCCAGATTTTCATCATCAGTATCATTGCTAATAAATTATCCCAACACAGCATAGAATAGAATTAAAAGTATTACAATAATCGTTATAAGAAACCTAGTTTTACCTTGGAATTGAATTATGCGCACCAGAAGACCCCAAAAATATTTTCAAAACATCCTTCAATAATCTTCTTTATACCAAACTTTTACCTTAAAAACAAGCCATTCTAAAAAATAAAACCATACTATTTGGTAATCAGCAAGATTATCGTAAATTTGCAAACTCTTTTTAGGAGAGGAATGTTTAATTATTAAATTTTAAAAGTGTGGACACATTAAGCTACAAAACAGTTTCAGCAAACAAAGCCACTGTAAACAAAGAGTGGGTTTTGGTTGATGCTGAAGGACAGTCTTTAGGTCGCTTAGCTTCTAAAGTTGCAAAACTTTTAAGAGGTAAGCACAAGCCTAACTTCACGCCACACGTTGATTGTGGGGATAACGTGATTGTTATCAACGCGGAAAAAATCAACTTAACCGGAAACAAGTGGACGGAAAAGGTTTACCTACGTCATACAGGTTATCCAGGTGGGCAAAGAAGTTTAACCGCTACCGAAATGTTCGCTAAAGATCCAGCGAGATTGGTAGAAAAATCAGTAAAAGGAATGTTGCCTAAGAACAAATTAGGGGCAAATTTATTCCGTAACCTTAGCGTTGTTGTTGGTTCAGAGCACACTCACGAAGCTCAAAAACCAAAAACAATCAATTTAAACGAATTTAACTAATGGAAGTAATTCACAAAATTGGCCGTAGAAAAACGGCTGTTGCACGTGTGTATGTTGCCCCAGGAAAAGGGAACATCACGATTAACAAAAAGGACTTGGCTATCTACTTTCCTACTGCTACATTACAGTACAAAGTAAATCAACCTCTAGCCATGACCAACAATGATGGCAACTTTGACATTACTGTTAATGTCTATGGTGGTGGTATTACTGGTCAAGCAGAAGCAGTTCGTTTGGCTCTTTCTCGCGCTATGTGCGAAATTGATGCTGAAAACAGAACTATTTTGAAACCAGAGGGATTATTGACAAGAGATCCAAGAATGGTAGAGCGTAAGAAATTCGGTCAGAAGAAAGCTCGTAAGAAATTCCAGTTCTCTAAACGTTAATATATTCCGCTTGATTTGGGATATCATCCAGAATTACTCAAATCATTATATAAAATTAAATTATTAACCGTTTTTGTTGTCCTAGAGTAATTTCGGGATTTAGTTTAGCATCTAAATGGCTAAGGCATCTTTTTAAAGTACCACTTAACCATTGCTAATTCAACAGAACGTAAACTATTTACAAAAAATGGCAAACGCAGACGTAAAAGAGTTATTAAAAGCCGGTGTTCACTTTGGACACTTAACTCGCAAATGGGATCCAAACATGGCTCCTTACGTGTATATGGAGCGTAATGGCATCCATATCATTAACCTTTACAAAACAGCAGCTAAAATTGATGAGGCTTCTGAGGCATTGAGCAAAATTGCTGCTTCAGGTCGTAAAATTTTATTTGTTGCTACTAAAAAACAAGCAAAAGATATCGTAGCTGAAAAAGCTGGAGGAATCAACATGCCTTACATCACTGAAAGATGGCCAGGTGGAATGTTGACCAACTTTGTAACTATCAGAAAAGCTGTTAAGAAAATGGCTTCCATTGATAGAATGAAAAAAGACGGTACTTTCGCTTCTCTTTCTAAAAAAGAGAAATTACAAA
Organism: Mangrovimonas futianensis; assembly: GCF_021245805.1. Taxonomy (NCBI): domain Bacteria; kingdom Pseudomonadati; phylum Bacteroidota; class Flavobacteriia; order Flavobacteriales; family Flavobacteriaceae; genus Mangrovimonas; species Mangrovimonas futianensis. The sequence continues at coordinate 234,423 of NZ_JAJJNF010000004.1, forward strand.
TTGATCGTCAAAGAGCTAAATTAGAAAAGAACTTAGGTTCTATTAGCGACATGACCCGTATTCCAGGAGCATTATTTGTGGTGGACATTAAGCGTGAGCACATCGCGATTAAAGAAGCACAAAAATTAAACATTCCAATCTTCGCGATGGTGGATACAAACTCTGATCCACGTCAAGTTGATTACGTAATTCCATCAAATGATGATGCTACTAAATCAATTGAAAAAATCTTAACCTATGTAACAGAAGCTATTTCTGGAGGTTTAGCAGAACGTAAAGCTGAGAAAGATTCTTCTAAAGCTGATAAGCCTGCAAAAGCTGCAAAGAAAAAAGCAGTTTCAGAGGAAGAAGAATAAACTAAACATAATCATTACATAACATTAAACAAGTCGTTTAGTTTGTTTCTTTACTGAACATCAACTAAACGACTTTTTTTAAAATACATAGACTATGAGTACTACAGTAAAAGTAACAGCTGCAGAAGTAAATAAACTAAGACAAGCTACTGGTGCAGGTATGATGGACTGCAAGAAAGCTTTAGTTGAGGCTGAAGGTGACTTTGATAAAGCCATTGATGTATTACGTAAAAAAGGACAAAAAGTAGCTGAGAAAAGAGCAGATAGAGATTCTTCTGAAGGAGCTGCTGTTGCTAAAATCAATGCAGACCAAACTGCTGGTGTTGCTATTGTTTTAGGTTGTGAAACTGATTTCGTTGGTAAAAATGAAAACTTTTTAGCGTTAGCTAACGAGTTTGCTGAGCTAGCTTTGAATTATGACTCAAAAGAAGCCTTTTTAGCAGCAGACTTTGGTGGAATGACCGTGGCTGATAAATTAGTTGAGCAAACTGGTGTTATCGGTGAAAAACTAGATATTACCTCTTTCGAGAAAATAGAAGCTGCTTATGTAGGTTCTTATGTTCATATCAATAAAATTGCTGCTTTAGTAGGAATTACTGCTAAAGTTGACAATGCTGATGTTTTAGTGAAAGATGTAGCTATGCAAGTAGCCTCCATGGGAGCATCTACTTTATCTTACAAAGATTTTGATCCTGCATTCGTTGCTTCAGAAACTGAAGCTAGAATTGCTGTTATTGAAAAAGATAATGAAGAATTAGCTCGTTTAGGAAAAACATTGAAAAATGTTCCTAAATACATTTCTATGGCGCAATTAACTCCTGAAGTATTGGCTCAAGCTGAAGCAGATGCTAAAGCGGAATTGGCTGCTGAAGGAAAACCAGAACAAATCTGGGATAGAATTTTACCAGGTAAAATGGAGCGTTTCATTTCTGACAACACAACTCTTGACCAAGAGAAATGTTTGTTAGATCAGAAATTCATCAAAGATGAAAAGCAAACCGTTGCTGATTATGTTTCTTCATATGGTGATGTTGAAATCTCTGGATTTAAACGTGCTACAGTAGGATAATAAACGGTCCTGATAAGTCAGGTAACCAATAAATACAACCACCATTCTTTTATTAGAATGGTGGTTTTTTTATTCATAAAACCCAATTGATATAAATTCAAAAAAGAAAAAATTATGTAGTTTTGCTAAACTTTCAAAGTCAGCATGAAATACAAAAGAATTCTCTTAAAATTATCAGGTGAAGCCTTAATGGGCGGTCGCCAATATGGAATTGATCCAGAACGTTTAGCCGAATATGCAGAAGACATTAAAGCCATAACAGAGCTAGGTGTAGAAGTTGCCGTTGTTATAGGTGGTGGTAACATTTTTAGAGGTGTTGCAGGAGCCAGTAATGGTATGGATCGTGTGCAAGGAGACCATATGGGTATGTTGGCAACCATTATCAACGGGTTGGCGCTCCAAAGCGCTTTAGAAAACGCAGGTGTTGGAACCCGACTTCAAAGTGCCATTAAAATTAATGAAGTGGCAGAACCTTTTATTAGAAGACGTGCCATGAGGCATCTTGAGAAAGGACGTGTCGTTATTTTTGGTGGTGGTACAGGGAATCCTTATTTCACTACAGATTCTGCAGCTGTTTTAAGAGCTATTGAAATTGAAGCTGATGTGATTTTAAAGGGAACTCGTGTAGATGGCATATACACAGCCGACCCTGAAAAAGATTCCAATGCAGTTAAGTTTGATTACATTTCTTTTGATGAAGTCCTTAAGAAAGGTCTTAAAGTTATGGATACAACCGCTTTCACTCTAAGCCAAGAAAACGAATTACCTATCATTGTATTTGACATGAATAAAAAGGGGAATTTGTTGAAAGTAGTTTCAGGTGAAAAAGTTGGAACTAAGGTTAATTTATAATATCTTTTACATCAAGCTTTGGCTTGTTTTTTGTAGCTATCATTTAATTTTTAATTACAATATTCTATGAACGAAGAGATTGATTTCATTTTAGATACCACAAAAGAATCTATGGATAGTGCCCTTAAGCACTTAGAAAAACAACTCGTAAACATTCGTGCCGGTAAAGCAAGTCCTGCTATGCTAGGAAGTGTCATGGTTGATTATTATGGATCACAAACTCCTTTAAGCCAAGTGGCCAATGTTAATACTCCTGATGGTAGAACTATTTCAGTACAACCTTGGGAAAAATCCATGCTTCAAGAAATAGAAAAAGCCATCATGATTGCTAACTTAGGTTTCAATCCTATGAATAATGGAGACATGATCATCATTAATGTTCCACCTTTGACAGAGGAAAGAAGGAAAGATTTGGCTAAACAAGCAAAATCTGAAGCCGAAGATGCCAAGGTAGGAGTTAGAAATGCACGAAAAGATGCAAACAATGATTTAAAAAAGTTGGATGCTTCAGAAGATTTAAAGAAGAATGCAGAAATTGATGTACAAGAATTAACTGATAAATACGTTAAGCAAATAGACCAAATATTAGAAGTTAAGGAAAAAGAGATCATGACAGTATAAGAAAAAGCGACTTCTATAGGTCGCTTTTTAATTGCTATTATAAACCCACATACAATTAATGCTGAAGTACTGTGCCATTTTTTTCATTTTACTGTCCTTCCAATTTGCACAGTGCCAGAACAAAGGCGCTAAAGAACAAGACAGCATTAAATCCCAAAATGATTCTATAAGAAGATCCCAATTTCTTAAAAAATTGGGAAACGGTTATATAACGCTCGGACAAGCCTTTGAAGTAGATATTAAATATCTATTCAAATACAACCAACATGAAGCCATACGAACTGGTTTTGGAGGTGTTACCAATGACGAGTTTTCAAAGCGCTATCATTTGGATGGTTATGGAGCTTATGGATTTGGAGATCAAAAATTTAAATATTCCTTAGGTGGTGGTTTTCGACTAGCCCCCAAAAGCAATACCTGGATTGATCTCTCCTATACCGATGATATTGAGGAGACGGGTAGTTCTACATTTTTAACAGACAAACGCTTTTTTACTTTTTTCCAACCCCGCCTTCTTAATATTGAGCTTTTTCATAGACATGTAACAAAATCTATTTCTATAAGCCATAAATTATCTCCTAAATTACTTTCTGAAGTAAAACTAGCAGTAAGCAATATCAATCCAACCTACGATTACACCCTGCAGGTAGGCAATAAATCTTATCAAGATTTCGACTTAACGTTTTCCACTTTTTCATTCCAATGGAGTCCCTTTAGTATCTATGAGTTCAAGGATGACGTGTTAAAAGAGGTAAAAAACGGATACCCCAAATTCACGCTTCAATACACCCAAAACTTTAGAAATGTTTTTGCCAGTGAATTTGATTTTTCAAAAGTTGAATTTAGATCGGTCTATGTCTTGGAACATAAAAACAAGTCAAAAACAGGTGTCAATCTTTGGGCTGGGATAGCAAGAGGTGTTACACCCCTCACTCACATGTACCATGCCTACCCTAACAATATTAATAAAGGCAGTGTGATGAAACGATTTTCAGTAGCTGGTATTAATAGCTTTGAAACCATGTTTTTCAATGAATTCTTTTCCGACAAACTATCAACTCTTCAAATAAAACACTATTTCAAACCTTTTGAAATCTCACCAAGATACCAACCTCAATTGGTACTGATCAGTCGTTTTGCTCTGGGAAATATGTCAAACATAGAACGCCATCAAGGTTTTGAGTTTGACACATTAGATAAAGGGTATTCAGAAATAGGCCTTGAATTAAACAAAATACTCTTCCCATTTGGACTTAGTTTTGCATATAGATATGGGGCTTACCACTTACCTAATTTTGAGGACAATCTTGCTTTTAAATTCACTTTCAACCTAACTTTATAAGCAATTTAACTTAAGTAATCCACATGTTTTTAATACCTTTGCGGCTGTTTTATTTTATCTATGTTTAAACTGCTTACAAAAGGGTTTTGGGATGTTGTAGCCAGACTTATTCTTAGGAATAAAATCATTATCCTATTAGGTATTTTGGCAATTACAGTTTTCTTGGCATCTAAGTGGGAAAACATGAGATTTACCTATACTGAAGCCAATTTACTACCCAGTGACCATCCTGCAAATATTGAATACGACCATTTCTTAGATATTTTTGGAGAAGAAGGTAATTTAATCGTTCTTGGGATTAAAGATTCCACCTTTTTTTCTCAAGAAAAATTAAATGCCTGGAATGATCTATCTGATAAATTCAAGCAGTATGACGAAGTCGAATCGGTAGTGTCCATCAGAGACTTGCAAAAACTGGTCAAAAACACCGAGAAACAGAGCTTTGAATTAGAACCTTTTATTAAAGACTCCCTTAAATCTCAGCAGGAAGTCACAGAATTAAAAGAAGACCTTTTCCACAAATATCCGTTTTATGATAACTTCCTGTTCAACACCAAAACACAGACCATCAGAACGGCTATTTATCTTAAAAAAGATATCGTAAATACTCCTATAAGAAAAGACTTTATCTTTAATATTCTTGAACCACAGATTGCTTCCTTTAAAAAAGAGACCGGACTAAATGTTAGGGTTTCAGGAATGCCTTATGTTAGAACCTTAAATGCTCAAAACATTGTTGATGAAATAGGAGAGTTCATTGCGTTGGCCCTTGCCGTCACCTCAATGATTTTCTTTTTCTTTTTCAGGTCCTTTAGAGCCACTTTTATATCCCTATTTGTAGTCTGTATTGGTGTCATGTGGACCTTTGGTATTATTGGTCTATTAAACTATGAGATTACGGTTTTAACGGCCTTGATTCCACCACTCATTATTGTCATAGGAATTCCTAATTGCATTTTCCTCATCAACAAATACCAGCATGAGGTTAAAAGCCACGGAAACAAAGTGAAATCTTTACAAAGAGTTATCACCAAAATTGGGAATGCTACGTTAATGACCAATGTTACTACAGCCAGTGGCTTTGCAACTTTTATATTGACAGAAAGTAATCTACTTAAGGAATTTGGTACTGTAGCGTCCTTGAGTATTATAGGCATCTTCATTTTATGCCTTTTGATTATACCCATTATTTATACTTTTTTACCCTATCCAAAAGATCGTCACCTTGAACACCTAAACAGAAAATGGATTGGCGGGTTTGTGAACTGGATTGAGAAAATGGTTCGTGAAAGACGAATAACCATTTACATTGCTTCTGTGGTCCTTTTAATTGCCAGTATCATTGGAATATATCAAATAAGAATTTCAGGTAGCTTAATTGAAGACATGTCAAAAGATTCTCAATTTTTTAAAGACATTCAATTCTTTGAAACCGAGTTTGACGGTATTATGCCTTTAGAGATTCTTATAGACACTCAAAGGAAAAAAGGTGTCATGAAATTGAATACCTTAAAAAGAATGGAAGAATTGGAGGAGGTTATTGAAGAAACTCCAGAACTATCCAGGCCTATTTCTGTTGTAAGCTTAACGAAATATTTCAAGCAAGCTTATTACAATGGCAATCCAAAATATTATCAATTGCCGTCATCGCAAGAAAATAGCTTTATTCTGAGCTACGTAAAAAATACCTCGACCAACGATAACACTTTGATCAATACCTTGATGGATAGTACGGGGCAATATGCCAGAATTACAACCTTCATGAAAGACATTGGTACTGATAAGATGGAAAAGATTGAAGAAAACTTGGAAACGAGAATTCATAAAGTATTTCCAGATGACAGGTACAAAGTGTCCATCACCGGAAAAGCTCTAGTCTTTCAAAAAGGAACTAAATACCTGGTTAAAAATCTAGCTATTTCATTAACCTTAGCCATCGTTTTAATTTCAATTTTCATGGCCTTTATGTTTAGGTCCTTTAGAATGATTATTGTATCACTTGTTCCCAATATTTTGCCATTGGTAATCACTGCAGGAATTATGGGATTCATAGGTGTCCCTATCAAACCTTCAACTATTTTAGTATTTAGTATCGCCTTCGGAATTTCCGTAGACGACACCATCCACTTTCTAGCAAAATATAGGCAAGAACTACAATTCTATAATTGGAAAATCAGAAAATCAGTTTACGCTGCCTTACGAGAAACGGGGGTTAGTATGTTTTATACCTCTATTGTTCTGTTCTTTGGATTTTCGGTATTCACAGTTTCCAGTTTTGGGGGAACAGTGGCATTGGGAGCGTTAGTTTCTACGACTCTTTTATTTGCGATGTTATCCAATTTACTATTACTACCATCATTGTTACTAGGTTTGGAACGAAACATAGCCAATAAGGAAGTTTTAAAGGAACCTGTTATCGATATTTTAAGTGAAAACGATGAAGAGGTTCAAGAATTAGAGGAAAATCACCAAAAATAACCTTCATTAAAATTCTATAAAGAATTAAATTTACACATTAAATTACGAATTAAATGAAAGCAAGTACTGTTTCAGAATTATTAAAAAGCGATAAAAAGCTTCACGACATTGAGATTAAAGGATGGGTTAGAACTTTTAGAGCCAATAGGTTTATTGCTCTCAATGATGGTTCAACCATAAATAATATTCAATGCGTTGTTGATTTTGAAAATACTGATGAAGCAATTTTAAAACGTATTACAACTGGTGCAGCAGTTCACATTAAAGGAGAATTGGTAGAAAGCCAAGGAAAAGGTCAGTCTGTAGAAGTTCAAGTAAAATCTATCGAGATATTAGGTGATTCTGACCCTGAGGAATACCCTATCCAGCCTAAAAAGCACACGTTTGAATTCTTACGTGAAAATGCCCATTTAAGAACTAGAACCAATACGTTTAGCGCGGTAATGCGTTTACGTTCGTCTTTGTCTTTTGCCATCCATAAATATTTCAATGAAAATGGCTTCTATTATATGCACACACCTATAATTACAGGAAGTGATGCGGAAGGCGCTGGAGAAATGTTCCGTGTGAGCTCATTGGATGCTAAAAATCCACCTTTAAATGAAGATGGAACTGTAAATTACAAAGAGGATTTCTTTGGGAAAGAGACCAACTTGACGGTTTCTGGACAGTTGGAAGCTGAAACCTATGCCATGTCACTTGGTAAGGTATACACCTTTGGTCCTACTTTTAGAGCCGAAAACTCTAATACATCACGTCACCTAGCTGAATTCTGGATGATTGAACCAGAGGTAGCTTTTATGGACTTAGATGGCAACATGGATTTGGCAGAAGATTTCCTTAAATATACCATCAACTATCTATTAAAGAACAACCGTGAAGACTTGGAATTTCTTGAAAGTAGATTGTTGGAAGAAGAAAAAACGAAGCCTCAAAATGAACGTAGCAGCATGAGTTTGATTGAAAAATTGAACTTTGTTGTCGATAATAATTTTAAAAGGGTAAGCTATACGGAGGCTATAGATATTTTAAGAAATAGCAAACCAAACAAAAAGAAAAAATTCAAATATCTTATTGATGAATGGGGTGCAGACCTGCAAAGTGAGCACGAACGATTTTTAGTGGAAAAACACTTTAATTGCCCAGTAATTTTATTTGATTATCCAGCTAACATCAAAGCGTTTTACATGCGATTGAATGAAGATGGTAAAACCGTTAGAGCTATGGATATTCTATTCCCAGGAATTGGGGAAATTGTAGGTGGTTCTCAACGTGAAGAACGCTTGGAAGTTTTACAAGAAAAAATGGCGCAACTAGATATTCCAGAAGAAGAATTATGGTGGTACTTAGATTTAAGAAAATATGGAACCGCTGTGCATTCTGGTTTTGGCCTAGGTTTTGAAAGATTGGTTATGTTTACAACGGGTATGACAAACATTAGAGATGTGATTCCTTACCCAAGAACACCTCAAAACGCCGAATTTTAATTAAAAACATTTAATATTTTCATAAAACAATCTACCACACATCATTGGTAGGTTGTTTTTTTTTATTTTTATAAGAAACCAAATCACATCAATGCTTAAACAACATTTACAGTTTAAACTATCTCAGAAGTTATCTCCTCAGCAAATTCAATTGATGAAGTTAATTCAATTGCCAACCTTGGCATTTGAACAAAGATTGAAACAGGAAATAGAGGAAAACCCTGCCTTGGATACTGGTAGGGAAAAGACCAATGAAGATGATTATGACAATTATGATGATAGTTATGAGGACTCTGATTACAATGACAATGACAGCATAAACGCAGAGGATATTAATGTAGATGAATATTTAAGCGATGATGAAATTCCAGATTACAGAACACGCTCAAATAATTACAGCAGTGATGATGAGGAAAAAAATGTGCCTTATGCAGCTGGAACTTCCTTTACACAACATCTAAAAAACCAATTAAGCACATTTATACTAGATGAGGAAGAGGAAGAAATTGCTGAATTTTTGGTAGGCAGTATTGATGAAAGTGGTTATATCAGAAGATCATTAACCGAAATAATGGATGATTTGGCCTTCACCCAGAACATTTTCACCTCGGAGAAAAAAATAGGTGAGGTTTTTAAAATAGTTCATCAACTAGATCCTTCTGGGGTTGGTGCCAGAAATTTACAGGAATGTTTGAGTATACAGCTGCACCGTAAGGACAAGTCTGAAAGTACTGATTTAGCAATCAAAATAATAGATGACGCCTTTGATCAATTCACAAAAAAGCACTATAAAAAGTTAATTCAAAAATTTGACATTACCGAGGACCAATTAAAAGCTGCTATTGAGGAAATAGAGCATTTAAATCCCAAACCTGGTGGCTCTTATTCTGGAAACAACCGTATCGTGGAACATGTAATTCCCGACTTTTCAATCAAAATTGCTGATGGAGAGTTGGAGCTATCCCTCAATGGAAGAAACGCTCCAGAATTGCATGTATCTAAAGAATACAATGACATGCTCAAAGGTTATAAGGAGTCCAAAGAAAAATCGAAATCCCAAAAGGATGCGGTTCTGTTTATCAAACAAAAGTTGGACGCTGCCAAATGGTTTATAGAAGCTGTTAGACAACGTCAACAGACCTTATTTGTAACCATGAGTGCTATTATGCATTACCAAAAGGAATATTTTTTGACTGGAGATGAAAGGAAATTAAAGCCAATGATCCTGAAAGATATTGCTGATGAAATTGAAATGGATGTTTCTACCGTATCCAGGGTAGCTAATAGTAAATATGTTGACACACCCTATGGGACCAAGTTAATTAAGGAATTTTTCTCTGAATCCATGAAAAACGATCAAGGAGAGGATGTCTCTACTCGAGAAATCAAAAAAATCTTGGAAACAGTTATAGATGAAGAAAACAAAAAGAAACCTTTAACTGATGATGCTTTAGCTAAAATATTAAAGGAAAAGGGATATCCTATAGCTAGAAGAACTGTGGCTAAATATCGAGAGCAATTAGATATTCCTGTGGCCAGGTTACGGAAAAAAATATGATCAACCAGCTCATTAAAAGCATATCATTTATATTCCACCCCATTCTTATGCCCATGCTTGGAGTGGTGTTTTATTTTTCCAAGACACCTAGATTCATCCCTGGTGAAATTGTTCAAGCCAAAGTATTTTCAATACTTATTCTAACCATCGTTTTACCCATTCTAACTTACTATCTACTAAAAACCATAGGTAGGGCTAGATCGATCTATATGAATGAGCCAAAAGAGCGTATAATACCTCTTTTTTTAAATTGTTTGATTGTCCTTTTAATTATCTTAAAGGTTTTTCCCTCAGCTGAAGTTATAGAGCTCTATTATTTCTTTATTGGAGTCTTGATTTCTACATTCTGTTGCCTAATACTAGCTTTTTTTGACTTTAAAGCCAGCATCCATATGATAGCTGTTTCAGGAGTTTATATGTTCTTTATTGCATTAAGCATGCATTTCAGTATAAACATCAATGGAACCTTAGCTTTAATGGCGATACTTACAGGAGCCATTGCTTCTTCACGCCTACAATTTAAAGCCCATTCCTATATTGAATTGTTAATTGGTATTCTTATCGGGGTCATACCTCAATTGACTTTGATTACATACTGGCTATAAAATGTAAAACATCAGACCCAATTTGACAGAGTACATATCTAAATTTTCATTCCCAACCAAAGTTCCTTCTTTGAAAATAGGATTGAGACCAAAACAAGCATGAAAATTCCAAACGCTATATCCAGCGCTTAAGGTAACAGCATATTGTAAATCATTGATATTATCAATATTCTTGAGTCTAAAATCTCCATAGCCACCTTTATGTTTAGCCAAGTTAGCAAATTGATATCCGATCTTAAATCCGGGATAAATTCGCCAAAATTTAGATTCAGTTGCCGTTGAAGTACGCCACCTAAATTCGATAGGTAATTCTATTAAATATAAATTGAATCGATTCTTACTATAGGAAATATTTTCTGTATCCAAGTTTAAAAATCCAATCTGGCTTCGTTCATCTTGGTAAACCAGAATATTACTATTGAAAGAATTCATAGAACCTCCAAGACCAACAGCAAAGGCAACATTACGGCGTTGATTGATTGGAAAATCTCTCATAAAACCCAAATGCAACCCACTTGAAAACCCTGATTGGGCACCATTACTAGGTTTCCTAACCAAAGCATTGTAAGTAATCCCCAAATAAAATTGATCTTCCCGATACTTTGAATCAACAATAGAGTCTTCCTTTTGAACAGGAATTTCATCGCTTTGACCAAAAACAATTGAGTTAAAAACAAATAGAAAAATAAAGGAATAATAATATTTCATGGGTTCCCCAATTCTAAAGTTAAAAATAAAACAAAAGGCGTATTGATTTCTCAAAACGCCTTTTGTTTTTATAAAATTAAGAGTAAAATTATCTATTCAAGCTTGCCAAGGCATCGCCATTGATCGTTGTATAGTTAATTTTTAATGCATTAGCTTTACGTAGTTCTTGTTTTATGTCAGTTACAAGTCCCATGTTAGCCTCTCTATCAACTTTAAGAGCAGTTGTTAAAAAAGGAACTAATTCCTCTCTTTTAGATGCTCTTTCAGCCGCTATAAAAGCTTGTATTTCTGATACATCAGCAAATTTATCATTTAACTGAATTCTTGGTTCAGTACCATATTTATCCTTGTAAGAAGAACTAGGTTTACCCACGTAAATATACATCACCAAGTCTTTTTTATCCAGTTTCTCAACTTGATCAGCAGCTGGCAATCTGTTTTCTATCATCAAGGTGTTTTCTCTCATCACGGTAGCAACCATGAAAAAGAAAAGCAACATGAAAACGATATCAGGCAATGATGCTGTTGAAATAGCTGGTAAATCTCCTGACTTTTTCTTTTTAAATTTAGACATTATCTCGTGTTTATCTAATTATACTTACGATTTCTTAGGCTCTGCTTCAGAGAATTTCTGAGGAATTAACAATTTAATTTTCTCTAGTTTTTCTTTTAGACGCTCTTTGTCTTCTTCTGAAGTTCTAGGATCATTATACATCTTTTCTGCTTCAACAAAGTTGACTCCCAAATTAGGATTGTCTCTTAAGAATTCTCTGTTTCTCAACTGATTATAGGCTGCTAATATCTCGTTTTGGACAGCAATGTAAGTCTCATATTTCGTTCCTCTATCATTTTGAAGAGAAATAATAGCCTTATCAAAATTGTCTGACGATCTAGGATTTTTCTTTCCTTGGCAACGTCTACAAGCATCATCGCCTGCACCTCCACCATTATCTAGAAAATCCACAGCTGCCTTTTGAAGATCTTTAAGCTTAATTACCTTTTCTTCTCCCCCAGTTTTTAAGAACAACTCATTGTTCTTATTCACATTCAATTGGAAGATATTCTTCTCCTTAATAACTGGAGGATCTACTACATCTTCCATAGGAGGTAACTTTCTACTTAAACCCGAATCGGTTTCAATGGTAGTAGTTACCAAGAAAAATATTAAAAGTAAGAAAGCAATGTCGGCCATAGAGCCTGCATTAACTTCTGGTGCTGCTCGTTTTGCCATAATTATCTACTTGTTATTTTTTTCACTCCAGAGAACAACATAGCAACGGCAGCAGTAACGATTAAGATATAAAAAGCTATCAAACCTGCTCCTACCATATGAGATTCTCCTTCACTTACAGCTTCACCACCGTATAAATATGTTTTTGGATCGCCTCCAGAAACCATATATGCAATGATCAATACAGCTGCAAATATTCCTACTCCTATTAACGTATTTTTGAGCGTTGCCGTATTTGTAAAGAGGTTTTTTAACATAAAAACCACAACAAATACGATCGCTATCACCATAATGAAGTACGCAACATATGCAAATGGATCTACTATAGAAGTATCTCCCATTGCAGCTGCCGACTTGATCGCATCATCTCCTTCAGCAATAATTCTGACAAGGAAAATGAGCCCAAGTACTCCTAAAATGGCTGCTAGTATTTTTAAAATTTTATGTAACATGTTATGTTTTTTTAGCAGTTATTACTTTCTATTATGTCTAATCAACAAGTCCATTAAAGTAATTGACGCATCTTCCATGTCGTTAACGATGCTATCAATCTTAGCAATAATGTAGTTATAGAATATTTGAAGAATAATTGCTACGATCAAACCGAATACGGTTGTCAATAAGGCTACTTTAATACCTCCCGCAACTAATGACGGTTGCATATCCCCAGCAGCTTCAATTTTATCGAATGCTTGAATCATACCAATTACCGTACCCATGAATCCTAACATCGGAGCCAAAGCGATAAATAATGAAATCCAAGAAACATTTTTCTCTAATTGTCCCATTTGAACACCTCCATAAGCCACAACAGCTTTTTCAGCAGCGTCTAAACCTTCATCAACTCTATCTAAACCTTGATAGTAGATTGAGGCAACAGGCCCTTTTGTATTTCTACAAACCTCTTTAGCAGCTTCTACTCCTCCAGAATTCAGAGCGTCTTCTACTTCTGCTGTTAATTTTTTGGTGTTGGTTGTGGAAAGATTTAAAAAGATAATTCTCTCAATAGCTATAGCTAGACCAAGAATTAAACACAATAATACAATCCCCATAAATCCTGGACCACCTTCTATAAAACGCTTTTTTAATTCTTGATGAAATGAAACTTTTTCTTCAGTTACCGAATCATCAGCATCGTCTTGAATAGGTGAAACAACTGTTGCAGCTGCAGTCATTGCAGTTGTCGTTGCATTAGCTTTTCCGATTGCCATAAAACACATAATGGCTAGGATAGAAAATAATCTTTTCATTGTTATTGTTCTTAATTTTATTAGTTAAAGTGTTAAAGATAAAAAAAAATGCGCTTATAAAACAAAAAAGTAGCAGAGAGGAAGGGATTCGAACCCTCGATACGCTTTTGGCGTATACACACTTTCCAGGCGTGCTCCTTCGACCACTCGGACACCTCTCTATTATTATGCTCTACAAAATAGCGTAGCAAATAACAAAAAAACTTTTGAAAGCTAAAAATTTTAGGAGTTAATTTTATGTGATTTCTCCGCGTAATGAGGCTTCAAACATGGTTTTGAATGAGTTAGAAGAAATCTTCTCACCTAGCATATACATAAGTTTTGCTACCGCAGTCTCTGATGTCATGTCTTTTCCAGAAATCACCCCTATTTGTTTTAACTCCGAACTGGTTTCATACTGCCCCATGTTAACACTTCCTCCAGGACACTGGGTTACATTAACCACTTGCACGCCTCTTTCTATGGCCTTTTTGAGGGCATTCACAAACCATTTTTCTGTTGTAGCGTTCCCAGCTCCATAAGTTTCCAAAACAATCCCCTTTATTGAAGGATGGTTGACCATGCACTCCAAAATGGTATCACTAATTCCCGGAAACATTTTAACCAAAACTATATTGGTGTCGAAATGTTTATGAACTAAAAGTTTTTCATTAACATCTGGAACAAAAAGCGCCTCATGGTTTACTTTTAGATGAACACCAGACTCTGCCAAATTGGGATAATTAAAAGACTCAAAAGCCTCAAAATGCTCCGCATTAATTTTTGTGGTTCTGTTTCCTCTGTATAATTTATATTCAAAATAGAGACCCACCTCTCTTACAATAGGTTGATTATTCTCCTGCAAAGAAGCCATTTGAATCGAAGTTATCAAATTCTCCTTAGCATCGGTTCTCAAATCTCCAATAGGCAACTGTGAACCAGTTAGTATAACTGGTTTAGCCAAATTTTCAAGCATAAAACTTAATGCGGATGCCGTATAGCTCATTGTGTCACTTCCATGCAACACTACAAAACCATCAAACCTATCGTAACTGGATTCAATTATTTCTGAAATTTGAACCCAAAACTTTGGATTCATATTGGAAGAGTCAATTGGCTCTTTAAAAGACAGTGCTGTAATATCACAACTCAATAATCTTAACTCAGGTATACGTTTTAAAAGATTGGCAAAATCAAATGCCTTAAGCACACCTGATTTTGGATCTTTCATCATTCCTATGGTACCTCCTGTGTATATAAGCAGGATTTTAGGTTTTTGTTGCATATTAAATCTTAAAGACGTCTTTAGAATTTTGAGTTGTCATACGGGCAATTTCCTCTTCTGGCATACCATACAATTCGGATAGTTTTTCAAGCACTTTAACTATGTAAGCGCTTTCATTTCTTTTTCCTCGAAAAGGTTTCGGTGCCAGATAGGGAGAATCGGTTTCCAAAACTATATGTTTTAAATCAATTTTATTCAAAAACTGATCTATTTTACCATTTTTAAAAGTAACCACACCTCCAATACCCAATTTCATATTATAGGATAATGCTTTTTCTGCCTGATCTAAAGTACCAGTGAAACAATGAAAAATACCAAATAATTGTTCATCGTTCTCTTCTTCGAGTATTTCAAAAATTTCATCAAAAGCATCCCTACAATGAATAACAATGGGCAATTGATGCTTTTTGGCCAGTTGAATTTGAAATTTAAAAGCCTCTTGTTGAATTCCTAAAGTTGATTGATCCCAATACAAATCAATTCCTATTTCACCAACAGCACAAAATTTTCGTTCCGATAGAAAAGATTCAACCAAAGCTAACTCTTCCTTGTAATTCTCTTTCACAGATGTTGGATGTAATCCCATCATTAAAAAAACATGATTGGGAAACATCCCTTCAAGTTCAAACATCGCTTTATTGTAGGAAGAATCTATCGCTGGAATAAAAAACCTCTCAACTCCAAGATCCAGTGCACGCTGAACCATTTCCTTCCTATCATCAATGAAGGCATCACTATAAAGATGTGTATGTGTATCTGTTATAATCATGCCGCAAAAATAGTCCTTTTACTTAAGTATATTTGCAAGAAAAATTTTAAATGGAAAACAACCTCAGGGATTACCTTGTTGACAAAGGATATACAAAAATCAAGTTGCATCTCACAAAAACGAATCATTTTGAAATTAGAGCGAGTATCAATGGTGTAAAAGGCGTCTTTATTTTAGATACGGGAGCTTCAAATTCCTGCGTCGGGTTTGAGGCAGCCGAAACCTTTAAGCTCAAAACCATGGAGTCTGAGATTAAAGCCGCAGGTGCAGGAGCCATTGACATGGAAACCCAATTATCAAAAAAGAATAAAATAAAGATAGGTAAGTGGAAAAAGGACAAAGTAGCATTGATCCTTTTTAATCTCACTCATGTCAATACAGCATTAGTAAATCACAATGCGCAACCAGTAGATGGCATTCTCGGAGCTGATATTTTAAAAAAAGGAAAAGCAATCATTGACTATGATAAAAAATACCTGTATTTAAAATTGTAAAATTTTTCTTTCCTTAATTCCCGACAGTCAGTATCTTTACATTCCCCTGAAAGACTGATTTATGGAAACTTCTATCGTCATAGCCGATGACCACCCATTAATATTAAAGGGCCTTTTTGATTTCTTGGTAGAAAAAGGCTATAATGTTATAGATAGTGCTGAAAATGGAAAAGATGCATTTGAACTCATCTCTTCCCAAAAACCAGATATCGCTATTTTAGATATTCAAATGCCTTATTTAACGGGATTGCAGATTGCAGAAAAGTGTCAAGAACTACAACTGCCCACTAAAATTATTTTAATTACGGTCGAAAAAGATGAATCCATATACCTAAAAGCCAAGGAATTAGATATATACGGATATGTATTAAAGGAGTTTGCCCTAGCAGAAATTGAAATATGTATCGCTTCAGTATTAAATGATAAAGCCTACTTTAGTCCAGAACTCTTGTCTCATTTAGAGGTTGAACAGGTCCCCGAAGAATTGGAATCGCTCACAAAAACTGAAAAAGAAGTTTTAAAACATATCGCTCAAAATAAAACAGCTAAGGAAATTGCAGATATTATGTTTATCTCTGACAGAACCGTTGAAAAACATAAAAGCAACATGCTTAAGAAATTAAAATTAGAATCCAAACACACCACCTTAGCTCTATTTGCTAAAGAAATTGAACCCTTTTTAGACTAAAAATACGTAGTTCTACGTATTGTTTG
The DNA here is from genome assembly GCF_021245805.1 of Mangrovimonas futianensis. NCBI lineage: Bacteria > Pseudomonadati > Bacteroidota > Flavobacteriia > Flavobacteriales > Flavobacteriaceae > Mangrovimonas > Mangrovimonas futianensis. The sequence continues at coordinate 251,221 of NZ_JAJJNF010000004.1, forward strand.
GTATGTAATTTATTCCGAATTTTACAATGCTATTAATTAGTTCTTAGGGAGAATTAAGAGGCTCTGTCAACCAAAAGTTTTCAGGGCCTTTTTATTTACAAAAATTACGTAATTCTACGTATTGCATCATAGCGAAATAATAGCGAGCTTTACAAAGCTATTAATCGATTGCCTAATTAAGGGATTTTCAACGCCCTGTGCCACATGGCACAGGGTTCCTTAAATCTACAAAACCTATTTAAACCATGGAAAAAGAATCTAATTCTCTAAACAAATATTTGATCATTGGATTGATGGTTATAGTGTTAATCGTCATCTCCATCAACATCTTTGTAAATTTTTATTAGTTTTAGTTTTTCACGTTAAAAAAGAAAGGGCTTTCAGATATCTGAAAGCCCTTTTTATAAATCATATTGTATGCACTTCGCTTATAGCTCGAGTGCTTTCTTCACATCTCCATTCATTAAAAATTCCACAGGATTTTCCAAGGCTTCTTTAACCGCCACTAAGAATCCTACAGACTCCTTACCATCAATAATTCTATGATCATAAGATAAGGCTAAGTACATCATTGGGTGAATTTCAACTTTTCCGTCTACTGCAATAGGCCTTTCAATAATGTTATGCATTCCTAAAATGGCACTTTGAGGAGGATTAATGATTGGTGTTGACAACATACTTCCAAAAACCCCACCATTTGAAATGGTAAAAGTTCCTCCTGTCATTTCATCAACCGTAATTTGCCCATCACGAGCTCTAATTGCCAATCGTTTTACCTCAGCTTCTACACCTCTAAAAGTTAAATTCTCTGCGTTTCTAATAACAGGCACCATCAAACCTTTAGGACCAGAAACAGCGATGCTAATATCACAAAAATCATAGCTCACCATTTCCTTTTCATCGATCATGGAATTAACCGCAGGATACATTTCCAAGGCTCTAACACACGCCAGAGTAAAAAACGACATAAACCCAAGTCCTACTCCATGTTTGCTCTTAAATTCTTCTTTATATTGGTTTCTAAGCTCAAAAATAGGTGTCATGTTTGCCTCATTGAACGTTGTCAACATGGCTGTCTCGTTTTTAGCAGAGACCAATCTCTCAGCTACTTTACGACGTAACATAGACAACTTAGAACGAGATTCTCCACGAGTTCCTCCTGTTGGGGTTCCCATGGATACCTTGGCATTAATTGCATCTTCCTTAGTTACCCTTCCATCTTTACCTGTTCCAGTTACTTGAGAAGCTTCCATCCCTTTCTCAGCAAGAATCTTTTTAGCTGCAGGACTTGCAGATCCAGTAGCATAGGTACTTTTCTCTGCTACAGGCTCAGCTTTCTTCTCTTCAGCTTTAGGCTCCGCTGGTTTGCTCTCCTCTTTCTTTTCAGATTCACTTCCCTCTGGTTTTGCCGCGTCGGTGTCTATCAAACATACAACTTGGCCCACAGCAACAGCATCCCCTTCTTCAGCTTTTAAGGTAATAGTCCCACTGGCTTCTGCAGGAAGCTCCAGGGTGGCTTTATCACTATCTACTTCAGCAATGGCTTGATCTTTTTCTACATAGTCACCATCTTGTACTAGCCATTCAGCGATTTCAACTTCTGTAATGGATTCTCCTGGTGAAGGAACTTTCATTTCTAAAATCATTGGTCTATAATTTTATGTTTTGGGTATTATATCTTTTGGTTATCTTTTGTTTTATCAAAAACGTAATCTATGACTTCTTGATGACGTCTTTTTGATCTAGTCGAGCTTCCAGCTGCAGGAGCTCCATAAGCTCTTCTGCTGGCTACTCTAAAGGACCTTGCTTCATTAAAATGCATAAGTATAAAGCCATAAGCCCCCATATTTCTTGGTTCTTCTTGAGCCCAAACAACATCATCAACATGTCCATATTTACTAAGAACTTCTCTCATTTCTTCTGCAGGCAGAGGAAATAGTTGTTCAACTCTTACTAAGGCAACATCGTTTCTTCCCAAGGCTTCTCTTTGTTCCAATAAATCATAATAAAATTTACCAGTAACAAAGACTAATGTTTTTACATCTTTAGTTTTAACTGACTGATCATCAATTAACATCTCAAACTTGCCATTTGCAAATTCATCCACGGTTGAGACACATTTAGGATGACGCAACAAACTTTTTGGAGTAAATACAATAAGAGGCTTTCTATAATGAGCCTTCACCTGTCTTCTAAGCAAGTGATACATGTTAGCTGGTGTTGTACAATCGGCTATAAACATGTTATCCTTAGCACATAACTGAAGGTAACGTTCCATTCTTGCTGAAGAGTGTTCTGCTCCCTGACCTTCATAGCCATGAGGCAGCAACATAACCACACCGTTTTGGGTTTTCCATTTATCTTCTCCAGAAGAAATATACTGGTCAATCACGATTTGAGCCCCATTACTGAAGTCCCCAAATTGTGCCTCCCAAACAGTTAAGGTGTTAGGACTTGCCATGGCATAACCATATTCAAAGCCTAAGACCCCATATTCTGACAATAACGAATTGTAAATAAAGAAACGTCCTTGATCTTTGCTTACATTGTTAAGCAATACCACTTCCTCTTCACTATCTTCAACTTTTACAACAGCATGACGGTGAGAGAATGTTCCTCTTTCTACATCCTGACCTGAAATCCTAACCTCATAGCCTTCTTCCAATAAAGTTCCGTAGGCTAAATGTTCTGCCATGGCCCAATCTAACCTATCCTCTTCGAACATGGTTTTTCTAGACTGAACCAACTTTTCAATTTTACGGATGAATTTTTTATCAGATGGCAAAGTTGAAATTACATCTGCAATTCTCTCAAGGCCAGATTTGGAGAATGTGGTGTCAACATTCTTCATCATGGTATCTTCCATGACTCTTTCTAGACCTTTCCATTCATCTTGCATAAATGGCGTAATGACGGTCTTTTCTATTTTTCTTGAATCTTCTAGATTCTCTTCTAATTTAGCTTTGTATTCATCTTCCAGTTGCGATACATAATCAGCATCAATGACCCCTTCAGACATCAACCTTTCAGCATAGATATCTCGTGGATTTTGATGCTTAGAAATCAATTTATACAACTTAGGTTGTGTAAATCTTGGTTCATCTCCTTCATTATGTCCGTATTTACGGTATCCTAACAGGTCAATAAACACATCCTTTTTGAATGCCATTCTAAAATCCAAAGCAAACAAAGTAGCGTGAACTACGGCTTCAGCATCATCAGCATTCACGTGAAGCACCGGCGATAAGGTTACTTTACCTACATCTGTACAGTAAGTACTTGAACGGGCATCCAAATAATTGGTTGTAAAACCAATCTGGTTATTTACTACAATATGAATAGTTCCATTGGTCTTATACCCATCCAATTGTGCCATTTGCACCACTTCATAAGCAATCCCTTGACCAGCAATAGCAGCATCTCCATGCACTACAATTGGCAATACTTTTGAAGGATTGTCTACATATTTATCATCTTGTTTTGCTCTTGCGATTCCTTCAACAACTGAAGCAACAGTTTCTAAGTGCGATGGATTGGGAGCAATGTTTAAATTGATTTCATTTCCTTTAGAAGTAACCCTGTTACTGGTCCAACCAAGGTGGTATTTTACATCGCCATCAAAGATTTCTTCTTCATAGTCCTTACCATCAAATTCACTGAAGATATCTTTTGCCGACTTCCCAAAAATATTGGTCAAGGTGCTTAATCGTCCACGGTGGGCCATACCCATTACAAACTCTTTAACACCATAATCAGCGGCCTGTTCAACCAAAGCATCCAATGCCGGAATTAAAGTTTCTCCTCCTTCCAGCGAAAAACGTTTTTGCCCAACATATTTGGTATGCAAAAAGCTTTCAAATGAAACCGCTTCATTCAGTTTCTTTAAGATATGTTTCTTTCTATCGGTTGAAAATTCTGGATGGTTATCGTTAATGTTTAGTTTATTCTGGATCCACTGAATATGCTCGGGAGTACGAATGTACATGTACTCAATCCCGATGGATTCACAATAAATCTTGTTTAAATGACGAAGAATCTCTCGAAGATTCTGAGCTCCGATGCCTAAAATCTCTCCGGCATTAAAAACGGTGTCCAAATCAGCTTCGGTCAACCCGAAATTCTCTAATGCCAAAGTTGGCTCATATTTTCTTCTATCCCTAACCGGATTGGTTTTGGTAAATAAATGTCCACGAGTCCTATAGCCATCAATCAACTTAACAACCTGAAACTCTTTTTGAACATGTTCTGGAATTTGGGCAGAAACCCCTTCCACGATCTCTCCGTTCATTCCATAGCTTTCACTCCCAAAGTCATATCCTTGAAAAAAGGCTCTCCAGCTGGGTTCTATTGAATCGGGATTTTTTTGGTATTGTTCGTATAAATCAGCGAAAAATGCTGTATGTGCGGCGTTTAAAAAGGAATATTTATCCATTATTAATTTCTGCTTTCTAGCTTTTGGAAAATTTTGTCAAAAATACAACTTTTACCAAAATTAGATGCGGTTTTATTATATTTATGATAACTTTAATTCAAGTATTTACACCATGATACCAACCTACAAACCATTTTCGCAAAAAACCATTTCTATATTTTGCTTTATCCTGTTAATCAGCACTTCCATTCAAGCACAAGAAAAAGAATCTGACTTTTGGAATCATGTGCGATTTGGTGGTGGTATCGGACTGAGTTTTGGAAACGAATTTTTTAGCGGCACTTTGGCTCCGAGCGCCCTTTATGACATCAATCCTTATGTTTCTGTTGGACTCGGACTGAATGGAACCTACAGCAGCAGAAAATACTATCACAAATCAACCATTTTTGGAGGCAGTGTCATAGGCATTTTCAATCCCATTCCACAACTTCAGATATCCACAGAATTTGAGCAATTAAACGTAAACAGGGATTGGGACAGTCGCTGGGGAATTGCCGATGAAAATTACTGGTATCCAGCCCTATTCCTAGGAGCCGGATTTAGAGCCCAAAACGTCACTGTGGGAATGCGCTTTGATGTACTATATAACAGTGAAAAAAGCATTTATGCCCAATCTTGGATGCCGTTTGTAAGGGTTTATTTTTAGGAATATTGATTTCTTAACCACACCTTTTGCCACTCCCGTTGCAGAATCAAAAAGGCCACATCCTCAGATAATTTTAAGGTATCCATTCCGTCTAATTGTTTGATCTTGGACTCTGATACATCTACAATATATAGCAGATTAAGGTATTCGGCGAACCGTTCCTGAATCAGTTTGTAAATGGTTTCATGAAGGATTAACTTGAGGCTACTAGGCAAGATGTCTTGATCAAAATCCAAATCGATATTGGCATATAAAAAGTCCTTATTCAACTGTTTGACAAGCTTTGCATAAAGCTCCTTACCTTGAGCTTCTTCTATTAAATCATTAAAAGTTGCCGGAAGTACCATTATACCGTTCTGTTCATCAATTGTTCTCCAAAAGCTCGCAATAATTGTTTCTTGTCTGCTGAAATATCAAGATTATCCAACATTGAGAATGCTTTTTCTGTATACTCTTTAATAGCCAATTTGGTGGCATCGGCAGATCCACTGTCAGCAAATATGGTTTTGACGGCTTCTATTTTTTCACCCCCATCGTTGGTTTTAGCCGAATAAAAACCTTGAAGCTGATTTCTACTATCAGATGAAGCCATTTCCAATCCTTTTAAATACAAATAGGTCTTCTTATTCTCAATAATATCTCCTCCCACCTGTTTCCCAAAGGTTTTTGGGTCTCCAAAAGCATCCAAATAATCATCTTGCAATTGGAAAGCAACACCAAGATTCTTTCCAAAATCATAAATGCGATCTTGATCTTCTTCTGAAGCTTGAGCAACAATCGCTCCCATTTTCATGGCGGCACCAATCAGAACAGCCGTTTTATATTCGATCATTTTAAGGTATTCTGCAATGGTGACATCGTCTCGAGTTTCAAAATCAATGTCATATTGTTGACCCTCACATACCTCCAAGGCCGTTTTGCTAAATAATTTGGCCAAGTCCTTAAATATTTCTGACTCATAATTTTCAAACAATTGATAAGCCAAAATCAACATGGCATCTCCTGAAAGGATTCCCGTGTTGATATCCCATTTCTCATGAACGGTTTCATTTCCTCTTCTCAGCGGTGCATCATCCATGATATCGTCATGAATCAAGGAAAAATTATGAAACACTTCTATGCTTAATGCCGCATCAAGGGCTTTTTGGTGGTCTCCACTAAAAATATCCGAAGTCATTAAGGTTAAAACAGGCCTTAAGCGCTTTCCTCCTAAAGACAAAATATAATTGATGGGATTGTAGAGATTGGCGGGTTCTTTCTGAACTTTAAAGGTCTCCAAATAATTTAAAAATACCTCTTGGTAAAATGAAATTTGCTGCATGAAACAAAAATAGTTTAAATGCGGGAAGAAGGCAATATTAAAAAATTGTTAAAACTTAGGAAACTTTTTTTGTTTTAAAAGTTTCCTTGACTACTTTTGTCCCGATTATGAAGAATGAAATTTTAAAGACGGCAGCAGACATGTTCTTGAACTATGGATTCAAGAGTGTCACCATGGATGAAATTGCCAATGCTTTGGGAATGTCAAAAAAAACACTCTATCAACATTACTCCAATAAGGAAACCCTTGTTGAAGCAGTAGTGCTTTATATGTTTGAAATTATTTCTACGGGTATTGACGAAATCAGAAAAAAAGAAAACAATCCTATTGAAGAAATTTTTGAAATAAAGGAGTTCCTCATGAGACACCTCAAGGATGAAAAATCATCTCCTCAATTTCAACTTCAAAAGTATTACCCAAAAATATTTGAAAATGTAAAATCCAAACAACTTTGCGTCATGCAAGATTGCGTGGTGTGCAATTTGGAACTAGGTGTTTCCTTAGGATTATATAGAGATTCCATTGATGTTCCATTTATATCAAAAATATATTTCAACTGTATGATGGCTTTAAAGGACAAAGAATTATTCCCACTAGAACGATTCTCCATGCGGTCCTTAATGAATCACTATTTGGAATACCACCTTAGGGGAATTTGTACCCCAAAAGGATCTGAAATTCTTGAAACCTATTTAAAAAATCAAACATTACCCAATGAAACAAACCCTGATACTAATCTTTAGCCTTTTATTAGGCCTTCCTATCCTTTCTCAGGAAATTCAGGAGCAAAGTTTTAGTTTACAAGAAGCAATCGATTATGCATTGGAGCATAACCGATCTGCGTTAAATGCTCAAAAAGACATTGAGGCAGCCGAACAACAAAAATGGGAAACCACGGCAACCGGTTTACCACAACTGGATGCTAAAATTGACTATCAAAATTTCATAAAACAGCAAGTTCAATTAGTTCCTGCAGAATTTTTTGGTGGAAATCAAGGCGAATTCTTACCTGTTACCTTTGGAACGAAGCAAAGCGTCAATGCTTCAGCGACATTGAACCAATTGTTATTTGATGGTTCCTACTTAGTTGGCTTGCAATCTGCCAAAGTGTATTTGGAAATCTCAGAAAACGCCAAAGAAAAAACCGATTTAGAAGTTCGTAGGGCGGTAATCAATGCGTATGGAAATGTTTTGCTCTCCAAAGAGTCCGTAAAAATATTGAATAGAAACATTCAGGTGGTTGAAGAAAACTTGAATGAAACGGACAAGATTTTTCAAGAAGGATTGGAAGAGCAAGAAAGTGTCGAGCAATTGCAAATCACCCTTTCTAGTTTAAAGAGCAACTTAAACAGATCTGAAAGACTGGAGAAATTGGCTTATCAAATGCTTAACATTACTCTTGGTTTGGATATCAATTCTCCTGTAACGCTTACCGATGATTTGGAAGCCTTGGCATTACAAAACATGAGTTTAGACCTGCTTAATGTTGAAGAAAATGTTAGTAATAATATTGACTTTCAAATTGCAGAAAATGATAAAATTTCCAAAGAGCTACTATTGAAATTAGAAAAAAGCAAGTTTTTACCAACTCTTAATGCTTTTGTTAATGGAGCCTATATGGGTAACAGTAATGATTTCTCTTTCTTGCAAAACGACCAGCTTTGGTATGGTTCCTCTCTCCTAGGTGTTAGTTTGAACATTCCCATATTTAGTTCTGGAATGCGAAGTGCCGCAACCCAACGCGCAAAAATCAATTTGGAAAAAGCGGAAACAGATTTAACAGAAACAGAGCAACAAATAAAACTGGAAATCGCAAAAGCCAAAACCGAATACCAATATGCCATTGAAGATTATGAAATCAAAAAAGAGAATCTGGAATTGGCAGAACGCATTGAGCAAAAAAACCAAACAAAATTCTTTGAGGGAATCGGCTCCAGTTTTGACTTAAGACAAGCCCAAACTCAGCTATATCAAGCACAACAAGACTTTTTACAAGCCATGTTAAATGTGATCAACTTCAAAGTTGACCTAGAAACGGCTTTAAATACTATTAACAACTAATTTTTGAAAATCCTTATCATGAAAAAGATATACATCCTTTTGGCCACTGTCCTTATTCTTACCTCTTGTGGAGGAGAAAAGAAGAAGAATTCCGTAGAGAATGTCTTAGAGTCAAAAAATATTGAATTACTTAGAAATAAAAGGACTGAAATTGTTGCAAAGCAACAGGAGATCGCCGACCAGCTTAAGCTTATTGATGCAGAAATCTCTAAGCTGGATACCGTTAAGCATGCTCCTTTGATTACTACCATCAAGGTGAATACTGAAGAATTTGTGCATTACTTAGAAATACAAGGAAATGTTACCACCAAAAACTTAATTACCATTTACCCTGAATATAATGGAATCCTAACTCAAGTTTTTGTAAAAGAGGGGCAAAAAGTAAACAAAGGTCAAATTCTCGCCAAGATTGATGACGGTGGATTAAGCCAGCAATTGGCCCAACTTAAGATTCAAGAAGATTTGGCTAAAACCACATTTGATCGCCAAAAAAGACTTTGGGAGCAAAATATTGGTAGCGAAATGCAATACCTTCAAGCCAAATCAAATTATGAAACACAAGCTGAAGCAGTCAATCAATTAAAACAACAAATAGGAAAAACTACGGTGACAGCTCCTTTTTCTGGAACAATTGACGATGTTATTACAGAACAGGGTAATGTGGTTTCAGTAGGCATGTCTCCCCTATTCAGATTGGTGAATTTAAGTGATATGTATATAGAGACCGATGTGCCTGAAAGTTATTTGACAGATATCAAAAAAGGAAAATCGGTAATCGTTGATTTCCCAATTCTAGGAAAACAAATAGATACCGAAATCAGACAAGTGGGTGATTATATCAATCCGGCAAACCGCACCTTCAAAGTGGAAGTAGCCATTCCAAATGATGATAAATCGATTAAGCCAAACTTAACAGCCAAACTGAAGATCAATGATTACACCAGTGAAAAAGCCCTATTGATTCCTCAGAGTATTATTTCTGAGAATGCTCAAGGAGAACAATTTATCTATACAGTTAAGGATAAACAAGGTGAAAATGAAGGAAAAGCCCAAAAAACCATTATTAAAACAGGTAGAAACCAGGGGGACATTGTTGAAGTACTTGATGGAATTACAGATGGAGAAGAAATAATCATGGAAGGTGCTAGAAGTGTTAAAGACGGGCAACCTGTAAAAATCATTGAGGTTAAATAACCTTGTTACAGCTATTCATTGATCCAAACTAGAAACCAATGACCAAAAATAAAAAACAAGTCGATAAAGAATTTAAATGGTCTTCGTGGGCCATTAACAACAAGACCACCATTTATGTCCTCATTTTGGTTTTCTTTTACTTAGGTATTTCGGCCTTTTTTGAGATGCCAAGAGAAAACTTTCCTGAGGTAAATGAAACCAAAATTTATGTCAGCACCATATTTCCTGGAAATACGGCTGAGGACATTGAAAAATTGGTCACAGACCCTCTGGAAGATGAGCTGAATACGGTGAGTAATGTGGTTGAAATAACCTCAACATCTCAGGAAGATTACTCCATGATTGTAGTGGAATTTGATGAGCACTTAACCGTAGAACAAGCCAAACAAAAGGTTAAGGATAAAATTGACACCAAAAAATCAAGTGAAGATTGGCCCACCTTTAATGAGGCCAAAGTAGAACCAGATGTGTTTGAGTTGAGCATGTCTGAAGAGATGCCCATTTTAAATATCAATATCTCTGGGGATTATCCTATTGAGAAACTGAAGGAATACGGAGAAGTTCTTCAAGATGAAATTGAAGATCTTATGGAAATCAAGGAGGTTGCCATTAGAGGTGCTCAGGAAAAAGAAGTTGAAGTAGCTGTAGACATCTATAAAATGATGGCCTCTCAAGTTACTTTCAATGATATCATTGGAGCCATAAATGGGGGAAATACGACCATGTCTGCCGGAAATCTTATAGTAAGTGGACAGCGGAGAACCATCCGTATTTTAGGAGAAATTGATAATCCTACACAACTAAACAATTTTGTTGTTAAGTCGGAAGACGGACATGCCATTTACTTAAAGGATGTAGCTAAAGTTTCTTTTCAAGAAGAGGATAAAACCACATTTGCACGTGAGTTTGGACAACCTGTTGTGATGCTTGATGTAAAAAAACGAGCTGGAAAGAACATGGTGGATGCCGTTGATAAGATAAAAGTGATTGTAGAAGATGCCATTGAAAATGAATTTCCGCAGGATTTAAAAATCACTTACGCAAACGACCAATCATCTGTTACCATTGGTCAAGTAGATGACCTAGTAAACAACATCATCTTTGGGGTGATTCTGGTTGTTACCGTCTTAATGTTCTTTTTAGGCTTTAAAAACGCAGTATTTGTTGGTTTTGCCATACCTATGTCCATGTTTATGTCCTTGATGATTCTAAACTTCTTTGACATTACGTTGAATACCATGGTACTTTTTGGACTCATTATGGGACTAGGAATGTTGGTTGACAATGGTATTGTAGTTGTTGAGAACGTATACCGATTAATGGATGAAGAAGGCATGAGCCGTAAAAAAGCAGCCAAAATGGGAATCGGGGAAATTGCGTTTCCTATTATCATTTCTACAGCGACGACCGTGGCGGCATTTATTCCTTTGGGTCTTTGGCCAGGAATTATGGGTGAATTTATGATTATCCTACCGCAAACCTTATCCATTGTACTTGGATCATCTCTTTTCGTTGCTATTTTCTTTAATTCGGTACTAGTATCCCAATTTATGAGTACTGAAGATAAAGACATGCCACTCAAGCGTATCATTGTCTTGACCTCGATTATTGCCTTTTTTGGCATTATAGTTTTTGTCGTGGGTGGTGAATACCGCGCCTTAGGAAGTTTGATGGTTTTTACCGCGATTATGTTATGGGTGTACCGCATCTTTTTACGTAAATGGGCAAACAATTTCCAAACCAAGACACTAGTTAAACTCGAGCGCTGGTATGAAGGTCAATTGCGTTGGGCGCTTTCGGGATGGAGACCTTATGGTTTGACTATTGGAATCTTTGCAATGTTAATTATATCAATTTTTGGATTTAAAATTTCTCTAGAACAAAAAAGAACCAAAGTGGAGTTCTTCCCTGACAACAAGCCCAATCAAATTATTGTTTATATCGAATACCCTGAAGGAACAGCCATTGAAAAAACAAATACTATTACCAAGGAAATAGAGAAACGTGTTTATACCGTTTTGAATGATAAAGAATATACTGACGATGGCTATAACTATATGGTGGAAAGCGCCGTTTCCCAAGTGGGAGAAGGAGCTGGAAACCCGCAAACTGATGGTGGATCTGCAGCAGAAATGCCCCATAAGGCTAAGATTACGGCCTCTATGCGCGAGTTTAAATACAGAAGAGGAAAAGACAGTGAATTACTAAGACAAAAGGTTCAGGAAGAATTAGCTGGTATTTATCCAGGAGTACTAATATCCGTAGAAAAGGATGCTGCTGGTCCACCAGCTGGATCTCCCATTAATATTGAGCTACAAGGTGAAGATTACGATCAATTGATTAACACCGCAGAACAAATGCGTGAATTCATCAACAGTAAAAATGTCCCTGGAGTTGATGAACTTAAAATTGATGTGAATAAGGACAAACCAACCATGAAGGTTGTTGTAGATCGTGAAAAAGCAGGGGAAATGGGTATAAGCGCCGCTCAAGTAGGTCAACAACTTCGAAACTCCGTTTTTGGTTCCAAGGCAGGAATCTATAAAGAAGGCGGGGACGATTTTGATATTTATGTGAGATTCAATGAGACTAACAGATATAATTTAAATGCCTTATTCAATCAAAGAATCACATTCAGAAACAATAAAGGACAATTGATTGAAGTTCCTGTTTCTGCAGTGGCTTCATATGAGAACAATTCTGGATTTAATGCCATTAAACACAAAGACACCAAAAGGGTTGTTACCGTGTATTCTGCTTTAGCACCAGGATTTACTGATGCAGGTGCTGTGGTATCTCAAATTCAAAATGAAATGAAATCCTATGAAGGACTTCCTGAAAGTATAAAAATTGATTACACGGGGCAAATTGAAGAGCAAAACAAGCAGATGGCCTTCTTGGTAAGTGCATTTTTCACAGGACTGATGTTGATTTTCTTTATCCTAATCTTTCAATTCAATTCAATCTCCAAGCCAGCTATTATTATGATTGCTATCTTCCTAAGTTTTATTGGGGTATTTGGCGGACTTGTAATTACTGGAAAAGCTTTCGTTATTATGATGACTATGGTGGGAATTATATCCTTGGCTGGGATTGTTGTAAACAACGGGGTGGTTCTTTTGGATTACGCACAACTATTGATTGACAGGAAGAAAAATGAATTGGATCTAGACGATGACGAATATCTTGAAGAAAAGGACTTGTTTGAAGCTATTGTTAGAGCAGGGAAAGCACGTTTAAGACCGGTATTACTAACCGCAATAACTACCATTTTGGGATTAATCCCTTTGGCCATAGGTTTAAACATCAACTTCTTTACCCTGTTTAAAGAGTTTGACGCCAATATCTATTTTGGAGGAGATAATGTGGTCTTTTGGGGGCCATTGGCTTGGACTGTAATTTATGGTCTGTTTATAGCCACCTTCTTGACCTTGATCATTGTTCCTATTTTGTTTTTCCTAATTACGAAATTCAAAATGTGGTTAAAAAATAGGGTTAAAGATACCGAAGCTTTAACCTCCTAAAATTAATATAAGAAAAGAAAAACGCTTCCAAATGGAAGCGTTTTTTATTAGTTTAAATGAAGCTCTACCACTATAGGAAAATGATCAGAAGGATAGTGTAAATCCCAATTATCACTCAAAACGGCATACTTGTTTACCTGAATGTTTTCACTTACGAATATAAAATCAATTCTTCTTGTGACCGGTTCATTGAAATGAAACCCATTGAAGGTGCCAGTGGGTCCAAAAGCCAAATTGGAAATGGTTTTGGAATCCTTTAAAGTCCGAAGAATATATTGTATACTTTCATGTTCTGGCTCCATATTAAAATCACCCGTTAAAACTACTGGTAATTGATCCTTGTTAAGCTCCTTAATTTTTTCAATAATTAATACGGCACTATTTTTCCTGGCTTCCTTTCCCACATGATCAAAATGGGTATTGAAGATCCAAAATTTCTCATCAGTATTTTGATTTTGCAGTAAAGCATAAGTACAAACACGGTTACAAACAGCATCCCAACCCATACCAACTTTTTCCGGAGTTTCAGATAACCAAAAGGTAGAAGATTCCAGTACTTTAAATTTCTTCTTTTTATAAAAAATAGCCGAGTATTCCCCTTCATCCTTACCATCGTCCCTACCAACTCCCAATGAGGCATATTCTGGTAATAAAAGAGACATATCTTTCATCTGATTGGGCATCGCTTCTTGAACTCCCATCACGTCTGGCTCATGAAATTTTATTTGATTTATAAAAAATGGCTTTCGGTTGGTCCAGCTATTTTCACCCTCCTTAGGGTAATCCAGCTTAATATTATAAGTCATTACTTTTAATTCTTGCGATTGGGCAAGAACAACCAATAACATAAAAATTCCAGTAACTATTTTTTTCATGATTACTCTACTAGTATAATTTCACTCTTGTCTGAAATCCCATTTTCATTAAAAGCTTCAATGGTAAAATAGTAAGGTGTATCTCTATCTAAACAACGCATAAAATGTTCATTGGTATCATAAACCAACCAAGACTGGTACAATTTATCTGGAGCAATTCCCCAACGAATATTATATCCTTGTGCTCCATTTACCGCATTCCATTTAAGAGTTGCATCCCTTCTATCTTTTTCACGCTCAATATTAAATCCTTCAACCTTTTTGGGTTTTTCACCAAGACCCAAACCAAAAACTCGAAATTCTGACATAGCAAAATTGGCCCCCGGTACTTTTATATTTTTATAACGAACAAACTTAGCCTGTACGGGGTCATCCAGTACGATGTATGCATTTGGAGCATCAATGTCACTTTGACTTCTATCAACCATCGTTTGCCATTGCTCACCATCTTCTGACACCTCTATTACAAATTGATGTTTCAACCCTTCCGTACGGGTATAGATCCCTGTCTCGTAATCGTGAAAATTAAGTTGGAAAGCGTAAACTTTTCCCGGGTTTACCATTTCAATTTTAATCCATTGTTTATCGTCATTAGCTTCAGACACCCAAAACGTCTTTGGATTTTCATCAGTAAATACTTTAGAAATTATTTCTCCCTTAGCATTAGTTTCTACAGGTAATTCTGTAACCTTTACTTCATCATCATTAGAAGTAAATTTCATGATTTGTTTTAAAGAGGAGGACACCGTAGCATCCCCTTTATAGGAAAGTAACATCCATCCGTTATGCTCTCCTGCTTTTGTAGGATGACTGGGGGCATATCTAGGATAATCGCCATAGGACGTATTAGAGTACATCAAACCATCGGCATCAAAAAAGGTAGGAAACATACATAAACGGCGTTCCCATTGTGAATTTGAAGCCAAGGCCATTGTTGCAAAATGCCAATATTGTCCATTGGTTTGTTTTACGGTAATACCGTGTCCCGCCCCATTAGTAAAACCTCCAGGTTTGAAACTCATAGGGTTATTTTTCATGTATGTAAAAGGCCCTAGTGGTGTTTCACCCACATAAACTCCATCAGCATACACATTAAACTGGGTTCCAGGAGCTGCATATTGTAAATAGTATTTCCCGTTGTGTTTGGTCATGGAAGCTCCTTCCATATAACCTTCTTTCAAAGTAGGATGAAAATTATTTTCTCCAAATCGCTCCCAGCCATGTTCATCTTCAACTAAGTTGATTAATTCTTTCCTGACTCCTGTTTCTAAAAAACGATCATCTCGATTCAGCATTTTCACCTGAATGGGGTGAACATTTGATGAGCCCCAATACAAATATGCTTTTCCATCATCATCTATGAATAATTCGGAATCTTGAATATTATTAGAAATGGAAGGAGTAGGTGTCCATTTTCCACTTTTAGGATCATCAGTATAAAGGATACTACCATAGCCTGCGGGGTCTCCCGCAAAATATACTAAGGAATCTTTATAGTTGAAAGCTGTAGGAGCATTGCAACCCTCAAAGAACCATTGTTGTGGTTTAATAAACTTCCAATTTACCAAATCGGTTGAATGCCAATACCCAAATGATCGGGTTACGAACATATAATATTCGCCTTTAAACTCAATAACTGCAGGATCGGCTCCCGAACGATATGATATATTCCTACTTGAATTGTAAACCATATAGGTATAATCAATATCTAATGGATTACAATAGGTCTCACTTTCTTTATTTAACTGCTCTTTTTTTCCAGAGTCAGAATTCGTCATTTGCTTTGATTCAGATTCCTCTTTACAGGAAGTAAAACCAATAAAAAAGATTAGCGATATAATAGTTAAAACTCTCATGGTGTGTAATCTTTATCTTTTATAGGGTCATAAGCTGTTCCAGTATGACCTCTTAATTTTTCAAATTGTTTGTAAGCCCTCTCTACTTTTTCCTTTGGAGCTTGTTCCAACTCTTTTTCTGTGACTTGATATTGCTCTTCAAGTTCTGCCAGCCTTTTTCTTAATTGAGCTTCAATGGCATCATACTCTGGATTATCAATCTGATTATGAATTTCCTTTGGGTCTTCTTCTAAATCATATAACTCCCAGGTATCAATATCATCATAAAAATGCATGAGCTTATAGCGATTGGTCCTTACCCCATAATGCTTTTTCACCATGTGAAATGCAGGATAATCATAGTAATGGTAATACACGGCATCCCTAAAATCTTCATCTTCCATGGAATTTTCCATTAAGGGCCTTAAGGATTTACCTTGCATATCATTTGGAATTTCAGCCCCTGCATAATCCAAAAATGTTTCAGCAAAATCAAGGTTTTGTGTAAGAGCTGTCACTTCAGAACCTGCTTTGATATGGCCAGGATACTTCATCATCAAAGGCATTGCCAAAGATTCTTCATACATGTAGCGCTTATCAAACCACCCCTTTTCACCTAAATAAAATCCTTGATCGGTGGTATAAACTACAATGGTATTTTCCTCTAACCCATTTTCTTTAAGATAATCCAAAATTTCCCCAACTCCTTCATCAACTGAAGCAATCGTAGCCAAGTACTCTTGTAAAAATCGCTGCCCTTTATATTTTGCCAATTCCCTACCAGTCAAATTAGCATCATGAAACGCATCATTTTTGGAAGCATATGCTGAATCCCAAATTTTTCGTTGTTCAACTGTCATCCTATCAAAATCATTAGTCCATGGATTCCAAGCCAATTCAGGCTTTCCCTTTTCTTTGGTTAATTTTAAATCATGGCCCTCATAGGTGTCCTTATAAATGGTTTGAAGTTGTTCCTGAGAACCCAAGGATCCCTCATGATTCGTAAAATAGGTATCTGGAAGAGGGAACTTAATGGAATCGTATTTGTTTAAATGACGAATAGCTGGCATCCAATTTCTATGAGGCGCTTTGTGTTGAACCATTAGCATAAACGGTTGCCCCCCATCCTTAGCAGTCTTCATAAAATCTAGGGCTTGATTGGTAATAATGTCTGTTGCATAGCCAGGAATATCCAAAGTATCAGCCGTTTTACCTTGTTCTCCTTGTTTTATAAAGGTGGGGTTGTAATAGTGCCCTTGATCTTCAAGAATGTTCCAATAGTCAAATCCTTGAGGCAATCCATTTAAGTGCCATTTTCCAACTAACCCCGTTTTATAACCCTCTTTTTGAAGCATTTTTGGAAAGGTCGGTTGGCTACCATCAAAACTTTCTCCATTCATCCTAAACCCATTGATGTGGCTAAACTTACCTGTTAAAACTACCGCTCTACTTGGTCCACACAACGAATTGGTACAAAAATTATTTTTAAACAACACGCCTTCATCTGCAATTCGGTCAATATTTGGCGTGGGAGCCAACTTTCCAATAGGATGACCATATGCACTGATGGCTTGTTCGGCATGGTCATCTGCCATAATGTAAACGATATTAGGTCTTTTGGCTTCTTTCTGCTCAGGCTTTTCGTCTTCTTTTTGTTTACAACTTTGACCTATAAGTATTAAACAAATTAGGTATACAATATGTTTCATTAGGATTTAGTTTTAATAATGGTTGTTTGAATAACCTCATCATTAATCATCGTTCTTTGAAAAAAATTGAAGACCTTATCCAACTCCTCATAAGGAATTCGTGAAATTTCATGCTTCCCTCCTTTAACAATGTTAAAATAATATGAGGTTTCAAAGTCTTCTAACTTATCTACAATCACCTTTGCTCCATCCAGAAATAAATAACCAGGCTTCTCTGGATCACAAAAGTGATGTGGCGCCGATGCAAATGGCACTAAGTTATCTTCTGTGCCATGGTAAAAGACACTAGGTATGGCATTCTCTTTTGTTATGTATTCAGCATTTACAATAGCCCCAGCACATGAAAACATGCCTGCAAATTGAACCTGCTTATATTTCTCTAAATTATCTGCAAAATGCTCTTTCATAAACACCGCGTTCAAAGTGCCCTCTGCCCCAGCGCTACTTCCTCCAGCAATAAGGAGCTTGGTGTCGACATGCAATTGATTAGAATTGGAAACCACAAAGGCTGCTGCATCTAAATAATCAATAGCTGCTTGTTTAAAAACCTCCAGTTTATCCTCTTTAGTACAATCGCAACCGAATCCTGTTTTGGTACCTTTTCTAAGTAACCTATAAGAAATAGAAATACCAATATATCCATGCTGTGCGGCATATTGGCAAAGTTCTGCATCATCTTTAAAATCTCTAGAACCCACAGAAAATCCACCCCCATGCATCCATAACAATGTTGGTAGTTTATCCCCTGCCTTAATATTCTCTGGAGTATAAACATCCAGTTTTAAAGTATCCTTTCCTTTAATAGAATAGGTATAAGTTGTTTTGGTTTGTGCGGTTGCATATACACCAAGAAATAAGAAAAGTGCAATAGTTAAAACTCTCATTTAATTAATTTTTTTTATTAAAATGCCACTTAGGACGGGTTTACCTTCTACTGGTTTTAAAGTGATCTTAAGACCTTCATTCTTCGGAATAAGGATATTTGATATGATACTAACTCCATATTTTTCTGGATATTCTGAAGCCAGGTTGACATTTTTCTGAACCAAATGCCCATTAAGATATATGTCAAATATGCGACGGTTTGCTACTTCAACATCCTCAGCAGATTGGGTCAAGTTATAAATGTTTTGAGTGGGTTTCATTTTTGGTTCAGCAAAAAACAAACTTACTTGATATTCACCGCTAGGTATATCTACCTTATAATCGGTACATCCTTCTAACATGGTTTGAAACAAGGGGTCTGATGTGGTGTTTCTAACATTAAACGGAACGCCTTGATTTTTATCCTTGGTCATACCATAAGGGGCTCCACTCAGATAACCATATCCAGGGGTTTGATATGTCTGGTCTGGTACAAATGTGAGATTTCGTTCTTGATCATGAAAATAAAAATGTCCCCCAACATTAATCCCAAACTGATCAAAGTTTTTAAAATCTAAGGTCTCTAATTTATGAACTGAAACCACTTTTTCTACAGAAGAATTACCGGCCTCTAACCTCAATATGTTTTCACCATCTCGAAAAGGAACTTCCACGCTTGCTGCCCCATTTTCAAATGAAATTTCACCCAAGTTTATTCCATTTACATAAACCATCCCTTTAGGTTGATTTGAATACACTTGAATAGGATAAGTTTCATCTTGAAACAAGGTTAGTCCCGACAAGAAATCAGTTGCGATATATACAAAAGGTTCTCTTTTATCTAAAACTGATTTATACCAGAAATAAATATCCTTTGGAGTTCTATCGTATTGCACTAATCCTTTTTGATTGACGTGCGGTATGGCGTCTCCTCGAAATTCTGAACCAAAATCTGCAAAATTCCACGCTGTCATTCCTGTCATAAAAGGTCGTTCCTGAATCTGTTTTACATAGGATTGATGCAACTTAAATTGGTAATCTGTTGAGAAATCAAACTTTTTGGGGGTTTTTGTAAAAATGCGAACATCGGCTCCAGGACCGTATTCAGAAAGTAACATGGAACGTTTTGGAAACCGTTGGTGCTGTTCATCTAAAAATGAACCTAAGTCTTTTATCTCAGCATCGTACCATCCAAAATACAGGTTCCAACCTAAAACCATTGGTAGATCTGCAATGCCTGTTTCATTATAGATTTCATTTAAATGGCAAGCCATAACGGTTAATCTATTTGGCGCTAACTCACGAGTCAAATTCTCCAATTGATTGGCTAATTTAAGTGTGGTTGATTTGAGTGCAGTTCGTTCCTCTTCAGAGTATTTATCAAACACCATACGAATGAAAATTTCATTCATATACCCAAACATCACCACCGAAGGATAATTATAATATTGTTTAATATGCTCCTTTTGCATGTTGATACAAACATCAAAAAACTCAGGAGAGTCTGTTACTTTATTAACGATGGGGATTTCAGTCCAGACTAAAATTCCCAGCTCATCACATAGCTTATACAAATCCCGATGATGGGGGTAGTGAGCAAACCGTATAACATTCCCTCCCATATTTTTAATGAGATAAATGTCCTTTTCCTGAAGCTCAATAGGAACCGCATTACCTAAACCTTGAAAATCTTGATGTCTATTGACTCCTATTAATTTAATCGGCTTCCCATTTAAAAAGAATCCTTTATCAGGATCCACAGATGTCCATCTAAAACCTACATGAGAATGCTTTGTTTCTAACACTTCCCCATGAGCATCTTTTAATTTTAGAACAAGGTCATATAAATAGGGTTGCTCTGGCGACCACAGCTTTGGCTGATAAACCAAAGGCAGTTTTACTTTAAATTCATTGGATGATTCTGCCGGTAATTTGAAAGATTCTGTGCGGCTTTTTACTAATTCACCATTGGCATCCAATAATTCCATATGCAGAGATACTTCAGAATTTGTATTGGAGGTATTATCTAATATTGAAGAAACTTCAACCCCAGCCTTTTCATTTGACACTTCATAATAATCGACATAGAACCCTTCCGAAGCAAAATCATTAAAACTAAAATGTTGCTTTGGTAAAGAAATGAGTTCAACCTCCCGATAAATCCCTCCATAAAAGGTAAAATCGGCATTTAAAGGTGGGATGTTCTCATTATGAGAGTTGTCAACTGTAACTTCAATAAGATTATATTCCCCAAATTTAATGAATGGTGTGATATTAAAATTAAATGCTGTATATCCTCCTTTGTGATTACCAATCAACGTACCATTTACGTAAACGGTAGCCTCTTGATTGACGGCATTGAATTTTAGAAATTGAATTTCATCCTTTTCCTCTACAGGAATATAAATTTGTTTTTTATAATATCCTTGACCTCTCCTATAACCAGGGTAATCATCAAAAGCATCTTCAAGATTCCATGTGTGTGGTAAATTAATGGTTTCCCAAGTATTGTGATCCTCTGAAAATTGCCAGCCAGAGTTTATGGTTTGCGTTTGGCAAAAGAAAACATCACAGCAAAACAACGCTAATAATAGGATGCTTGCTGTAACGTTTTTGCCAGATGGTAATTTAAATTTGATAATAAATATTTAAGTTATTTCAATATCAATTTAGTGGTTTGTTCGCTATCGTTTACTTGCATTCTAAGGAAATAAACTCCTGAACTGATTTGCTGATTATCATATCTATCCCAGGTAAATTGGAAATTCCCTGCAGGTTGCTGTGCATCTAGAAGTTTAGAAACCAAACTACCGTTTATATTATAAATTTCCATTTTAACTTGAGAAGATTCTTTCAAATCCATTCTTACCTCCAAAATATCAGTAACTGGATTTGGATACAAACTCAACATATTTTTTAATTTAAAATCGCTTACAGAAAGGGGCGCATCAGATTTAATAATCTCAATTGCTCCTAAGTAATAAAACCCGAAACTATTGTCATTGTTTGGTCCAGGCTCTGCTGTGAATGTTATTTCTCCACTTCCGTTTGGCTGAATGTTCATAGCATCTGCTGTATTTGCCGTATTATTGGAAGTGTTCAACGCAACTACTTCTGTTGTAGAACCTGCAACTGTATATTGAGTTTCCCTGTTATCGCTTACCCCATTTCTTGAAGCAAAAATCGAAAATGAGTAATAAAAAGAGGGGTCTAATCCAGTTAGAGTAAAACCTCCTGTAGCCTCTAAACTTCCATTAAAAGTAGACGTTTCACCAAAAAAACTATCTGCGGCTGCTGATGAAGGAAACGGCAAAGAAGCATCTGGGGTCGGATTTCCTGCTGTATTAACCGTATCAAAAGCATCATCAATGGTTAAAGTAACTCCAGTACTAGCCCCATTCGAGTCTATTAAAACACCTGAAAGCCCATCAGCATCTACTGCATTTGCTACTGAAAAGTTGTTCCAATTACCCTCAGTTTCATTCGTTGTAATACCAAAATCAATGTATGTATATTCCTGAGCGAAGGAAATACAAGAAAATAAAGCGAAAATAAATGTAATTTTTTTCATAATTCATTAATTTAAAATTAGACGTTTGGTTAAAGACTTATCATTATTGGTTATAGTCATGAGATACACCCCATTTTCAAGATTCCCTCTAGACCAAGAAATTTTATGATTTGAAATTTGATGGTTACCGTCATAAACTCTTGAGCCTAGAAGGTCATAAACTTGAATATTGGCTTGATTTCCCACAAATTCGCTGTTGCTTATAGTACAGGTTTCACTCACCGGATTAGGGAATAATTTAAATTCTGTGCTAAATAAAAATTCTTCAACACTCAAAGCATTTTGTACTGCAGTATGCACTCCTTTACCTAGTACTCTTTCAAAAAGAATAAAATGGGCATCATCATTCATATGAATTCCATCCCCAGAATCGTATTCAGATAAAATACCATTGCCATCGGCTTCTCCTAAATCAGTCCAAAAGTCAATCGTATTTTCCCCATACATGGTATATGTCTCATCTATCATATCCAATTGAATATTTAAGTTGGTGGTATTTGATCCAAAATCTCTTGGTTGTGGTGTCGTTACCCAAAGTGGAATATTAGCATTTGCTGCCACGTCACTTATCAGACCATAGTTATACAATTGGTCAGCTACCGGGTAGCCACTAGCGGCGTCATTTGATGGAAGGTTGATAATAATTCCACCTGCTTCCAGTTCGACAGCCTTTGATATGTTTCGTTCCACATCGATGGTTCTATTAACTCCCGCAGGAATTGGTGTCCCAGTTGGCAAAATATTGTATGTAGCAAATCCACCTAATGCCAAATTAACCACCTCAAATCTGGTATCCATTTCCGTGAGATAGGTGTTATATCTCCACACCCATGCATTATTAAGATCGGAAGGACCTGTTCCGGCCGCTGTTGAGGAACCAAGCACTATAATTCTATAAACTTCTCCCTCATTAGGGATTACCTCAAAAACATTTTCACTTGTATCAGTTAAACCTTCTCCCGAAATTCGAACCAAACATTCAGTTGAAATTTCATCAGGAACTACCATATCATAATGTTGCGCTGAACCTACTGCCGTTGCTATAGTAGACCATGTGGCACCATTATCTGAAGAAAATTCTATCAGCATATCAGGAACTGATATACTAGTCCATTTAACTCTCACAGTCTTTCCAACTTCCCATAGATGACCTCCATTAGGATAATTAAGAGCCAGTTCAGGGTCAGGAGTGGTATCTGAAATTGGTGTTTCACTAACAATCAACTGTACTGCCCCTAAATAATAAAACCCGAAACTATTATTGTTATTTGGGCCCGGCTCTGCGGTCAATACAATCTCCCCACTTCCGTTAGGTTGAATATTCAAAATATTGGCCGTATTCGTCGTGTTATTGGCTGGGTTTAATGCTTGAGAATCTGTAGTTACACCTTCCACAGTATACAACGTTTCACGATTATCACTCACTCCAGATCTTGAGCTAAAAACGGAAAAAGAATAATATAGGGCAGGATCCAAATTAGACAATGTAAAACCGCCTGACGGATTCACATTACCATTAAATCCCGATTCTGTTTCCCCAAAGAAACTATCCATTGATGCCGAAGAAGGAAAAGGCAAAGCCCCATTAGGACTTGATGTCCCGTTGGAATTAATATGGTCAAAAGAATCGGTGAGCGTAAACAGGACTCCCATATCAGCACCTGAGTCATCTATCAAGTTTGCTGTAAGGCCTTCTTCGTTCTGTGAAGAAACCACTATGTTATTCCAATTGCCAGAAGTTGTGTTGGATGAACCTCCAAAATCTATGTAGGCATATTGTTGAGCAAAACCAACATAGCCTATCATAATTAATAAAAAAAGTAATAGTCTCTTCATAATTATAAAATTTAATTTGTGTGTATTATTCTAAATAAAAACTCGTATTAAACTTAAATTCTGAGTTTGGGGCAATAGCAATTTCAAATTCTCCCGGTTCCACCCCAAAAATCATGTCGCTGTTATAAAATTTCAAATCCTCAATAGAAATTGAAAAAGACACTTTTTTACTTTCACCCTTTTTCAAGAATATTTTTTCAAAACCTTTTAATTCTTTCACAGGTCGGGTGACACTTCCTACTTTGTCATGAATATATAACTGCACAATTTCATGCCCATCCATATTTCCTGAATTAGTAATGGTTACTGAAGCCTCCAAAGTGCCATTAGCATCTAAGGTCTTGGAAGACAATGTGAGATTCGAATATGTAAATTGAGTGTAACTCAACCCATATCCAAATGAGAATAAAGGTGAATTTGGCACATCGATATAATTACTTTTATAATCTTCCTTAGGATTAGTCTCAGGAATTGGCCTTCCCGTATTTTTCATGTTGTAATAAATAGGCACTTGACCCACATTTCTGGGAAACGTCACCGTTAGTTTTCCTGATGGGTTCACTTCACCAAATAATAAATCTGCAGTTGCTGCACCACCCATGGTACCTGGAAACCAAACTTCTAATATGGCATCAACCAATCCTACTTCTTCAGAAAGATTTAATGGACGTCCATTCATGATCACCAAGGTGATTTTTTTATTAGGATTGGCTTCTCTAATTTTCTTAATAAGCTTAGGTTGTAATCCAGGAATTTTCAAGTTGGTTCTTGAAGCCGCTTCCCCACTCATATGATGCCCTTCACCCATTACCAGAACAATTTCTTCTGCTTGTTTTGAAACTGAAATAGCTTCAGCAAAACCTGATTCATCATCCTTTAAAATATCGCAACCTTTGGCATACAAAATTTGATTGGACTTGAGGTATTCTGAAATGCCCTCAAAGACGCTGACTGCCTTCCCCTGCCTATCACCTTTGGCTGCCCAATTTCCTAGAATATCATATTCATCTTTGACTAAGGGTCCTATAAAAGCTATTTTATTTGTGCTTTTTGAAAGCGGTAAGGCTTCCCTATTGTTTTGTAGTAATACCGAAGATGCCGCTGCGATCTCTCTGGCTTTAGCTAAAAACTCCGGTTTATATTTAGTAGTGTTTTCTCGTTCTTCATTAATGTATCTGTAGGGATCTTCAAATAATCCCAATTTGTATTTAGCTAATAGAATTCTTCTACAAGCATCATCGACATAACGCTCAGGAACTTGGCCTTCCTCGACAAGATCTTTTAAAAAATGATGGTACAATTTACCCACCATATCCATATCTACTCCTGCATTCATACCAATTCTAGCGGCGTCAATACTATCCTTGGCAAACCCGTGAGGAACTAGCTCATTAATAGATGTATAATCTGAAACTACGAATCCTTTAAAATTCCATTCATCACGCAGGATATCTCGTAAGGTGAATTTATTCCCAGAAGTCGGCACCCCATTTAACTCATTAAATGCAGACATGAACGTTTCCACTCCAGCATCTACTGTAGCCTTGAAAGGGGGCAAATACACATTTCGTAATTCCCCTTCACCCATATTGACTGTGTGATAATCGCGGCCTGCTTGAGCTGCCCCGTACGCTACATAATGTTTAGCACAAGCCAAAATCGTATTAGGCTGCGATAAGTCGTCACCCTGGAATCCTTTAACATAGGCTTTTGCTATTTGACTACCTAGGTACACATCTTCACCTGCACCTTCTGAAATGCGCCCCCAGCGCGGTTCTCTAGAAATATCCACCATGGGCGCAAAGGTCCAATGCAAACCCTCCGCCGAGGCTTCTTCGGCAGCAATACGCGAACTTTCTTCAACCATATTCAAATCCCAACTACATGACATTCCTAAATTGATTGGAAAAATGGTTCGGTGACCATGAATCACATCATAACCAAACAACAACGGGATACCAAGTCTGGATTCTTCAATAGCAATTTTCTGTAAGTCTCTTGTGCCTTTGACCGTAAATGCATTCAGCATAGCACCCAAATTGCCTTCACGGATGTATCTACCATTGTCTGTTCCTACGATAGGCCCCGTTTGATCCCAACTTCCACTATACATTACCGTCTGACCAATCTTTTCCTGAAGGGTCATAAGCTTCATTAAGGAATCGACTTTTGCTTCATAGTTTTGGGACCAAGAGATAATTCCCGTCAGAAAACAAATTAAAAAGGTCGTATGCTTAAGCTGATTCATATCAATCTATTTTGCTTTAATTATTTTGGTTCGTTCTGAAATGCCGCTTTCATTAAAAGCTTCGATAGTGAAAAAATACTCGGTATCTTTATCCATACCTCGGAAATCGTAAAAATCCTCTTCATAAACCATGATGCTGTTATATAACTTATCGGGAGCAATTCCATAATAGATGTTATACCCTATTGCTTGTCCTTGCTTTTTCCAAGTAATCATAGCATTTCGCGAATCTTGCTGGCTTCTATCAACCTTAAAACCAGAAACTGATTTTGGCTTTTCTGATAACCCTTTTCCAAAAACTCTGAAATCAGACACTGCAAATAATCCAGAAGCATTATGAATATTTACCATCTTGATATAACGTGCTTGTTTAGATTTTGTTAGCTGCACATAATCATGTGGCACATCTTTATCATTCCTAGATTTATCAACTACCAAAGTCCAATTTTCAGCATCATTTGACATGAATATTTGATATTGGTAATAGATATCCATCGCTTTATTGAATTGCGTTGCCTTATGGTCTGCGTAGTTAATTTGAAGCGCCTTTATTTCCATGATTTTGCCCAAATCAACCTGAAGCCACTCACCTTTATCTCCTGTTTTTGCTGACCAGTAGGTTTGAATGTTTTCATCTGTTAGATTTGAAGCTCCATAACAGATTCTTTCATAAACCTTTTCTCCTCCATGATCCATTCTGTTTGTCTCCACATCCTGACATGCTTCAAATGAAGAAACAGTCACAGGTTTTTTATAGGATAGTAACATCCAGCCTGAGGAAGCTCCCTTTGAATGATCTCTGCTTTCAGTTGGAAGCAGAATTGGAAAATCACCATAAGACGTAATAGAATACATCACATCATCTTTATCAAAACCAGCAGGAAACATATCAATTCTTCTTTCAAAACGATCTTTAACTGATATTTTACATGTTCCTGTATTCCAATAGTTACCGTAGTTATCAGCAAAAGTATTTCCGTGACCTGCTCCAACTACAAAGCCCCCTGGCTTATAGGACATGGGATTGTGTTTTTGATACTCAAACGGTCCTAATGGATGATCTCCAACATGAACACCGTTGGCATACCCCTTAAATTCAGTTCCTGGAGCACCATATTGCATATAATATTTACCGTTGTGCTTAGTCATCCAAGCACCTTCAATAAAATTACCCCAAGGTGCAGGCTCCATATCATTATTGGGGCCAAAACGTTCCCAGCCATGTTCTGAAGGCTCTAGACCGACAACTTCCCTTATTTCCCCGTATGCTTTCTGAATATCATCAACTTCGGTCGCTTGATATAAGGTTTCATAATCTGCTTGATCTCCTTTAGGCAACCACGTATTATAATCTACTTCAACACCCACAAGTGGCAATTTTCCACTTGAACCATAATACATATAAACTTTACCATCATCATCCTGAAAAATAGCCGGGTCCCAAGTGGGAAGCATTGCTGTATTAACATGTCTTGTCCATCGTCCAGATTTTGGATCGGCCGTTTTCCAGACTGGGTGATCTCTTTTCCAAGTAGAACCTACGTAAAACAACGTATCATTCACCACCCAAGCCGCAGGAGCACATTGGTCATCTTCTCTAGGATTTCTTTGAAAACTGTCATAAACGAAATTCCAATCAGACATATCTTTACTCCAAAAAAATCCCGCTTGATTGGTAGCAAATAAATAATAATCACCTTTATAGGTAATAATGACAGGGTCTGCGCTTGATCTGCGAGACACAGGAATATTATTATGATTTTCAGTCACATAATTGTAGCCAATATTTATTGGGTTACAATAAGTTGTTGCAGGAATATTAGGATCAAACCACTCCGTTTTCCCGTTGGTCTGAGAGACCAACTTAATTGGAATGGATACCATTACTATTAGAATAAACAATAAAAACTTGATCCTATTCATGCTTATACATTTTCTTTAAACACCAATGACAAAATCTTCATGCAGCCATGAATTTATTAAGTCATTATTTGTCTTAAGTTTTTAGTTTTTTAATTCAAATTCTCTCATCATTTCAGTCGCTGAATCGGTGCCAACAAAAACTTGGAAAGCACCTGGTTCTGCAACAAAATTCAAATCGTAATTATAGAATTTTAGATCCTCTTCTGTTATATCAAAGGTCACCCTTTTAGTTTCTCCTTTTTTAAGGTCTATTTTCTTGAATCCCTTCAACTCTTTAACTGGTCTGGTAACAGAACCTACAACATCCCTGATGTAGAGTTGAACCACTTCCTTACCGTCATAATTTCCCACATTGGTTACATCAACTGCAACTTCAATACTTCCATCGGCATTCATGGTATTTGCACTCAGACTGTAATTGGAATAATCAAACTTGGTGTAGCTTAAACCATATCCAAATGGATATAGAGGTTCATTTCTAACATCTAAATAATTACTTCTGAATTTTTCAAACCTTCCTTCCTTATTCGAAAGAGGTCGACCTGTATTCTTATGATTATAAAAAATAGGAACTTGTCCCACATTCATAGGGAAAGTGGATGTCAATTTTCCGGATGGATTCACATCTCCAAATAAGACGTCGGCTATGGACAAACCGGCTTCGCTACCCGGGAACCAAACATTTAAAATAGCTGGTACCGTTTTATTTTCTTCTACAATAGCCAAAGGTCTTCCTGTAAATAAAACCACCACCACTGGTTTCCCAGTCTCCAACAAGGCGCTTAATAAATCCTTTTGGGCTTGCGGAATTTGAAGTTTGGAAACGCTGCTACTTTCTCCACTTAACTCGGCTGTTTCTCCTATCGCAGCTACAATAACATCAGATTTAGAAGCAACCATCAGGGCCTCATCTATTAATTGTTTATCACTTTTATCATCCCTTGGTATTTCCTTACCAAACATGGTGATACGTTTCTCAAAATCTAAATCAAAATCTACATTACTTCCCTTGGCATAAAGAATATTTACTTGGTCTCCTACTGCTTGTTTTAAACCATCCAATACAGTAATAGACTTTTCTTGTTTAGTAGCCACACTCCAGGTTCCTGCCATATTAACAGCTGTATTTGCTAAAGGACCAACCAAAGCAATAGTTCCTGACTTTTTAAGAGGCAACAGTTGATTTTCATTTTTCAGCAACACCATAGATTCAGCTCCAACTTTTCTAGCAAAAGCCCTATGTTCTTCAGAGAAAACCTCGGTCTTGGCACGCTCTACATCACAATATTTATAAGGGTCATCAAAAAGGCCTAGTTTGTATTTGGCGGTTAAAATTCTTTTAACAGCTGTATCAATATCATTCATTGTCACCTTCTCTTCGTCCAATGACTTTTTTAAAGTGCCTGATAAACCCTCACCAACCATATCCATATCAATCCCAGCCTTTAGTGCTAAGGCAGAAACGTCTTGAAGATCACCCATTCCATGAGCAATCATTTCAGGAATCCCGGTGTAATCTGTAACTACAAAGCCATCAAATCCCCATTGATCTCTCAATAAGTCAGTCATCAGCCACTTGTTACCAGTTGCTGGTATCCCATCTACTTCATTAAAGGATGCCATTACCGATCCTACTCCAGCTTCAACTGCAGCTTGATAAGGATATAAGTATTCGTTAAACATTCGGTATTTACTCATATCTACCGTGTTATAGTCCCTACCAGCCTCTGGCGCTCCATATAATGCAAAATGCTTCACACAGGCCATCATAGTATTGTTTTGGGTTAGGTCATCACCTTGATAACCTTCTACCATAGCTTTTGCTATTTCTCCACCTAAAAAGGGATCTTCTCCATTTCCTTCTGAAATTCTACCCCAGCGTGGATCTCTTGAAATATCCACCATAGGCGAAAACGTCCAGTTGATACCATCGGCAGTAGCTTCCTGAGCTGCAATTTGTGCTGTTCTCTTTATCATTTCCATGTCCCAAGTACAAGACAAACCAAGGGGAATTGGAAAGGTAGATTCATAGCCATGAATAACATCCATACCAAAAAGTAAAGGGATTTTAAGACGGCTTTTCTCAACTGCTATTCGCTGTACTTCCTTAATTTTTTCTACGGTTTTTATATTGAATAACCCCCCTACTTTTCCTTCTTCTATCTTTTGGGCTATGTTAGAGCTTTGCGCTTGTCCCGTAGTTATATCTCCAGAAGATGGTAAGTTTAATTGGCCTAATTTCTCATCCAAAGTCATCAACCCCAAAATGGAATCCACTTGAGCCTCAAATGGGTTTTCGGTATTGGAATTAGACAACTTTGTTTTGTTGGAAGCTTCTTGATTACAGGACATCATTGAAAAAATAAGTAATCCTGCAGTAAGGGTTTTTAGTTTCGTCATTGTACTCATTGTTCTAATATTTTCGATTTTGAAAAAAGCCAGGGCAATAAATTGGGTTCAGCAAATGTTGAATCCCAACTGTTATGATTTGCGTCTCCATATAAATTAAAATTTGGCTTTCCTCCATAACTTAATAGGGCTTGTACCATTTGGATGGAATGTTCAGGGGTAACCACATCATCTTTGGCTCCATGAAAAATCCACATCGGTAATTTGGTCGCATAATTTTCTGCCAATTCTGGATTTCCGCCTCCGCAGATAGCAAAAGCAGCAGCAAAGACATTAGGCTTTCTTGATAAAAGCTCAAAGGTCCCCATCCCTCCCATGGAGAGACCTCCAAGGTATATTTGATCTTTCTTAATGTAAGGTTTGGCTATGGTTTCTTCAAGTAATTTCATTACCAAATCCATGGCCTTGGTAGGTGCAGCATCCTTCGGAAATGTCAATGTTAAAGGGTATGAACTCCTATCTACATTGGCATTGGCCCAATAGTCATCTTTAGGACATTGTGGAAAAATCACAATTGCCGGAAAGGAGTCTCTATTCTTTTCAGAAGCAAATAAACTACTGCCATGTACTAATTGTGATTGATTGTCATTACCTCGCTCTCCAGCGCCATGTAAAAACAACACTAACGGGTATTGCCTACTCTCCTTAAAATCCTTGGGAAACATTATGCGATACATTAACGTATCATTTCCATTAATGAAATTTTCCTTTTGATATAATTCCTTTTGTGCGTGTCCCATTCCGTAAATCAATAGGATTGTCAGCACTAAATATTTCTTTATACTCACCATCTTTTAATATGTAAAACCTAAAATGTTTAATCCGTTTTGAACATCTTCATTTGCCATAAACAAGTCCCATAAAAGTCCTGTTCTGTAATTTTCAATCATCACAATTTGAGGGCCTTGATCAATAGCTAAATAGGCATTAGCGACCCAGTAGTTGTAAGCAGGACTAAAGGCATCGTAAAAACCTGCAGGCCCCAAGAGTACATTTTCTTTACTGTAGAAGAAGTGCATCGCATTTAAGGACTCCTCTGGTGTGTAGGGAATGGAGCTTATCGCTGCTGTCGGGGAAATGACTCCCGTATCATTCTCTGGTTCATGGGCACTATATCCTATAGATCCATCACCATTTCTACTGTAACTAGCTGTCAGGCCCCAACAATTAGGACCATAATCCGTGTAATTATTAGGATTATCCACACAATAAGAATAATTGATTAGTGTATGATTTCTATTTAAATCCCAATAATTGGCATATTGATCTGATAAATTTCTAGGGTCTAAGCCTAAATATGAGTAGTGTGCCCAAAATAAAGGTCCTGTTCCTGATCCGACATGATCTAAAACTAGAGGATACCCATATTGATTGGCAGAAGACACGATACCACCGTTACTAGCCCATCCTTCATGATAAACTTCGGGAGCAATAGGATGATCGGGAGAAGCAGCACCAAGAATAAAGGCAATCAAGGTTTCATTATAACCCTTTAATTCCAAATTAATGGCGAACTCATGATTTGGGCTCCAGTGCCAGAATAATTTATTTTGACCTTGGGTATACCAATCCCATTCCACGCCTTTCCAAAGCATATCTGCTTGATCGGAAAGTGCGATTTCATCTGTAGAGCCTTCTTTAAAATACTCTTTGACACAAATCAAGCCTTGAACAAAGAATGCTGTTTCAACGATATCCCCTCCATCATCCAGATTACTGAAAGGTAAAGCAAATCCTGTTGGTCCATCAATCCAATGAGACCAAGCTCCATGAAATCTATCGGCACCTTCATAAAAGTTTAAAATTTGCTGAAGTCTAGCTACGCCTTCTGATCGTGTGATAAAACCACGCTCAATCCCCACTAATATGGCCATTAATCCAAATCCTGATCCTCCTGAAGTCACAACATTTTGATTTAGGGTAGGATTACTGGGGTGATATCTTTCTTTAGCCGCACCAGAATTAGATTCGGCATAATCCCAAAAGTATTTAAAGGTTTCCTCTTGAACCAAGTCCATGATTTCATCATTGGTCAAAGGATTTTCTTCAGGGTCTGGGTTTGGGTTAAAAGGGGGTTGATAACCTGGTCCATCATCATTATTACAACTGGTAATTAGAAGCAACAAACACCCAAAAATTAATCTCTTCATCATTTATTTATTTTTTCAGTTTCTATATTTAGATTTTTCAACCCTTCTTTTATGTCTTTATTTTTCATAAATAGCTCCCAAATCAAACCTGATCTATGATTTTCAATCATGATAACAATAGGAGCTTGATTTAAGCCCATAAATAATGGAGATCTCCAATGATCCTTCAACGACATAGCGTCATAGAACCCATAATAGCCATACCATCTTTCTCCATAGTTTCGATAAAAATTCTTTAGAGCTTTCATAGAAGCCTCTGGTGTATATGGAAAACTGGATAAGGCTCCAGTAGGGGTAATTTTACCATGATCATTGATAGGATTAGGCTCATCAGCTGAATATTTATAAGGGCCGTCACTAGCTGTCAAACCCCAATAATCAGAACCATATCCGGGATGATTTTTCGGATTGGTTATACAGTAATTTTGATTGATTTTTGCAATTCTCTTATTATTCTCGAAATAGTTAACATAGGCATCCGTCAACTGATGAGGATCTAATCCGAAATAGGAATAATGGATGAAAAATAATGGCCCTCCATTTGATACGCCAACAGGCAATTCTATTCCATCATAGGCATGACCATTTTTATACATAGAGCCATCCTTAGTCTTTCCCCAATTAGTCCTATATTCTTGAGCTTTTTTTGATGGACTTGCCCAACCAGTGTAATACATCGAAGCCGGAATATAATGGGTTGGTGATGCAATTGCTAAAAAATAGGTAATCATTGTTTCATTCCAACCGATCAATTGATGATCGATGGTCCATGATTGATCTGGTGACCAATGCCAAGTTAAAAAGTCTTTACTCGATTCTTGACGAAACCAATCCCATTCAACTTCTTCCCAAAGTTTTGTTATATTATTTCTTATTTCAATTTCTTTAGGATCGTTCTTATCAAAAAAGGATTTTGCTGTTAATAGTCCTTGCATTAAAAAGGATGTTTCTACTAAATCTGCTCCATTATCACGTTTTCCGAAGAAAGGAACTACTTTTCCTGTTTCCCCATTCAAAAAATGTGGAAAAGCCCCATGAAAACGATCAGCTTTCATTAAATATCTGGTCATTTTTAAGAATCGTTCTACCGCTTCCTCCCTAGAAATAAACTTTCTATGGATGCCAGCAATTATAGCCATCATTCCAAACCCAGAAGCACCTGTGGCAATCATAGTTGTTCTTCCCGGAATATTTTCCAAGGCAAGTCCAGAATTAGATTCTGCACCATCCCAGTAATATCTTAGGTGGGACTCTTGAACCATATCCAAAAGTTCGTTATCAGTCATTTCCCTTGTTTGAGTACTCAACACATTGGAAGGCGTGGTATTTAAATAATCTTTATTTAAATAGGAAATTTGGTAAGTGTAAGTCTCCTTGGAGTCTCCAACAAAATCTGTATATCCAGATATCCAAGGATGTTGGATTCCTATATATTTAAAATCGGAATCCTTGCCAGATTTTCTATAAATTTGAATGTATTTCACATTCATGTCTGTTGGTTTTTCCCAGGTTAAATCAATGTGTTTTTCAAATCCCTTCACAGAAATTAAGTTGGGTTTCTGTGTTATAAAGGGTGCCGGTTCCTCTGAAATAAACTCAATCTGATCGATTAAAAAACTATGGTTGGAAATACTTGTAGCAGCTTGAGATAACTTCAAACCCGAAATCCCATTGATTACTATATTCTCGCCAAATTGATCTAATGGGATCTTAATTTGCACCCATTGTTTAATTGGACGATTTTGAAATACGTCTTTCAAAGACACCGATTTGCTTTGGCCATTATAGCCCAAGCTTAAATTGGGTAGCGATGCCATAGCATCCTTATTGGGAAGAAACATCCAAAAGGACAAAACATCTGCTGGTACAAAATAATCTATTCCACGAATTTTATCATACAATATTTCGGCAGTCCAATTTCCAGATACCGCAGAATGATATTGGACAAACAAAGCATTTTTTGGTGTAAAGGAAATATGATTGTTGACTAGAAGTTTTCCATCTATATTTTTCACCCAGCTCTCTCCCGTAAATTCCACATTCGAAAAGAAATAGGCATCAGGCATCGGGCTATCTTCAAACAAAACCTTTAAATATGGACTCTCTTGAGAATATGAGGTGCTAACAAACAAGAAGCAAATTAGTAGTATGTAACTCTTAATCTTACTCATTTGTAAAACCTAACTTATCCAGTCCTTCTTTTACATCCTTATTTTTCATGAATAAATCCCACAACAATCCCGTTCTATAATTCTCAATCATTACAGGTATGGGTCCTTGATCAATAGCTAGATAGCGAGGTAAATACCATTTATATTCTAAACTAAATGCATCATAGGGACCGTATTTTCCTATCAAGGAATCTTCATTTTTATACATATACCTCAGCATTTTCATACTAGCCTCTGGAGTATAGGGGAATGAAGACAAAGCAGCTGTTGGAGAAATAACCCCTAAATCATTACCTGGTCTATGTCCTGCATATCCTTTCATGGAATAACTGGAAGTCAAGCCCCATAGGCTATCACCATAACCTTTAAAATGTTTAGGATTTTCTTGTGCATATTCATGATGGATAATGGCATGGTTTTGTACCAATTTCCAATAGTCTGCATACTGATCTTTTAAACCTTTAGGGTTCAACCCTAAATAAGAGTAGTGTGCCCAAAATAATGGACCTACGGCAGCATCATTATGCTCGTAATAATCAAGTACTAAAGCTTTTCCATAAAGTGAATCATTGGACATAATTTTTCCGTTCCTAGCCCATCCCTTTTCATAAACACTTTTGGAAATAGAATGTGTTGGTGAGGCTGCCGCTAGAACATACATGATCAAGCATTCATTATACCCCCCAACTGGAAAGTTCATTTCCCAACCATAATTAGGAGACCAATGCCAGTAGAGTACATCTTTACCTCCCTGAGTATACCAATCCCACTCAACATCTCTCCACAATTCATCTATCCTGGTAACCAAAGCTTCTTCTCTTTCATCACCTCCCTTAAAGTACTCTGAAACTGTTAGTAGTCCTTGAACTAAAAAAGCCGTTTCAACCAAATCTCCTCCATTGTCCTTTTTACCAAATGGGACAACCTTTCCTGTCTCTCCATTTAGCCAGTGTGGCCAGGCTCCATGAAATCGATCTGCTTTCTCAAGAAAATCAACAATTTGCTCATATCTTTCTAGTGCTTGCTGTCTCGTTACAAAGCCACGTTCTACCCCAACTAAAATGGCCATAAGGCCAAAACCACTTCCTCCAGTCGTTACTGTATTCTTTGGAGAAGTTGGATATTCATCATCCATATGTAATCTTTCCCTAGCCAAACCAGAATTGGGTTCTGCACCATCCCAGAAATAATCAAAGGTTTGTTTTTGAACGGTGTCTAATAATTGGTCATCAGATAATTCAACCTGGTCGGTCTTTGATTCTGAAATTTTGTGGTCTGCTTTCTTACCTTCTGATTTACATCCCAACAGAAATAAAACCAAGAAAAAGGAAAAGAAAAATTTAGGATTTAAGCGTCTCATTTTTAATTCGATTCGATTTTAAGAAATTTAGCTGCATTTCGGTTTAAAGGAAATACAGCTAAAAATCAAATAAGGCTAATTCAAATAATTACAATCACTTATGTGAAGGTAAATTGTGCATATTAAAGCATACTTTGTACCTCTTCTTGAGATAATGCTTTATTATAAAGTCTTAACTCATCCATATAGCTCAGGTCAGACCAGTGATTCCATCCTGTAAATCTAGGAGCACCAGACATGATGGATAAAATATCACAACCTGTCCAATCAACACCTCCAGAAACAGAACCTTGACTTACTATGTTTCCATTGATATAAACAACAACTGCTGAATCTGAAATTGTAAAGGCAAAATGCACCCAATCTGTTGTGCTAGGATCTACATCAGCTGCTGTACCTCCATCAAACCAAGAATCTGCAGTTCCATTACCGACATTCAATTTAAATCTTTGCATACCTCCAGCATTTTCACGGAAGAATCTAAAACCGCTTGTTCTGTTATTTTGAGCATCTGGATTATCTTCATCAGGCGGACCAATAACTAGTATTCCAGCACGATCTGGATCTGCATTGATATTCATCCAAAATGTTGCACTCAAGTCGCTTCCTAAGTTTAGCATATCTGTTGGAACAGTCAAATAAGAATCTGTTGCACCTGCATAAGCGTTATTACCCATATAGGCATCTGCTGAACCAGTAAATCCAGGAGTTCCTTCTTCAGTTGCATCCACATCATTTACAATATCAGTGTAGCTCCCATTGAAAGGCATATATAGAATTTGGCTGCTGTATGCCATTTGCTCCACAATTTCAGATTGACTTAAAGCCACATTGAAAATTCTTAATTCATCCATATAACTTAGGTCAGATAAATGATTCCAACCTGTAAATCTTGGAGCTCCTGACATGATTGATAAAATATCACATCCAGTCCAGTCAACTCCAGAAAAGGAGTTTTGGCTTACTACATTACCGTTGATGTAAACAACAGCTTCTGATTCAGAAATGGTAAAAGCTAAATGAATCCATTCATTTGTGGTTGGATCCACATCAGCGGCTGAACCACCATCAAACCAAGATTCACCATCACCAGTACCCACATTCAATTTGAAACGTTGCATACCTCCTGCATCTTCTCTGAAGAATCTGAATCCGCTTGTTCTGTTATTTTGGGCATCTGGATTATCCTCATCTGGAGGTCCAACTGTAAGTATACCAGCTCTGTTTGGATTTGCATCTACTTTATACCAAAAAGAAGCCGTAAACTGGCTACTTAATAAGCCTTCAGTAGGAACCGTCAAATAAGAATCAGTAGCTCCGGCATAGGCATTATTCCCTGCATAAGATTCACCTGCAAAACCTGGAGATCCCACTGTTGTGGCAGGCATAGAATTCACTAGGTTAGTATAGTCCCCATCAAAAGGCATGTATAGCATTTCACCTTCATATAAAGGCACATATGGTGGCTCTTTTGTGAAATTTGCCGTTACAGTTGTTGTATTTCCAACAAGGTCTGTTGCAGAAACTGAAACAACATGGTCTCCAATAGTTACATTGTCATATGTTAATTCTCTAGTTACAATACGATAATCGGTAAACTCATCATAACTAGCAATTTGATTGCCGTCAACCGAAACGGTTACTAATGCAAGTTCAATGTCATCTTCTGCCTCTAATTCAATATCAACTGAAGATGTTGGATTTGGATCTGAAATAGCCAACCCCTCTGTTGGCTTAACAATGGTAACAATTGGCGCTCCCTCATCTTGACCTGGATCTACTGCCGTAATCGGATCTATTCCATCATAACAGGAATACATGAGGATTCCAACAAAAAGAACTGTAGTATATCTTAATATTTTT
The DNA here is from genome assembly GCF_021245805.1 of Mangrovimonas futianensis. Lineage (NCBI taxonomy): Bacteria > Pseudomonadati > Bacteroidota > Flavobacteriia > Flavobacteriales > Flavobacteriaceae > Mangrovimonas > Mangrovimonas futianensis. Next base: position 289,213 of record NZ_JAJJNF010000004.1, read on the forward strand.
TTCATATCACTGTAAGTTTTATTCTATTAATTTTCTAGAGGTAACGCATCTACCTGTCCTTGCGGATAAGGCAATAATTCCTTATCTGCAGTAAAGGTTCTACCATCATAACTCAATTCATCATACCAGTCTAACCTGATCATATCGAAATAACGCACACCCCATTCCATTGCTAACTCAGCTAGTTTTTCATCCATAACTGTCTCAGTGGTAACACCAGAAATATTTCCTAAACCGGCTCTAGATCTCACCATATTTACAGCTTGATCAGCTGACATTCCATTACCGCTAGCCCCATGAGTTAAGGCCTCAGCATACATTAAAAGAATTTCTGCATATCTAAAAACAATATAATTTTTACCAGCTCCATAATTATTTCTTCCTTGAATAATTTGATTGGATGGTAAATAATGTTTACCACTAAAGAAATCAGCACGAGGAGAATTATTAATAACATCTCCATCTGGAGTGGTATTAGTAACAAACCCTGGAAGGTCAGCATAATTTGGATCACTTTGAATTTCATTGATTCCATCAGGAGTAAACAACACGCTAGTTTCAAGTCTAACAGTTTCCCCTCTATCCAACATAAATTTTATATACTTCATACTAGGCTCAAAGAATCCCCAACCACCAGAAGCATCTGGTCTCGCTGGCACATAAGCTGTAGGTCCAAAAGGTGCATATAAATGATAGAAGGTATCTCCAGTAGCATTTCCGAAATCGGAGAACTGAATTTCCCAAAGGTTTTCATTGCTTACTTCACCATCTGTTTTAAACAAATTATAATAATCAGGATAAAGCATAAACTTGTCTGAATTGATAATCTCACCAGTGACATTGGCCACCTCTTGATAATTCTCCAATTCTTGATAGGCCATTGCCTGTAAAGCCATTGCAGCATATTTGGTAATACCTCCATAAATGTCCATTCTTTCATTAGGGCGTGCATCCAAAAGGTTTGGAATTGCTTCATTCATCTCTGAAATCACATATTCCATGACACCATCTTTACTAACGGTTCCATTGATATATTCTGTATCAGGCTCTGTGGTGTTTATAATAAATACATTTCCCCAGTTTCTGGCTAAATTAAAATGCAACCACGCTCTCATGACTTTAATTTCTGCCAAATATTGGTCAGCTTCGTCATAATAACTAGGGTCTGCATAGCTTCGGTATTGATTGATCAATTCCATTGCGGTATTTAGACCTACTATATCAGAATAGTGTAAAGCAAATAGAGAATTGTACATCCAATAATCTTTGTTGTAGATAAATTGGTCTGTATCCCAGAATGGTTGTTGGTCTCCCAACCCTCCAGAGTTTACATCATCTCCACGCACAGATAACAAGAGTGGTTCCTCCCATCCTCTGGTACCAAATATCTGATAGGCTCCCACAAGTGGATCAATCATATCTTCGGTATTTGTATAATCTAAATCGTCGGCATTTAACTGCCCCTCTTGTTCATTAATCTTATCCGAACAGGATACCATTCCAAGGGACAAAAGAATGGCCCAAATGGTTTTGTTTATTAATTTTTCTATTCTTTTCATATCTCTTTTTTTATATTTTCACATTGATACCTACCGTATATACTGCTGGAATTGGATAGGTTTGTCTATCCACACCGTTTGGAACTTCAGGATCAAATCCATTGTACTTGAAGAATGTAAATGGACGATCTGCAGTTAATGTCAAACGAGTTTCTGGAAATTTCCCATTAAGTAATTTACTTCCCTTGATAGTATAAGACAATTGAATATTTTGAATTCTGAAGAAGTCCCCATCTTCAATCCAAAAATCACTTAATCTTTGGTTCCATGATTTTCTCAACCCAGCAGATGACGGATATTCATTACTTGTACCTTCCCCGTGCCATCTATTTTTTGCTAAATCAGCATCCATATTGGTATCATTGGTAAAGATGATTTCTCCTCTTTTACGGTTTAGGATTTTGTTTCCTGATTGACCATAGAAACTAGCAGAGAATCCCCAATTTTTATAATTGACTTCAATATTTCCACCATAGGTAAACTTAGGTAAGAAAGAGCCAAGAACAACTCTATCCTCATCTGTAATTTGCCCATCACCATTCTGGTCTCTATAAATTAAATCCCCTGGTTGGATATTTTGTCCTGCATCGATAGCTGCCTGAGCCGTAGGATCGGCATCAATTTGAGCTTGATTTTGATAAACTCCAATTCTTTCATAACCGAAGAAAGCCAAGATAGGTTCTCCTTCCATCGTTCTTTGACGGAATTCAGCAGATCCAGAATCAATATATCCTCTTGAATCTTCAATGCTTATAGTTTCATTTTTCAAAGTGGTAAAATTGGCACCAATACTATAACTGAAATCCTCATTTACAGATTCATTCCAGTTAAGGACCAATTCTAAACCTGAATTTCTAATTTGACCTGAGTTTCTCTGTAAAGTCACATTAGCAATTGGAATGTAAACAGGCATAATAGCATCATGAGTGTCTCTGATGTAGTAATCTGCATCAATTGACAGCCTGTTATTTAAGGTTATCATGTTTAAACCAAAATTCTTTTCTTCAACGACTTCCCATGTATTATTGGTAAAAGTACTTGTAGCTGTAACTCCAGATAATGGATCGTTACCAGCAGCGATAATTACTTCGCTTGTGGTATTGGCACCAGAACTTGGAGCCACATTATCATTACCTAATTTACCCCAAGCAGCTCTTAATTTTAAGAAATCGAAAATGCCATTATTTTGCATAAACCCTTCTTCTGAAATCACCCAACCGGCTCCAACTGATGGGAAATATCCCCATGGATCTTGAGTAAATTTAGATGAACCATCTGCTCTAATCGTACCATATAACAAATACTTCCCTTTGTAGTTATAGGCCGCTCTAGCAAAATAGGACATCCCATAATAACGTCTTCCGTTCTCAGATACAGTACGAGTTTCTGGATCTGGATCTGAGAAATCCAAATACCACGAAGACTCTAATTGAATACCTCTAATATCACCACCAGAACCTGATAAACCATTGTATGCTTCATCTCTAAAAGAGGCTCCTCCTAACAAAGTAATGTTGTGATCCCCAAAATTATCTTCATAAGTAAGCGTGTTATCCCAAATTTGATTAAAATAGGTATTGTCAGATCTTGAAATACTAGAGATTCGTTGATCTCCATAACCTATATTGAATGGGAGGTTCACGTTTCTTTGTTCAATAGCAGCTAGATTGGCGTTATATACCGTTTTAAAGGTTAATTTTTCAGGAATAATTTCAGTTTGCACATAAAAATTAGTCTGAACTTTTCTAATTTTCTGTCTGTTATTATTATATCTCAAATCTGGAAAAGGGTTTTGAGAACTTCTATACCCAATTGCTCTTGCATTTGCAAAAGGAGTTGGAGTCGCATCTGTATTTTGAAAATCATAAACAGGCAAAATAGGCACTGCAAAATACGCCTTGAACCAAGCAGAATTCTCTGGCAGGTATTTAGTGGCATTACTAAAAACCAAGTTTGAACCAATTTTGAATCGATCTGACAAATCCACATCCACTTTAGTACGGATGTTAAATCTTTCGTACTCATTTTTCATATCCAAGATACCCTCTTGAGAAAGATAATTGGCCCCAACAGAATAAGCCACATTCTCTCCTCCACCACTAGCACTGATACTATGGTTAGATATCAATCCCTCTCTCATTATCTCATCATACCAATCGGTATTTACATTAGGAACATTTGGATTTACTCTACTACGCCCAAAACGTTGCATAGCGTTCAATACAAATTGGATATCTGCTTCAGATCCCGATTCGTAGGCCATGGTCACAAATTGCTCAGCATTGGCCATTTGAACCACATTTTGAGCAAATTGAACTCCAGAGTAACCATCATATTCAAAAACTGGTTTTGAATTTTTTCTACCCGTTTTGGTAGTAATCAACACCACCCCATTGGCTGCTCGAACTCCGTATATTGCGGAAGAAGAGGCATCCTTAAGGACATTAATTGATTCAATATCTTTTGAGTTTAAGAAATCGATGTTATCATAAAACATTCCATCTACTACATATAGTACATTAGTCCCAGACCCAAAAGTCCCAAGACCTCTAATCCTAACTGTAGGAGAATCCCCTGGAGTACCAGCGCTTACAATTTGCACCCCTGCCACTTTACCTTGCATGGACTGCATAACGTTGGCTGCAGGTGTTTTTTCAATTTCTTCAGCTTTAACAGTTGCTATTGACCCTGTTAAATCTGCTTTCTTTTGGGTTCCATACCCAACTACAACCACTTCATCTAATGCCGCTACATCCGTTTCCAAAACCACATCAATTGTAGAGCTACTCCCTACAGTGACCGATGCGCTTTTAAAACCTACAAAACTAAACTCAAGGACATCTCCCTGATTAGCTTTTAAAGTGTAGTTCCCATCAAAATCTGTACTTGTTCCTCGAGCTGTTCCGCTAATAATTACACTTACCCCTGGTAGAGGCATATTATCTTCATTGCCCGTCACGGTTCCACTCACTTGTATTTCTTGAGCAAAGCCGATTGAAGATATCATAAGCAACATTAAAATTAGCCTAAATCTTGTTTTCATACGTAGTTTGAATTTTGAAAATAATTAGTCGAATCTAAATTAAGATGTATTTGAAACTGAGTGAAATAATCAATTACATTTTAATTACGCCATTTTCCAAAAAAGTACCCAAAAGTGAAGCATGACGTACTTTAAATATACATAAAAATGCTTCTAACTCGTTACGAAAACGTTAGATGACGTATTTTTGACGTAGTAAAAACTACGATTTTAACATAAAAGCGAAGTGTTTACTGAATATTCATCAAATAATCAGTCAAGGATTTGTCATTATCTAAATCAAGCTTCTTTTTAAGCCTGTATCTATGTGTTTCTACGCCCCTTACAGAAATGTTCATTAATGGCGCTATTTCTTTAGTAGTTAAATTCATCTTAATGTAGGCACAAATCTTGAGATCTTTTTGCGTAAGTACCGGATGCATCCTTTTCAATTCTTTAAAGAATTCTTCATGCACTTGATTGAAATTATATTCAAAAATTTCCCACTCATCATCATGACCTATGGATCCGTCAATACGCTTCACCAACTTTTTATATGCAAAGACATTTCCAAATTCCTTTTTATTAGCCCCTAACTCCTTTTTAAGATCTTGGAGTGTTTCATTTTTCTTGACCAAGGCCATTGCTGTATTTGCTAATTGTTTGCTTTTCAATTTAACTTCATTCTTCAATGTTTGATTTTTTAACTCTACCAAGTTCTTTTCATTTTCTAATGCCTTCTCCTTTAACAGCTGCTCTTGTTCCAATTCAAACTTTTCCTGCATTAATCTCTGTTCCTTCGAGACTTTTCGACGATGGAAAAAAATGATAAACCCAATTATGACCAAAATGAGAATGACGTACAATCCAAACCCTATAGAGCTCTTATACCAAGGAGGAAGTATGACAAAGGAGACTTCAACAGGTTCCGATTCATCTCCAAAACTATTTACCGCTTTCACAAGAACGGTATGCTTCCCATCTGGTAAACTTGAAAACTCCAAAAGCTGATTTTCCAATTCGTACCATTGATTTTCATCATTGTTTACCCATTTATAAGCGAAGAAATAATCCTTTGAACGTGGAGAGGTAAATGCCAACGAGATATTAGATTTAAACGGAAAATCAAAATCCCCCTTATCAACATCAACTAGTTCTCTGTTGACGCTAAGTGTTTCTAATTGCGGTTTATCAACATCATGATTGGCTCTAAATTGTTGCTCATTTATCATTAAAAATCCATCATTCAAATTAAGAGCGGAAATGGAGTCATTTATTTTTGAAATCTTCTCATAGCCCACAATTAATCGATTTCTCAAAAAAGAACTGGTAATAGAAAGTTGATTTGCCTCTCCTAAAATAGATTTGAAATGAATGACATCCCTTCCATCTTTGATAACCAAATCCTCTTGATCATCTTCGGAAATAATATAGGCATCTTGACCCAATTTATCTTCCAAAACTTTATAGGGAACAATAGAATCTAACAAAGGTTCATATTTCTGCCAACCACGATTGGTCTTAAAAAAAATATCATTTTTAATCCTATAAATCCTTACATTATAATCAGAAAGTAAACCTTTATTACTATAATCCGTTATATTTTCTATGGTATCAAAAGCACTATCAAATTGGACCTTATATAATCCTTTATAAGCATGAGCGACCCAAGCACTATTTGAATTTTCAAATACTAGAAACCTCGTAGGAATGGTGGTCCTTCCTAAATGTTTCACATCCCATTTTTCATCACCAAGCCTCCTATATCGGACTAGACCCGTGTAAGTACCTTGTATATATAAATCATTTTTTTCAGGTACCTTTTTAATTACCCACCCCCCAGTATGATTTGATAAGGGAATAATAGTCTTATTGTCTACTAAAAAAGTTCCATTATTATGACCACAAAATAGTTGACCTTCAATTTCTACAAGATCCCAAACTTGACCTTGGGAATCTTCAATAAATACCAATTCCCCTTTCTCATCTAAATAAAATAGCCCTGTATTACTACCTACATATATTACGCCCTCATGCTCAATGACATCGTATACAGCACCAAGTTTTCCAGTTATATCCTTATAAAAATAAGCATTGGCATTAAGTTCAACATAAGACAATCCATTATCCAACCCGCACCACAAACCAAAGCTACCATCATAATCCAAGCTTAAAACGGTATTATTAATAAACCCATTTTCTTTATTAATATGAAAAAGCACGTTCCCCCTATCATCGGTTATATAAAGGCCATTTTTTATTGTACCAAAAATCATTTGACCGTTGGTATCTTCCGTAAATACATTTAACTGATGTTGCTCCAATAAATCATTGATTTCTGAATTCCATGGTTTAAGAACTCCGTTGGAATAAATGAAACAACCTTTGAGTCCAGTAAATAGATATAATGAAGCCCCTTTCTTTAAAATGGAGATCACTTTGGTATCAACCAACAAAGGGTCAAAAATTTCAGGCACCAGAACATTATTATCCAATATAAAAACACCTCTTTTTAACGTTGAAACATAAACTTGACCCTCAACAATATCCATTGATATTAGAGTGGAACTAGCATTTTTCTTATCAACCTTAATTAATTCACCATCTTTATAGATATATATGTTGGTAAAGGATTGAAATAGCACCTGACCATTAATCGACAAAATCTTCCAAAATTCCTGATCTTTATAAGTTTCCTCCTCCAAGGAAGAACTTAAGGAAGTATAGGCCAACACTCCAAATTCATTCTTTTCCCAATAACCAAATTCCTCATACGATCCAGTGAAAATTTTACCATCAGCAACATGAACAGACCTTATAATGGTTTTGTTGGGCATCTCATAAAATTTCCAAACCATTCCATCAAACTCTAACAACCCTTCATTATTTGCTACATAAAGTTTACCGCTATTCCCTTTTGCAACTCCCCAATTTTGATTACCAGCACGATAGTCTGAAATAGAATAGTTTTTAAAGTAAGGCGTATACTGAGCATGAGAAAAAATGGAAACCAAAAACAAACTAAAAGTAACCAGACACAATCTAAAGTTCATTTTATAATTTGATGTCAATGCTAACATTTTACAAGGATATTATTAAAGAATGGAATGAATTTATATATATGTTCAATTTAAAAAAAATCAATTGAAAATTCTTCGTAAAACTAATAATCCTCTCCCTTATAAACCCCTTATTCTCTCTTGTTTGTTCAAATAATTATTTAATTTTGCACATCAAATTTTTTTCAATGTTTAGAAGTCATACTTGTGGTGAATTAAGAGCATCACATATTAATACAGAAGTGACCCTATCTGGATGGGTCCAAAAAGTCAGAGACAAAGGATTTATGGTTTGGGTAGATTTAAGAGACCGCTATGGCATCACCCAATTGATTCTTGACGAAGAACGAACTCCTGAATCCATTATGGAAAAGGCTCAAAAATTGGGTAGGGAATTTGTTATCCAAGTAACGGGGACCGTTATCGAACGAAGCTCAAAAAATCCAAATCTGGCTACTGGTGACATTGAAATTTTAGTTAAAGAATTAACCATATTAAATCAAGCAAATCTTCCTCCATTTACTATTGAGGATGAAACAGATGGTGGTGAGGAATTACGAATGAAATATCGTTATTTAGATATTCGTAGAAATCCTGTCAAGAATAGCTTGATTTTTAGACATAAAGTAACACAGGAAGTTAGAAATTATCTTTCTAAAGAAGGTTTTATTGAAGTTGAAACGCCATATCTAATTAAATCTACTCCAGAAGGCGCCAGAGACTTTGTTGTTCCGTCAAGAATGAATCCTGGTGAGTTTTATGCTTTACCTCAATCACCACAAACCTTCAAACAATTGTTAATGGTTGGTGGCATGGACAAGTACTTTCAAATTGTAAAGTGTTTTAGAGATGAAGACCTACGAGCCGATAGACAGCCAGAATTCACCCAAATAGACTGTGAAATGGCTTTTGTGGAGCAAGAAGACATTTTAGATGCTTTTGAAGGTTTGACTAGACACCTACTTAAGGAAATTCATGGTATAGAAATAAATAAGTTCCCAAGAATGACTTATGACGAAGCCATGAAAAAATATGGAAACGACAAACCAGATATTCGATTTGGAATGGAGTTTGGAGAGCTGAATGAAGCTTCCCAACACAAAGATTTCAATGTTTTTAACCAAGCTGAATTGGTAGTAGGGATTGCAGTTCCAAATGGCAATAGCTATACCCGCAAGGAAATCGATAAACTTATCGATTGGGTAAAACGACCACAGATTGGAGCCCTAGGAATGGTTTACTGCCGTTACAATGAAGACGGGACTTTTAAATCGTCAGTCGATAAATTTTACGATGAAACAGATTTCGAGCAATGGGCTCAATTAACGGGAGCCAAACCAGGCGACCTAATCTGTATTCTATCTGGTGACAAAAATAAAGTAAGAGCGCAAATGAGTGCCCTAAGAATGGAATTAGCAGAACAACTTGGATTAAGGAATCCAAAGGAATTTGCTCCATTGTGGGTTGTTGATTTTCCGCTATTGGAATGGGATGAAGAAACCGAAAGATTCCATGCAATGCACCACCCATTTACATCTCCAAAACCAGGACAATTGGAATTATTGAAGACAAAACCTGGAGAAGTAAAGGCCAATGCCTACGACCTTGTTTTAAATGGAAACGAAATTGGAGGAGGATCCATCAGAATCCATGATAGGAAAACACAGTCCCTAATGTTTGATTATCTGGGATTCACTGAAGAAGAAGCCAAGGCTCAATTTGGCTTTTTAATGAATGCTTTTGAATATGGCGCACCACCTCATGGAGGTTTAGCTTTTGGATTAGACAGATTAGTTGCTATCTTAGGGGGACAAGAAACAATTAGAGACTTCATCGCATTCCCTAAAAACAATGCCGGTAGAGACGTAATGATTGATGCTCCTGCTCCTATTGACAACATGCAACTAGAGGAACTAAGTCTAAAAGTTAAACATCATGAAAAATAAGGTACATAAAAAACTAAATGAGCTAGAATCAACAGCCATTTGTGGAAACGATATTAGCTCATCTGTTTTATATGTATCTGCTTTAGCCATTGCTTATGCTGGACAATATGCCTGGATTACCTTGCTTATTGTTTCGTTGGTCCTATTTTTATTCCGCCGAATATATGGTGAAGTCGTTGGAGCCCTTCCTTTAAACGGAGGAGCTTACAATGCCCTTTTGAACACCACTAGTAAATTCATGGCATCTTTTGCAGCAACGCTCACCATACTTTCATATATGGCTACAGCCGTTATTTCTGCAAACGAAGCCATACATTATTTGCACCATTTGGTTCCCGCAATGCCCATTATACTATCAACCGTGGGTTTGTTGGGAGTCTTTGCATTATTAACTATTGGAGGTATTACAGAATCTTCCAAGGTTGCTATTGGCATCTTTCTTTTTCACTTGATTTCTTTACTGATTCTTACTGGTTTTATAGCTTTCTATTTATTTCAAAATGGCATTTCCATATTTTTTGAAAATTGGAATTTTGAATTAGCCGGAGGCAGTATTTGGATTGCTATTTTTCTTGGATTTTCTGCATCCATGTTGGGTGTTTCGGGGTTTGAAAGTTCTGCAAACTTTGTTGAAGAACAACAAAAAGGAGTCTTTCCTAAGACTTTAAGAAACATGTGGGGTATTGTTAGCATTATCAATCCTCTTATGGCTTTGTTTGCCTTGGCATTGTTTACAATCCCCGTTTTGAGAGGTGATGATTATCAAAATACCTTATTAGTTGAAATGGCTAATTTAGTTGGAGGGAATTGGGTCGCCATTCTCATTTCTATTGATGCCTTTTTGGTTTTGAGCGGAGCTGTTCTTACAAGTTTTGTGGGTGTTTCTGGATTGTTGGAGCGTATGACCCTGGACAGAATCATGCCTCAGTTCTTCCTCAAAAAGAATAAAAAAGGAAGTTCTTACCGAATCATTATTATGTTCTTTCTACTTACCGTTTCGGTTTTAATGATAACCCAAGGCGAAGTAAGTCTTTTAGCCGGTGTATATACAATTTCCTTTTTATCTGTTATGGCCTTGTTCGGGATTGGAAACATTTTATTAAAGGTTAAAAGAGAATCCCTTCCTAGGCCAGAGAAGGCTCGATGGCCGGCGGTATTCATTGCTATTTTAGGTGTTCTAATAGCCTTACTTGGGAACATTTTAATGAATCCAAAGGAAGGAAATCCAAGCAACGTAAACGTATTTTTAAGCTATTTTATACCCTTCATGATATTCATCATCTTCATGTTGAATAGAACCTTAGTTTTAAAATTGCTACTTAAATTTATCCACTACATGTTTGACCCAATTAGAAGAGGCGTCTACAAAATGGATAGAAATATTCTCAACTTCATAGACAAAATAAACCAGCAGGAATTTGTCTTTTTTACCAGGGGAGATAACATTGCCGCTTTAAACAAAGTCATGCTCTACATTACAAAAAATGAGCACACTCGAAAAATCAAAATTGTTCATGTAGTGAAACCGGGACATCAAGTTCCAGAAAACTTGGCCGTTGAAATTGACTTTTTAGATAGGGAATATCCTAAAATCAAATTGGAACTAATCATTGAAGAAGGAGAATTTAACCCTGAACTCATTCAAGAATTATCAAAGCGCTGGAAAATCCCAGTCAACTTTATGTTTATTGGTTCTCCTGGAGACAAATTCAGTTATAAGGTTGAAGAATTAGGAGGCGTAAGACTAGTGATTTAAATATGGCACAATTCTTTAAAAAAACCTTGACAACCTTTTTGTTTTGGAGAATCAAGCATATCTCTAACAAACAGTTCATATACCTTTTAAGCATGCTGGTGGGGTTTACCTCAGGAGTAGGTGCCGTCTTATTGAAGAACTTCACCCACTTTATACAACATATATTAGAAAGTAATATCATTCAGTATTACCATCATGCCTTTTATTTCTTGTTTCCAATAATTGGGTTCGCATTGGTTTACCTTATCATAACTTACGTGATTAGAAATCGGGTAAGTCATGGTATTCCTTCAACCCTTTATGCTATTGCAAAGAGAAAAGGTATTATGAAGCAATACCAAATGTTTGGTTCCCTTCTTACAGCTCCAATAACAGTAGGGTTTGGTGGATCGGTGGGATTAGAAGGACCAACTGTTGCCACTGGAGCAGCTATTAGCTCCAACATTTCCAGATTATTTCACATGAACCAAAATGCTAGGAATTTGCTAATTGGTTGTGCCGCAGCTGGAGCACTTTCTTCCATTTTCAAAGCCCCTATTGCTGCCATCATATTTGCGATTGAAGTTTTTAGTCTTGATTTAACCATTACCTCCTTACTTCCATTACTTTTAGCATCCTTGTCAGCCATTTTAACTTCCTATTTCTTTTTTGGCAATGATGTTTTGTTGCCGTTTAGAATTACTGAAAACTTTGATTTGAAAGACATCCCCTTTTTCCTCATCCTAGGTATCATAAGCGCTTTGGTTTCCATGTATTTTACAGAAGTATATGACCGAATACAGAAGCTCTTTGATCAGATTAACTCTAATGTTATGAGACTCATCATTGGGGGGGTGATTATTGGAGTTTTAGTTTACTTCATTCCGCCACTTTATGGTGAAGGTTTCGACGTGATGAACAATTTAATTGCTGGTGATCCAGAAAAAGCACTTCAAAACAATTTTTTAGGCCTGGACCTGACTGAATTTTGGGTTGTTATTTTCCTAATGGCTGGATTGGTTATGTTTAAAATTATTGCTTCAGCGGTAACATTTGGAGCTGGAGGTGTTGGTGGAATTTTTGCCCCTACCCTATTTATGGGAAGTATTATGGGAAATTGCATAGCGCGTATTATTAACAAATTTGAGATTTTCGGATTACAAGTATCAGAAACCAATTTCACATTGGTAGGAATGGCAGGACTGATGGCTGGTGTCTTACACGCGCCACTTACCGCTATATTCTTAATTGCTGAAGTCACTGGAGGATATGAGTTATTCATCCCCTTGATGCTTACTTCAACGATTTCTTTTGCCTTGACCAAATACTTCTATCCACATTCTGTTTACACCATGGAATTAGGCAGAAAAGGAGAGTTAATAACTCACGACAAGGATCATGCAGTATTGAGTTTGATGGACATTGATAAAGTAGTAGAAACAAACTTTATCCCAGTTACGGGCGACATGACCTTAGGACAAATAGTTCACGAAGCTGTTATTAAATCTAACCGTAATATTTTCCCTGTGATTCACAGGGACACTAAAAAATTAAAAGGCATCATCCTCTTGGATGACATACGCCCAATCATGTTTGATCGATCACTTTATGAAGAGGTGATTGCTAAGGACATCATGCAGATTCCTCCAGAAGTTATTGACCTTAATAAAGACAAGATGATATCCATTATGAAAAAGTTTCAAGACAGTAATGCATGGAATCTCCCTGTCACAAAAGATGGCGAATACATTGGCTTTATTTCCAAGTCGAAATTACTTACTGTTTACCGAAGAAAACTAATTGATATTACCCATTAAATGAAACCCATTAAAATCATCACTTTTATCTTTTTTGTAGCCTCCTTGACAAGCATTCTATGTGGCTTTATACTAGATGTGGATTATTCCCAAAAATTAATTGGATTTGGATGCCTTGGGTTATTTTTTATTGTCTTTCCACTCTTCTCTTATTACCGATGGAAGGACAAGAATATGAAAGACTATATGCTGACCAAAGAAAATATTGACAAAATGCGGGAATCGCAAAGAAGAAATAAACACTAATTCAAATTTCTTTTTTCTATAAAAAACCGCTTCATCAATTTTGCCGCTTCATCAGCCAGAATACCTCCTTCCATTTTGGTTTTAGGATGTAATTTCGTTTTTAGATTGATACACCCTCTTTCTTCATCCCGAGCACCAAAGACAATATGACCTATTTGGCTCCAATATAGAGCTCCTGCACACATTTGACATGGCTCAAGGGTCACATATAACGTGCAATTGTGAAGATATTTACCTCCAAGGAAATTTGATGCCGATGTGATGGCCTGCATTTCCGCATGGGCAGTCACGTCATTTAATAACTCAGTTAAATTGTGGGCTCTAGCAATAATTCTATTCTCTATTACAATAACCGCTCCAACAGGTATTTCACCTTTTTCAAAGGCGACTTCAGCTTCTTGAAGTGCTTTCTTCATGAAATATTGATGATCAAACAAACCTTCCATAGGATAAAAATAAAAAAAGGCAGCTAAGAATAAGCTGCCTTTTTTATAAATCTAAAGTTCAATTTACTTTTTAACGATCTTCTTATTTACATTTAAAGAAGTACCTTTTATATTCAATATATAAATTCCAGATTGTAATTGACTCATATCCATATGAGCTGCATCTACTAAATTAGCTTGTTGCGTCAAAACTGATCTACCATTCATATCTGTTAAGGTAAGGGTTACATTACCTACGCTTGTGGCAGTTTTAATGTAAAGCATGCCATTAGTTGGATTAGGATACACATTAAATTGATTAAAGTTGAAATCTTCTACACTTAAGGAAGTACAGTTTTGAAGCGTTTCATCATTTTCATCAGGCATTGAGAAATCTTCAACTTGATCTGTCATCAAGAAAGGCAGCCCTTGTGAAGCTCCTGCTCCCAATCCTCTATTAGCAAACACTTCCCAAATCAAACATTGATCTTCACCTCCAGTAAGAGCCATATCAGCTTGTAAAATAGCATTTCTTCCAGTAACAAATCCAGGATTACAAGGCTGTAATTTCATTCCATCCATTACTACTTGCATCACTTTATTATTTCCACCATCACCATTCATTAGGTCAGGATCAAATCCATACTTGTCCACATATGCCCATGTTAAATCCCATAGCATCGTAGCCCATACAAAACCTATATTATGAACAATCTCATTCCAGGACACTTCTTCTCCGTTAATGGTACCAAGAACTGTATCATCATTAGTAGCGCCATAGGTAAAGTCATTAATAGCAAAATCTGTACTGTATGGAGCTGGTCTCAAACCACTACCATCTGTATCTTGAGCCAAAACAAAAGTAGCAATAGCCTTTGCATCTGTTGGTTGATCTGTTGACGTCATTGTCATCATCAATGCTACCCAGTCAGACCATCCTTCACCCATTTGTTCCGCATTACCTAAACAACCTGTGTTATTAGCTCCACCTGTAAGTCTATTTGAAATTCCATGACCATATTCATGTGCCATAACGCCATTATCAAAGCTACCGTCAATATTAAATACCTCATCCAATACGATTGTAGCATTGATAGTTTCTCCTCCTAACAAGGCATCAATAATTGGCTGACCATCTGCATTGTTAACAAAGATTGAAGGAATCGTGAACGCAGGAACAGACTGTCCAGCCATTGTTACATATTCTACATAATCTGGATCATTAGTTGGATTGTTATGATTTACCATAATCACGGCAACCGCACCAGCATCTTGAGCGTTTTGAATTTTATCAACAAACGTACAGTTACCTCTTTTGATAACCGCAATTTTACCTGTAACATCAGCTCCATTTACTAAGGCATTACATCCCTCTGTAGGAGCCCCAGTACCATCATCAACAACTACAAGGTCTGCTGTAACTGGAATAGAACTTGGTCCTGTAATGTTGTTTCCTGGTCCCGTAGCTGGTAAAGCAGCAATGTAACCTCCAGCTAAATCACCGGTATTAATAGTAAGTGGTTGGGGAATGGCATTATCTGCACTATCCCATAAAAACATTCTCATAGAAGGATTGGATCCATCTGGAGGTGTTCCAAATGTAGCATTGTTCATTCCAGAACCATCTTGACCATCTGCAAAAACATAATCATTACCTGCTCCTCCATTTCCGTAGTTATTACTTTGGAAGTTTCCACTTGCTTCATCAAAACCATAATGATACCAAACATCGTGCATCATATTATTGGCGTAAAACAAATTGGTAATTGCAGCGTCTACATATCCTGCAGGTTGTTGCTCAAAATCAAGTGGAAAATCAAAAGATAAGGTTTCCAATCCATCAGGAGCGTATCCCGTTCCATTATTACCATCTTGATCCTCTTGGGCCCAAACATTGTTTCCTCTAGTAATTGTGTATTCTGCACCAGCAACACCATCGGTATCATGCCATCCATAAGGAGATGCAATATCATTAGAAGGCTCAGACAATAAACTTCTTGAACCATGATTAGGGCTTTCTACAGGGTAAGGATAAACATTATATTCAGATCCATCTGCAGTTAAAGTTGCTGCCTTAAATAATGAGAAGGCCTTTTCGTTTGTTCCTTTTCCATGAGCAGCGGCACTGTGATTTACATGCTCTCCAAAATTACAGCTTAAAACCCAATCAGCAGTATCCAAAATACTTCCATCCTGTGCATCTACACGAATACTCCACCAGTGATTACCATCCAAAGCTTCAACACTTACATCCCAAGCCAACTTTAACTCATTTGCTTCTTGGTTGTAGAAGTATACCAATTTCACTGGAATGTTAGATCTAGAAATTCCTGCATTATTGAAAGTAATCTCATTTTCCAATGCTCCTATCTCTTCAAGTCCTTGTAAATTCCCAAGGTTAAATTCCATAGCTACTTTTTGCAAAGCTGCCTGAGCATTAATGCTTGGATATTGTGCATTAATTTTTTGAGCAATGTCCCCAATTAAATTATTTGCATAATAAAAAACTGAATTATCCCTTAATGCAACACTAGAAATGGCATTAAAAATTTCAATTCCCTGATATCTTTGATTAAGATATAAATGCGTTAAATTAGATTTTTTAGAATATACCTCATGATTGATGTATAAATCAGAAAAATCATTGGCTGTAAATCCATATTCACCCTTAATGTTTTCTAGGTAAGAATTTACAACCGCATTGTAACGGGAATCCGCTAATCTCTTTTGTCCAAATGTCAGATTAAAACTGAGGCATATCAACAAAAAAGAAAAGAATCTTAAGTAACTTTTTTTCATTTTTAATTTTGTTTTGTTCCTTTTTTAGTTGAGAATGAGCAAATATAAGGGATGATGTATCTAATTTTATAATTTCTTAACAAAAAATATTCAAATTTAACTTTAATCCTTTTATTAGACTTCCCCTAAATTTGCATTTACAATTATCCATTGAAACCAAATGATTTTAAATCAACTTCATAATATTGAAGATTTAAGGAATCTTTCAAAAGATGAACTTCCTACCTTAGCCAAGGAGCTCAGACAATATATTATACATGCAGTTGCCACCAAGGCAGGTCATTTGGGTGCTAGCCTAGGAGTAGTTGAGTTAACCATAGCCCTCCATTACCTGTTTAAAACACCTAAGGATAAATTAATATGGGATGTAGGCCACCAGGCTTACGGACATAAAATACTAACTGGAAGAAAAAATGTATTTGATACCAACAGGCAACTACATGGTATCAGTGGTTTTCCTAAAATATCAGAAAGTCCCTTTGACGCTTTTGGAACAGGCCATTCATCAACTTCTATATCTGCCATTCTTGGAATGGCAAAAGCAGCCCAACTAAGAAATGAGAATAGACAACATATCGCTGTCATTGGAGATGCTTCCATTGTCAGTGGAATGGCATTTGAGGCTTTAAATCATGCTAGTGTGTCTGGAGCCAATGTACTAATTATTTTGAATGACAATGGCATTGGGATTGACTGGAGTGTAGGTGCTCTAAAAGAGCATTTTAAAAACTTATCCCCAAACTCCGATCAAAACATTTTCAAAGCACTTGGGTTATTTTACACTGGGCCAATTGATGGTCATGACCTACCTGTATTAATGACGGCACTGGAAGATTTAAAAAATATTCCAGGCCCTAAATTATTACATGTCAAAACTGTAAAAGGAAAAGGCCTAAAGCAAGCTGAATTAGACCAAGTAACCTATCATGCTCCAGGAAAATTTGACTCGGTCACCGGTGAATTATTTCAAAAGTCAAACCTTCCAACACCCCCCAAATTTCAAGATGTTTTTGGCTATACGCTGTTAGAACTCGCCAAAACTAATGAAAAGATTATTGGAATCACCCCAGCAATGCCTTCAGGCAGTTCTCTAAAATATATGATGGCTGAAATTCCTGAAAGAGCCTTTGATGTAGGGATTGCTGAACAACATGCGGTCACCTTTTCCGCTGGTTTAGCAGCAGATGGTTTCATACCCTATTGCAATATTTATTCAACATTTTTACAGCGAGGATACGATCAAGTCATTCACGATGTAGCCTTACAAAATCTTCCAGTAATATTTTGCTTGGATAGAGCTGGACTGGTAGGAGAAGATGGAGCAACCCACCATGGTATTTTTGACATAGCTTATCTAAGAAGCATTCCGAATTTAATATTTTTTGCCCCTAGGAATGAAGAAGAACTACGCAATATACTTTTCACGGTCCAGTTGGAGTTAAAAGCTCCCATCGCCATAAGGTATCCTAGAGGAAGAGGAAGAAATATTAATTGGGAAAGCCCCTTCCAATCCATCGAAATAGGAAAAGGAATTTGCTTAAGGCAAGGAGAAAAACTAGCTATCATATCTTTAGGAACTATGGCATACAATGTGGAGGATGCCCTTTCTGATTTAACCAATTTGAATATCGGTCATTATGATATGCGTTTTATAAAGCCTTTGGACACAGACATTTTACATGAAATATTCAATAAATTTCAATCCATTATCACTGTTGAGGACGGCATTATATCTGGAGGATTTGGTAGTGCCATTTTAGAATTTGCAAATGAACATGACTATACCAATCGTATAAAAATTTTGGGAGTTCCAGATCAATTTATTGAACAAGGAACGATTCCAGAACTCCAAAAAATATGTGGTATTGATACTGAATCCATTAAAAACTGCATCTTGAAAGAACTAAATTACAAATAAGTTCCTTTTATCTTTTTGTGAGTCAGAATGGCATTACTATCTGATAGTTTTGCTACATAATTACAAACCATCATCAACATTTCATAAGTTGTCATGTTCTCATGTAATGAAAGATGTTTTTCTAAAGTCTTTAGAATAAGTTTATCATAATTGGATGTTTCCCCTTTCATAAAGTTATCTAACGCCTTGGTGTAGACAGTTAAAAGATCATTCAAAACTTCATACCCTGCTATCTCCTTCCCGATAACTTCCTCGGATTGATAAACTTGTTTTACACTTAATTTAATAATGTCGGAAATTTGGGCTTCATATTGACATTTATCCAACAGGGAAACACCGAACTCATTTTTTAATATGCTTTCCTCGTTTTTCACAAAGACATCCACGGCCTCATTGATAAGTGTATTAATTGCTAACGCTCTTAAATAACTAACCCGATCCTTGGTATTGGTTAGTTGGTGGTACTTATTGGCATTTATGGAATCCCTGACCAAATTAATCAAATATTCCAAAGCATATTCTTCTTGAATAAGCCCCATATTTATTCCATCTTCAAAATCAATTATAGTATAGCAAATATCATCGGCTGCCTCAACTAAATATGTTAATGGGTGGCGTCCAAAACTGACTGTGGAACCAGTTCTAGTTTCAATCAAACCTAAATCACTTGCCACATCCATAAAGGCGTCTTTTTCGCTCTGGAAAAAACCAAACTTTTTATCTGCGATATGCTTAGTAGGCCTTTTAGGTAGAGATTCTTTTGGGTACTTCATAAATGCACCCAAAGTAGCATAACTCAACCGAAGGCCTCCTTCCCTACCGGCTCTACTTTCAGTTAGTATCTTGAAACCATTGGCATTTCCTTCAAAATCACATAAATCTTGAAACTCCTTATCACTTAATACCTCTTTAAATCGAAATCCCTTACCAGTTTTAAAAAATTCCCCGATAGCCTTTTCACCCGAGTGTCCAAATGGTGGATTCCCAATATCATGAGCCAAAGCGGCAGCTGCCACAATAGCACCAAAGTCATTCGCTTGATATCCATGTATAGTAGTAAGATGGGGGTACTTTTCTATAATCTTTGCTCCAACTCTCCTACCCAGGGTTCTTCCTACCACGCTTACCTCCAAACTATGAGTCAATCTGGTATGAACAAAATCTGTTTGTGACAATGGTATCACTTGGGTTTTATCTTGAAGACTTCTAAACTCTGATGAAAATATAATACGATCATAATCCACTTCAAATCCCAACCGGGTTTCATCCTGCTCATTCCTGAGCCTTTTATTTGTGTCTCCAAAACGTTTTAAAGAAAGTAATTGCTCCCAGTTCATATTAAAGATTTAATGCATCGCAATATAGCCATTACCATGTTAAAAAATTGTTTCGAAATTTAAAAAATATAGGCTTTACCTAACCTTTAGGTAACATTTTAATGAAGGATGTTTAACCTGTGATTAACTTAAACTTTACATAATCGAGGTTTCTTTGCCCCATGAAATTAAACCGAGAAATGAAACGACTTATATTCGTATTTACCTTATTAACTTCCATATTTACCTACGCTCAAGAATCAGGTTCTATCGTTGGTAAATTGACTGATAAAGAAGCTAATGATGAGCCATTGGTTTTTGCCAATGTATTAATTAAAGGGACCATTAAAGGAACAACTACTGATTTTGATGGTTTATATGCTTTAGAAAACATAGATCCTGGAACCTACACCTTGGTGTTTAGTTTTGTTGGTTATGAATCACAAGAAATCACTGTAACTGTTGAACCTGGAAAAGTAACAGAACTAAATGTACCTATGGGAGCAAATGCTGCTGCCCTAGACGAAATTGTAATCACTACAACAACAAAAAGAGAAAGTGAGGTTGCCTTACTTTTAGAGCAAAAGAAAGCTGTTGAGATTAAGCAAAGTATAGGAGCCGAAGAACTTTCAAGAAAAGGGGTGAGCGATGCCGCTGCTGCTGTTGCTAAAATATCTGGTATTTCTAAGCAAGAAGGTTCAAGTAACGTTTATGTGCGTGGTCTAGGCGACAGGTACCAAAACACCACAATGAATGGTTTGGCATTACCATCAAATGATGTTAACAAGAAAAATATCAATCTAGATCTTTTTTCTTCAGATATTATTGAAAATGTATCCATTAGTAAAGCTTATTCAAGCAAGTACTACGGCGACTTCTCTGCAGGTAATGTAGATGTTACTTCTAAAAACTACAAAGGCGATGGCATGCTAGAAGTATTTGTTGGAAGTGGATTCAATTCTAATGCCATCGATAAAAGCTTTGTAAGAAGTGAAGGAACAGGATATTTTGGATACTACGGAAGATACGAACACAATCCATTTGCCATTATTCTTTCTCATGGTATTGACCCAGTAGATGCAGGAACCCCAATTAATGTTACCTATGGTGCTTCGGGAGGTAAATCATTCGACTTTAAAAACGGTTCACGCTTGAGCTTGTTTGTTACCGGTTCTTTTGGAAACAATTTTGAATACCGTAAAGGTTCTAACATTGATTATACCTTAACAGAGAAAAAAGCCTTTGAAGATAGTGCAGAAGAGTATGAATATACCACAAACACTACTGCTATGGCAAACCTTAATTACCGTATTGATGACAACAATAAATTATCCTATAACTCTTTATTTATCAACAGTTCTTCAGACGTTGTTGGATACTATGGAATAGATGGTTTAGGAAGAAACCGTGATGGTATTGCTGATACAGATAAAGGATTTTATCAAATGAATGTTCAATTTGACCAAAATCAAATTTTTGTAAATCAAATCTTAGGAGAGCACACCTCTGGAAAAGTTGATTTAGATTGGGGATTGGGCTATAATGTTGTTTATGCCAAACAGCCAGATAGAAAACGTATCAGTTTAGAAAACTATGATTATGCTTTGGACAATGATCCAACTACTAATCCCATCTTCTATAGCAACGTTGCATTTGACAACCAACGCTACTTCCAAAACATTGAAGATGAAGAGTACAATGGTCGATTAAACCTTGCTTACAACATTTCTGACAAATTCAAATTAAACTTTGGGTACAATGGAAGAAGCAAAACAAGAACATTTAATAACATACGCTACGGATATGACATTCTAGATAGTAATTATCAAATTACCAATGTAAATAATTTCAATGCCATTTTTACCTTAGATAACTTGAGAATTAATCCTGCTTCTGAAGAAGGCATATACGATATCAATGTTTTAAATCCTTACCCAGGATTATCAAACACCAACAGACCAGGTTTACCAGAAAACACTTATAAGGGTCTATTGAATATTCAATCTGGTTATTTAAATGCAGAAATCAAGGCTGGAAAGTGGTTATTTGTTCCAGGTGTAAGACTAGAATCTATTGATCAAAGTATTGAATACGATGTGATCAACTTAGGTTCAAATGGGGAAGACACAAAATCATTTTATGATAATTTCTTTCTACCTAGTTTAAATATTAAATATGCTTTAAATGATGATATGAACCTTAGACTTACAGGAAGTCAAACCATATCCTTACCAGAATTTAAAGAAGTTGCTCCATTCGTTTATGAGGATGTATCAACGAGAGTTGGTGGTAACCCAGATCTTTTAGAAGTAGGTTATTCAAAAGTTTACAACATCGACTTAAAGTACGAATGGTTTTTCAGTAAAAGTGAAATCTTTTCTATGGCAGGTTTCGCCAAAGAAATCAACGACCCCATCAACTTAGTGGTTGGTGCAGACGCGACAGGTACTCAACGTTACTTTAGAACTGGTGATAAGGCCCGCGTATATGGTGTTGAATTAGAGGTGAAGAAAAATTTAATCGCAGATGCTGATGATGAATCCATTCTATCTATGGGAATGAATGCCACCTACATGCATACACAACAAGATTTGTATTCTGAAATTGACGGCGACACCTATAATGTTGGATTCTCAAACCGTACTGAAGACGAACTACAAGGAGCCTCTCCGTTCATTATTAATGCAGACATCAGTTTTTCACCTAATTTCAGCGCAAGTTATAAACCGGTTGCCAATTTAGTATTCTCATATTTTTCTGATAGAATTGATGCATTAGGATCTGGTCAATTAGGAAATGTTATCGAAAAAGGTGTTCCTACTTTAGACTTTATCTGGAAAAACACCATTAATAAAAATTTTGAAATCAATCTTAGCGCAACCAATCTTTTAAATCCTAACATCGGATACTTCAGAGAAACAACTTTAGGAGATATTACTGTTAACTCGGTAAATGGGAAAGGTGTTTCAGACTATAAACGAGGTATGAATGTTGGATTACAACTTAAATACAATTTTTAACAACCCATAATTTTAACAATAGAAAAATAATTAAACTCGAAAAAGATGAAAAATAATTTTATTTTAGGATTAGCAATTATTTCAATGCTATTCTCATGTACGACAGACGACACTGCGGATATCGTGATCAATGATAACAGTGACAACAGCACCACAATTGAAGGTGGTAACGGCGGAAACACTGGTGAAACTGTTTACTTATCTGGTACTTATACTTCAGATTTAACTTTAGACATTAATAACAATTATGTAATTAATGGCCCACTTATCATGGCTTCTGGAACAACTTTAACTATTCCTCCATGTATGACTATTGAAGCTTTAGCTGCTGGCGCTAATGTATATGTTGCTATTGCTCAAGGCGCTCAAATTGATGCTAACGGTACGGCAGATTGCCCAATTGTGTTTACATCAAATGCAACTAACCCTGCAGCTGGAGATTGGGGAGGACTAATCTTATTAGGAAGAGCTCCTATCAATTCAGTTACTGGATCTGCAACTTCAACTTCTGAAATTGCAAGTTTACCTTACGGTGGAACCAATGAAGCTGATAACTCTGGATCATTACAATATGTTCGTGTTGAATATGGTGGTGGTGCTGCAGATGGTCAATCTGAAAACAATGGATTTTCTTTTTATGGTGTAGGTAATGGTACAACTGTTAATTACATTCAAGGTTATGTTGGAAAAGATGACGGTATTGAGTTTTTTGGTGGAACTGTAAATGCAAGTCACATTTCAATGATTGGTATGGAAGACGATTCAGTTGATTGGACTGAAGGATTTTCTGGCACACTAACCGATGTTTACATTGAGCATATGGGAGACCATGATAAAGGTATTGAAGCTGATGGTTACAATACTGATTATAGCAACGCTGCTGGTTACTATTCCAAGCCAACTATCAATAATCTTCACATTGTTGGATTAGGATCTGAGACTGGAAATGAAGCTGTTCGTTTAAGAGCTGGTACTCAAGGTATCTTTAACAATGTTCTTATTGAAGGTTTTGATGAAGGTTTTGATTTAGACGGTGACTCAGGAGACAATCCAACAGGAGCTGGTGTAATTAGTGGTGACTTACATATTACTGATGTTACTTTTAACGATGTTACAACTAAAGTTAAAAATGATACAGGTGTGACCTTTACTGAAGGTGACATCATCACTGGTGATGGTAATGGTACCGGAACTGATTATACTTCTTGGGGAGCAGGATGGACTCATGAATAATTAGAAAGTGAACTATAAATAAAAAAGCACCCTAAACAGGGTGCTTTTTTATTTTATTAGAAGATTCTTTTAGAAACCTAATCTCTAGAAGCTATATGAGCTTTATTTGTCCATTCGCTTACACTGGCAATGGTATTATTGCTGTAATCTACTTCCTTTAAAGATGTTTCTGTCCAGAAAAACCACTTGCCTACTTTTTGGCCATTATCATATTTACCTTGAGCAAGTTTGTTTCCTTGAAGATCAAAGCTCGTCCAAGTGCCTTGTAATTTGCCCGCTTGGTTAAAATATCCTGTTTGGCTCACTACACCATTATCATGGTAATACGTCGCCTCATACAATTTATTTGACTTTTCTATCTTAGACCCTAATTTACTTTGTGCAAATGATGTAACTCCAGCCAACATCATCACTAAAATCACTAATTTTTTCATGTCTGTTTGGGTTTATTATTTTGTTTCTTACTCAAATATAGTCAATAATTTACTTTCAGGAAACCTTTTCTTAACACTTAGATAACATTAAACGCGTATTTACCTGTTTTTCAATTACTTACCCAATGTTAAGTTTTTAAAATGCGAAGAATTTAACATTCTTAATATTAAATTAATATTATGATTACATAGAAGTTAACATTCTAAAGGATATTTGTAGCGTTGTTATAAACACTACGAATAGTTCATATGAAATATTAGTTTTTGTCGACTACCAATAGTATGTTCTATGGAAACTGCCTCGTTGGAGGCAGTTTTTTTATACTTAAACTTAATATTAAGGAAACATTAAGTTAACATTAGAGTAAGTTCTTTGCAGCGACAAAAACTAATACATAATAATGAACAAGAAAATAATCGCAATAGCGCTAATGCTATTTGCAATACACTTTTCTAGTAGCCAAACAATAGAGACTTCTACCTTTGGCAAAGGCCTTTTAAATCTAAAAGCAAAAGATAGCTCATGGACCATGAAACTTGGAGCAAGATTTCAAGTACTCTCTTCGTCCTCATGGGATTATTCCTACCAAAAACTTTCGGATCAAACCACTAATACTCTTATTAGAAGATCAAGGTTAAAATTTGATGGATACGCATTTTCGCCAAAACTTGTTTATAAGCTTGAAATAGGCTTGTCAAACAGAGACATCTCAGGAGGTTCAAAATACACGGGCAATACGCCTCGATATGTAATGGATGCCGTTCTAAAATGGAAATTCTATGAGAATTTTGTACTTTGGTTCGGACAAACCAAATTACCGGGAAACAGGGAAAGGGTTATTTCCTCTGCCAACCTTCAATTTGTAGACCGCTCCATTTTAAATTCTCGATTTAACATTGATAGAGATATTGGATTACAATTACACCATAAAACAGCCATAGGAAATTCTCTTGTCATGAAGGAAATTGTATCTATTTCACAAGGAGAAGGAAGAAATGTAACCACAGGGAATCAAGGAGGCTATCAATACACGGGCCGATTAGAGGTCTTTCCATTTGGTGAATTTGATAAAAAAGAAGATTACATGGGGAGCGACTTGTTAAGAACTCAAACCCCAAAACTATCGCTAGCAGTCACCTATGATTACAATCAAGATGCGGTAAGAACTCGAAGTAATATGGGCTCATATATGGAAAATGATTTAGGTTTATATCAAACCAACATCTCTACAATCTTTGCCGACTTCATGTTTAAGTATAAAGGTTTATCTATCATGGGGGAATATGCCAAAAGAAATGCCGATGACCCAATCGCTAAAAATTCTGATGGCACAGAAACCGGGGATATTGTTTTAATAGGAAAGGGGTACAACATTCAGTCGGGCTATTTATTAAAAAACAATTGGGAGTTTTCTGGTCGTTATTCAAACAATGAATTTGAAGAAATTACCAATGCAGATAGAATGAATTCTTATACCTTAGGAATATCAAAATATTTTGTTGGACATAAATTAAAGTTACAGACGGATTTCTCATATTTGAATTCCGAATCAAATGATAGTGTTTTAGCCAGATTACAGGTAGAAATTCACTTTTAAAATAAAAAATAACAATAAGGTAACATGTCTAAATAATACACTATAGATATTTGCCTCTATTTCTTAAAACACATGGATAATATTTATTTATTAATGGTTATTGCCTTAGCTACCTTAGCAGTTATTGACTTGGTAGTTGGGGTTAGTAATGATGCTGTAAACTTTTTAAATTCAGCAATTGGTTCTAAAGCAATCTCCTTTAAAACCATTATGATTGTTGCCAGTATTGGTATCGCGGTGGGAGCCATATTCTCCAGCGGTATGATGGAGGTTGCTCGAAAAGGGATTTTTAACCCTCATGAGTTTATGTTTGACGAGATCATGATTATTTTCATGGCTGTCATGATAACCGACATCTTACTTCTTGATTTTTTTAACACGGTCGGGATGCCTACTTCAACTACGGTTTCTATTGTATTTGAACTATTAGGTGCTTCTGTTGCAATGGCTCTTATTAAAATTGCCCATCAAAACGGAGATTTTTCTGATGTAGTAAATTACATCAATACCTCCAAAGCAACCTCAATTATTTTTGGGATTTTACTCTCGGTGGTTGTAGCCTTTTCAGTAGGGGCTATCATTCAATGGGTAACCAGATTATTGTTATCCTACAATTTTTTAAACAAATCAAAATGGGTAGGTGCAGTATTTGGAGGATTTGCATTAGCGTCTATTACCTATTTTATCTTCTTAAAAGGTATTAAAGGGACTGCTTTTGCAGGTCAAGAATTGGATATTCTAGGTGGAATGAAAATCAGTAAATTTCTTGAAGAAAAAGTACTGATCATTGTCGCTTTAAGTTTTGTTCTTTGGACTTTAATATCCTATGCTTTAATGATCATTTTTAAAACCAATATCTATAAATTAATCATTACAGTTGGAACCTTTGCTTTGGCCTTGGCTTTTGCAGGAAACGACTTGGTTAATTTTATTGGTGTTCCTATAGCTGGTTACCAATCCTACAACGCTTGGGTAAGCTCTGGAGTTTCAGCTGATGCTTTCAGTATGGGTGTCTTGGCTGAAAAAGTGCCAACACCTACTATAATGCTAGTTATCTCAGGATTGATAATGGTAGCAACCTTATGGTTGTCTTCAAAAGCAAAAAAAGTTACCGAAACAGAAATCAACTTATCAAGAGAAGGTGATGGCAAGGAACGATTCCAACCAAATTTCTTATCACGTGGTTTTGTAAGATCGGCTATAGCGATGTCTCAATTTTCTAGCTATTTGTTACCAGGTTCTTGGCAAGAAAAAATCGAAAAACAATTTACCAAACCTACTGCCGCCGTTTCTAAATACAAAGCAGAAGATCAACCGGCTTTTGACATGGTTAGAGCAGCCATTAACTTAACAGTAGCTGCCGCATTAATTTCATTAGCAACATCCATGAAATTACCTCTTTCAACTACCTATGTAACCTTCATGGTTGCCATGGGAACGTCTTTAGCAGATAGAGCTTGGGGAAGCGAAAGTGCCGTTTATAGGGTTGCTGGAGTTCTTAACGTCATTGGAGGATGGTTCTTCACCGCATTCATGGCGTTTATTGCCGCAGGCTTGATTGCCTATTTGATCAATTGGAATGTTAAAGTAATGGTTCCGGTACTTCTTTTACTAGCGCTTATTTTAATTGCTAGAAATTACATTACTCATAGAAGACAAAGTTCTGAAACTAAGGCCGAAGATAGCTTGACTTATTCTGAAAATAGCTCTATCCAGGGTGTTATTCACGAAAGTGCAAAAAACATTGCAAATGTCGTTAAGAGAGGAAATAAAATTTATAGCAATGCTATAAATGGTCTCGCTAAACAAGATTTGGCTTTACTTAAAAAGAATAGAAAGCAAGTTTTGAAATTATCTAATGAGATTGATGAACTTCGAGACAATATTTTTTACTTTATTAAAAACTTAGATGAATCTAGCATTGGAGCAAGCAATTTCTACATTCATGTTCTAGGTTATTTGCAAGACATGGCTCAATCATTGGAATATATTTCAAAAGTGAGTCATAAGCATATCAACAACAATCATAAAAAACTAAAATTCAGCCAAATAAAAGAACTTAAGGAGGTTGATGATAAATTTGAAATTTTATTCAATGATACCAAAGATGCCTTTGACTCGGGGTCATTTGAAAAAATTGGAGCTATATTAAGTAGTAAAAATGAGGTATACGCCCTGGTAAAGGAGAAAATTCAGCATCAAGTAGAAAGAACAAGATCTGAAGAATCAAGTCCAAAAAATACCACCTTATACTTTAGCATCCTTCTAGAAACTAAGGACCTCTTGACTGCAACCATGAATTTAATGGAGGAGTATTATCATTCTCATGATGATTCAGTAAAACCTGCTAAGCCAAGAGCTACAAATGAGGAAGAATAAAATCTTCTTTCTTCTAATACAAAAAAAAGCATCTCGAATTGAGATGCTTTTTTTATTAACACTTTTTAAAAAATTAAGATCCACACATTAAGCAATCATCACCTTCTGACTCCTTTGCTTGAGATATAAGAGCTTTTAACTCTTCTGGTGACATTGGCTCCACTTCGGTGGTTTCTTGGGCAAATTTCGCAGCTGTTTTAGCCGCCTTATCTTTCTGTTGAGCTACTACCTTTTCATCTATAATCGGCGCTTCCGTTTTTTGCTCTTTTTTGGTATTATCCAAAGTAAACTTAATAGCATCTACAGCACTCTTCGTTCTTAAATAGTACATTCCCGTTTTCAAACCACTTTTCCAGGCATAGAAATGCATAGAGGTTAGTTTTGCCATGGTAGCACCTTCCATAAACAAGTTTAAAGATTGGGATTGATCAATGAAGTATCCTCTATGGCGGGACATATCAATAATATCCTTCATACTTAACTCCCAAACTGTCTTGTAAAGCTCCTTAATGTTTTGTGGAATAATGTCAATATCTTGAATTGAACCATTGGCTCTCATGATTTCTTGTTTCAAGCCTTCATTCCATAGACCTAACTCAACCAAATCTTCCAATAGGTGCTTATTAACTACAATAAATTCTCCTGACAAAACTCTACGAGTGTATATATTTGAAGTATAAGGCTCAAAACATTCGTTGTTACCTAAAATTTGAGACGTTGAGGCAGTTGGCATAGGCGCTACTAATAAAGAGTTTCTTACACCATGTTTTTTGACCTCTTTTCTCAATTTCTCCCAATCCCAATTTCCGCTCAATTCATCATCTTTAATTCCCCAAAGATTGTGTTGGAATTCTCCTTGACTGATAGGAGACCCTTCATAGGTTTGATAGGCGCCATCCACTTTAGCTTCTTCCATACTAGCAGTAACGGCTGCGTAATAAAGCGTTTCAAAAATATCTTGATTCAATTTTTTGGCCTCATCACTGGTAAAAGGCATCCTCAATTTAATAAAGGTATCTGCCAATCCCTGCACTCCTAACCCAACTGGTCTGTGACGGAAGTTTGAATTTTTAGCTTCTTCTACCGGGTAGTAATTTCTATCGATGACACGATTTAAATTTTTTGTAACTCGCTTAGTAATCCTAAACAACTCTTTATGGTCAAATTTGCCATCCTTCACAAACATAGGCAATGCAATAGACGCCAAATTACAAACGGCTACTTCATCAGGCGCTGTGTACTCCAAAATTTCAGTACATAAATTAGAAGAACGAATGGTTCCTAAATTCTTTTGGTTTGACTTGCGGTTGGCTGCATCCTTATATAACATATAAGGTGTTCCGGTTTCAATTTGAGATTCCAAAATCTTCTCCCAAAGTTCACGAGCCTTCACGGTCTTTCTTCCCTTTCCTTCTTCCTCATACCTTAGGTATAGAGCTTCAAATTCTTCACTATGAGTATCAGGCAAACCAGGACATTCATTTGGACACATCAAAGTCCAAGGACCATCTTCTTGAACTCTTTTCATAAACAAATCTGGAATCCACATGGCGTAAAACAAGTCACGCGCACGCATTTCTTCCTTACCATGGTTCTTTTTTAAATCCAGAAAGTCAAAAATATCGGCATGCCATGGCTCCATATAAATCGCAAAACTACCTTTACGCTTTCCTCCTCCTTGATCTACATAACGTGCGGTATCATTGAAAACCCGCAACATAGGCACGATTCCATTACTAGTTCCGTTAGTTCCCGCAATATAACTACCTGTAGCTCTCACATCATGAATAGACAACCCAATACCTCCAGCAGATTGGGAAATTTTGGCTGTCTGCTTTAACGTATCATAAATACCATCAATACTATCTTCCTTAACGGTTAATAAAAAACAAGAAGACATTTGTGGTTTTGGCGTACCCGAATTAAATAACGTTGGTGTAGCATGCGTAAAGTATTTTTTGGACATCAACTCATAAGTTTCAACAGCAGCTTCCAAATCATCCATATGAATTCCCACGGCTACACGCATCAACATATGCTGCGGACGCTCTGCTATCTGTCCATTTATTTTTAAAAGATAAGATCTCTCCAAGGTTTTAAAACCAAAATAGTCATATCCAAAATCTCTATTATAAATAATAGTTGAATCGAGAACTTCACGATTATCCATGATCACTTTATAAACCTCATCAGATAACAAAGGAGCTTCCTTTCCAGTTCTTGGGTTTACATAGGTATATAAATCATGCATGACCTCACTAAAGGTCTTTTTAGTATTCTTATGTAAGTTAGAAACTGAGATTCTAGCCGCTAAACGCGCATAATCTGGATGTGCCGTAGTTAATGTAGCTGCAATTTCTGCTGCCAAATTATCCAATTCGCTGGTGGTAACACCATCATACAAACCTTCAATAACTCTCATGGCTACTTTAACCGGATCAACGAGCTCGTTTAATCCGTAGCATAACTTTCTTACTCTAGCGGTGATTTTATCAAACATCACCGGCTCTTTACGACCGTCTCTTTTTACTACATACATAATTTAGTTTGTTTTTATTTTTCTGATACGCCTTCAGAAAAAGGGTTAATTAGCTACTGTCCGAATTTCAAGAATTTAAAATCCAGCGGGTTTATTTAAAGAATTTGGGATACAGAACACAAGTTTCAACACCCCGATATTTATATGTTTGGAAATTAATACCGACTAGAAATCAGCATCAAATTTGAATTTATCTTCTTCCTCCTCCTTATTTAGGACGCCTGCCTTTTGATATTCAGACACGCGCTTTTCAAAGAAATTAGTTTTTCCTTGTAAAGAAATCATGTCCATAAAGTCGAAAGGATTAGTGGTGTTGTATACCTTTTCACAGTCTAGCTCAGTCAAAAGTCTATCGGTAACGAACTCCAAATATTGGGTCATTAGATTAGCATTCATACCAATCAAACTTACAGGAAGTGACTCGGTAATGAACTCTCTTTCTATATCTAATGCATTCGTCAAAATATCTTTGATACGTTCTTTTGGAACTTTATTCACCAAATGGTGGTTATGAAGATGCACTGCAAAATCACAGTGTACGCCTTCATCTCTAGAAATCAACTCATTTGAAAAAGTCAACCCTGGCATTAAGCCGCGTTTTTTCAACCAAAACAAAGAACAAAAGGCTCCAGAAAAGAAAATACCTTCAACCGCTGCAAAGGCGATTAAGCGTTCGGCAAAACTAGGTGACTCAATCCATTTTAAAGCCCAATCGGCTTTCTTTTTAATAGCAGGAAAATTTTCTATTGCCTTAAACAAAACATCCTTTTCCTTTTCGTCCTTCACGTAAGTATCAATCAGAAGCGAATAAGTTTCACTATGGATGTTCTCCATCATGATTTGAAACCCATAGAAAAATTTGGCTTCACTATACTGAACTTCATTAACAAAATTTTCGGCCAAATTTTCATTTACAATACCATCACTAGCTGCAAAAAATGCCAAAATATGTTTAATGAAATACTTTTCGTCATTATTCAATTTACTATTCCAATCAGTTAGATCTTGATGCAAGTCAATCTCTTCTGCCGTCCAAAAACTTGCTTCCGATTTTTTATACCATTCCCAAATATCATGATGCTGAATAGGAAAAATAACAAATCTATCTTTGTTTTCTTGAAGGATGGGTTCTACGGCTTGAGACATTAGATTTAACTGCTTTTAAATTAGTTAGACGAAAATTTTTGTAGAGATTTGGTCTAACAAATATTGCCAATTGTGATTGAAAAAGAAAGATTTTGAATCAAACGTTTTCAACAAGTTTTTAACACGGCGTTAACGAATAATCTTTAATCGAAAATCAACTAAAAAGCCATAAAACACTGTATATGTGTTTGTTAAATAAAAAATAGTAATAAATTAAAAAAAATAAGATTTACCCTACTAAATCACCTTAAGCAAGCACTATTATTGATAAAAACCAAGCAATTTTTTAGTCCAGAAAAGAAGAAAGTCATTGTTAATAAAAAGACAAAAAATCAAAAAGCCAGTTATAAAACTGGCTTTCTGATTGATTAATAGCATACCAATTTGATTGAATGCTTTTTCCCTTTTAATTAATAGCTGAGACAAATATCATAAATCTTTCAGGTTTTTAGGGCGACAATTGTATAGTTGGTATCAAATTTTGTATAAATGGTAATTTTTTATGTTTTTAAACCAGAAAACACCATAAAATGTACAATTCACACATAAAATATTACCAAATATACAACCCCAAACCCTTTACATTTAATATATTGTTATCTTTGGTTTTATGATAAAAGCAGTGATTGTTGACGACGAACCTAAGGCTATTCAAAGCCTAACTTGGGAACTGGAAAATTTCAAGGATGAAATTAAAGTTGTGAAGTCATTTACTTCTCCTGAACTTGCTCTTGATTACCTGGATGAATCCCCTACCGACTGCTTGTTCTTAGACATCAACATGCCCTCAATGGATGGCTTTCAATTCTTAGATAAATTAGTGCACAAGGACTTTGCAATCATCATTACAACAGCCTATAATGAATATGCTCTAAAAGCTTTAAAAAATGAGGCGATTGACTATCTACTCAAACCCATTGATTCTGATGATTTAAAGGACACTATCAAGAAAGTAAAGAAACACATGACAAGTGCTCTTTCGCTTTCAAGGGTAGAAGAAGTCCTTTTAAATTTTAATACCAAACTAAAACATCAAAAACTGACCTTAAATACCGATGGTAAACTTATTTTTTTGGATATTGATGATGTTTTGTACATTGAATCTGATGGAAATTATAGCACCATTCACTTGAATAACCATCAAAAAATGGTAGTGACAAAAAAATTAAAGGATATTAACGCACTACTACCGGAGAGTGTTTTTTTTAGGATCCACAACTCATATATCATCAACCTAAACAAAATCAAGGAATTTGTGAAAAATGATGGCTATGTGGTGATGACTAGCAACGATAAAATCCCTGTGGCCAGAAAACGAAAATCAGATTTCTTGAATAAATTTTAATGACTCGTCCATATCACATAAAGCGTTTTGTAAAAATCATTTCATTTTTGATCCTTTTCTTTTGTCTGAAAACTTCCATTTGGGGTCAAGAACCTATATTGACTGATGAATTTGTAGCAACTATTGAGAAAATCATTTCTACAAAAACCAAAGATTACGCAAGCATTAACGACCAATTATCTAAACAGAATAGAGACACCCTAAAAATGAAATACTTTTTGGAGCAATCCAAAAAGGCCAATTATTTAGAAGGACAAAGCTATACCCTGAATGCTTTAGGAATTGTTTATAGAAACCTTTCTTCCTATTCCAAGTCTATTGAAATGCACGATAAAGCCAATGAAATTGCTATTAAAGCAAATAATAAAGAGCTTCAAGTCATCAGCCTAAATATGTTAGGAGTTGTATATCGCAGACAAGATAACGTAAGGGCTGCATTAGACTACCATAAAAGAGCTTTAGAGATTTCAGAAAATACAGAAAACCCTTCAGATGAGCTCATCAAAAGTATTGCGGTATCACAAAATAGCATGGGTAATATTTACCTATTGCTACAACAATACGATTTAGCCATAAGTCAATTCAAAAAGTCTTTAAAAATAGAATCTGACACAAAAAATAGTTTGGGACTAGCAATCAATTACCAAAACATTGGATATGCCTTAGAAGAAAAAGGACTTATTGACTCAGCCTTGGTAAATTACAACAAATCACTTAAATACAACAATATTATTGATTCTGAGGTTGGTCGCGTAATTTGTTACAACAGCATTGCTAAAATAGAAATAAAAAAAGGAGACTATGAAAAAGCGCTCCCAATGATTGAAGAAGCTCTTGAAAAGGCTTTAAAGATAAGCGACCAATACTATATTGCCACCAGCTATCTCAACCTTGGTCTTACCCAACTTAAATTAAAGGATTATCAAAAAGCAGAGGGCAATCTCCTCAAAAGCGTAGATCTATGTAAAGAATTCAACTACACATCTTACGAATCTGAAGCCTATAGCTACCTTTCTGAACTACACGAACAACAAGGCAACTTTAAAACCTCATTAGACTATCATAAAAAGTATGTAGAGCTGGATAAAGCTATAACACATCGTAAAAACATCCAGTATGTTAATGACCTTATTCTTGAATATGAAAGTGAGAAAAAGAATAATCAAATTCGTGCATTGGCAGACGAAAATGAAATTGTAAAACTCAAACTTAAACAAAACAAACAAATAGGATTATTAAGTCTTCTTGGAGGATTATTACTTATTGGAATTTTACTTGTACTTTATAGACAACGTAAGCTTAAGAACGAAAAAAGAATTTTTTCTTTAGAGCAGGAGATGCTGAGAAACCAAATGAATCCGCACTTCATTTTCAACTCTTTAAACTCCATCAAACTTTACATAGTCAATAACGAAAAGGAAAATGCTGTTTATTATTTAAACAAATTTTCAAAATTGATGCGTCGCATTTTAATAGCATCCACTGAAAAAGAAATTTCACTTCAGGATGAATTGGATACAATGCAACTCTATATGAATATTGAAAACATGCGATTCTCAAATGAAATTGATTATCGTGTTGATGTAGAACCTGGAGTCAATCCACTATTGATTAAAGTACCTTCACTTCTACTCCAACCATTCTTGGAGAACGCTCTTTGGCATGGATTATCTAACAAAGAAGGCGTGAAACAAATTGATGTCTTTGTGAAAAAGAAAAGCTTTGATCACATAGCAATAACCATCACAGATAATGGCATAGGTAGGGAAGCTTCACAAAAAATTAAAAGCAAGAAAAAACTAAAAAGAAAATCTGTGGGAATTGACCTAACAAAAGCCCGTTTGGAAAATTTCTCTAAATCCTACACCTCCAGTTACCAACTCAAAATAGAGGATTTGGTTGAAAACGGAAAAGCTTCGGGGACACGAGTC
The DNA here is from genome assembly GCF_021245805.1 of Mangrovimonas futianensis. Taxonomy (NCBI): domain Bacteria; kingdom Pseudomonadati; phylum Bacteroidota; class Flavobacteriia; order Flavobacteriales; family Flavobacteriaceae; genus Mangrovimonas; species Mangrovimonas futianensis. The sequence goes on from NZ_JAJJNF010000004.1 coordinate 324,680, forward strand.
ACGATTGACATCCCGGTAAAATCAATGGTCTTAAAAACAGCTTAACTCAATAATCCTGAGCTACCTTTTCCAATTCCTCGTACCAATCCTCTCCAAATTTCCTAATTAAAGCCTCCTTAACAAACTTGTAAACCGGCACCTGAAGTTCTTCACCTAAGCTACAAGCTGGGTCGCAAATATGCCATTTATTATAATTTACTGCAGAAAATTCAGAATAATCCTTAACTCTAACTGGATACAAATGGCAAGAAACAGGTTTTTTCCAATCAATGACACCTTTATTGTAAGCCTCTTCAATACCACAAAGCGCCGTACCTTTATTGTCAAAGATCACATAAGCACAATCTGCCCCATCTATCAATGGCGTCTCTAGCTCACCTAAATCGGTTGTTATAAATGTTCCTTGTTCCTCAATCACCTTAATTCCTTCCTCTCTTAAAAAGGGTTTCACCTTAGGGTAGATCTCCTTTAAAATTTGAGTCTCATTCTCCTCTAAGGGCGCGCCAGCATCCCCCTCAACACAACAAGCTCCTTTACATGCCGACAAATTGCAAACAAAATCATTTTCAATGATTTCTTCCGATATTATGGTTTTTCCTAATTGAAACATGCTGCAAAAATAGGTAAAGTTTAACTTTCAAATAACATTGTAAATCAGATATAAACATCTACTTTTGCAAAAAATTTCAAAAACCTCATGGAACTAAATGCAAAAGAAATATTTACGGCATTTATGGTACTATTTGCCGTAATAGATATTATAGGAAATATTCCTATAGTTATCGACCTCAGAAAAAAAGCAGGTCATATTCAAAGTGAAAAGGCATCTGTTATTGCGGGAATCATCATGATTTTATTCTTGTTTCTGGGTAAAAATATTTTATCACTAATTGGTATTGGGGTTAATAGTTTTGCCGTGGCTGGTTCCTTTATTCTTTTTTTCATAGCCCTAGAAATGATTTTAGGGATTACTTTATATAAAGAAGACGAGCACAGCTCCATGACAGCAACTGTATTTCCACTTGCATTTCCATTAATTGCAGGACCCGGAAGTTTAACAACTTTATTATCTTTAAGAGCTGAATTTCATATCGAGAATATCATCATTGCCGTTATTATGAACGTAGTGGTGATTTATATTGTTCTGAAAACTTCTTCAAAAATTGAAAAGTTAATAGGAGCAAGTGGCATTAGTATTATCAGAAAGGTTTTTGGAGTAATCCTATTGGCTATTGCCGTGAAATTATTTGCACATAATATTAAGGAATTGTTCGTTTAACATGAGAATTTTAATCATCATTTTATCTGTGTTGGCCCTCATTTTAATGGCCTTCAATATAACTCAAATCGACTTTGACCATCCTTTTGAAGGCCAAAGTATTATCGCCTTGATAACCATTTTGGCAAGTTTGTGCGCCCTGGTTTTGCTACAAATTTTAAGAATTTCCAAAAAGATCGAAAAACAAATTGGAAAATAAGATGGTTTTTGATGCATTAATCATAGGTGGTGGTGCCTCTGGAATGTCTTGCGCCCTAATTTTAGGTTCTGCAGGAAGCAAACCTTATGCAGAGAACAAAAAGGTAGGTATCATTATGCATCAAAAAACGTCCCATCTTCAAACTGCCCTTTTCAATAATGTTTTGGGTTTGGCCCCAGGTACTACTGGGGAATCTATTCTGCATGAAGGTAAAGCACAATTAAAGGCGCTATACCCACATTTGGAGCAGATTGAAAAAGAAAAAGTACTCTCCATTAATGAAGAGAGTCATTTCTATATCGTTAGGACCAATAAAAACACCTATCAAGCCAAAAATGTAGTCATAGCTGTTGGTTATACTAACTTGTTCTCCATTAAAGGATTGGAAGAATTTGTAGCACCACATCCAAGAGCCAAAGAAGAGAAAAATAGAATTTGGCTTAAAAATGAAAATCATCTCATCAAAAATGGGCTATTTGTATGCGGGTCCTTAGCAGGATGGCGAAGTCAATTTTCGATTGCTGCAGGTAGTGGGGCTCAAGTGGCTACCGATATTTTAACCAAATGGAACAACGGAGAACACTCCCAAGTTCATGACAAAATTTAAGGTTTATCTTGACTTAATTGAATGACCTCATCAATCATGATGTCATTTTGATTGAGAATTTCTTCATAGGCGCCTTTACCGTATAATTGATCAGCTAGATTAGCCTTAATGTATTGCTTAACCTCATCATTATAAGCTATAAAAGTGATATTGGCCCTGGTTTTATCATTTAGATAATTTTGAAACTCCAAGACTAAATCATCATCTGTAACAAAGGAATCAATAAACGTATCACGGTCATAAGCATCATAAGCATGTCTATCTGCCTCTAGATACTCAAAAACAAAATTGCTGATAAAACCACGTCTTTGAAGATAAGTAAGGGTTTCATTTTGCATACCCATATCTAATGGCACAAAAACATCTGGTATGATACCACCCCCGCCATAAACAACCTTTCCTTTAGGCGTTGTGAATTTTAAAGAGTCATGAACCTCTATTTTACTACCATCCAGTAATTCACCACGCTCCAAACGCTCGTAGTATTCATCATAATAATCCTGATTGCCGTTGGTGTAAGATCGCTGAATGGATCTTCCTGTTGGTGTATAATACCTAGAAACCGTTAATCTTACGGCACTTCCATCTCCAAGATCCATTTCTCGCTGAACCAATCCCTTTCCATACGATCGTCTTCCCACAATAGTTCCTCTGTCATTGTCCTGAAGCGCACCTGCCACAATCTCACTGGCAGAAGCCGAATTTTCATCTATTAATACATAAACTTCACCATCTTCAAAATCTCCTTTTTTAGTAGCATAACTCTTTTCAATATCCCCTCGCTTGTTTTTGGTGAAAAGAATGAGCTTGTCATCTTCTAAAAATTCATCAACAATTTGCTCTGCTACCCCTAAAAATCCCCCAGGGTTTTCTCTCAAATCCAAAACCAATTCAGTAATACCTTGATCTTGGAGCTTGGTAAGTTGCTTTTTAAATTCCTTATAAGTGGATTCTGCAAATCTGTTGATTTTAATATATCCCAAGCTCTCTGTTAGTTTATAAGCGGCATCAACGCTTGCAATAGGAATATGATCTCTTTTGATTTTAAAATTTAAGAGGCGGTCTTCATCTTTTCTGTAAACTGTTAAACGAACGGTTGAATTAACTGGACCTTTGAGTTTTCGAATAATATCATCATTTTCAATGTCTTTACCATATAAGGTATCTCCATCAGCCATAATAATTCTATCTCCACCTTTTATACCAGCACGATCACTTGGACCTCCTTCCACTGAGCGAATGACCGTTATGGTATCTCTAAACGTATAAAAATTAATTCCTATCCCCACAAAATCACCTTTCATGTTATCTGTGACCCGTTCCATTTCCTCCTTTGGAATATAAACAGAATGCGGATCTAGATTTTCAAGAATTCCATTAACAGTAACGTCCACAATGCTATCGGTATTGACATCATCTACATATTCATAATCGATGTAATCTATCAACCTGTTTAGCTTGTCTTTTTTACTATTGCTTGAGAATAATCTATCGTTGGCATCAGCATAGTCTAGATTACCTCCAATATAAATTCCAAACGCTATAGCGATTCCTAAAAATAAGGGGATATATGTTTTGTTGAATTTCAAATGTTTTCTTCTAAATCTTCTAATAACTTCAGTTCGATACCAGCTTTTTTCATGAACTGCAACCCTGAATCATCCTTATAGGGTTTTTCATAAACCACTCTAGTAATTCCCGCCTGATGAATGAGTTTACTACATTCCTTACAAGGCGATAGCGTTATATATAACGTAGCTCCTTTACAAGATTGTGTAGAGGATGCCACTTTTAATATGGCATTGGCCTCAGCATGCAGTACATACCATTTGGTATAACCCGCTTCATCTTCACAAAAATTTTCAAAACCAGTTGGGGTTCCATTGTATCCATCAGAAATGATCATTCTATCTTTTACAATAATAGCTCCTACCTGCTTTCTTTGACAATACGACAATTTCCCCCACTCTTTGGCCATTCTTAAATAGGCTTTGTCGTACTTAAGCTGTTTATGTTCTTTCATTAAAATTTATGATTAACTAAGATACTCGGTTGCAAACTGAATTACAACGAGTTGATTAAAGTTTATGAAAAATTTATAGTTAGTTTAAGATAACCAATCGCTGTTCAGAATCATTGGAATGGTTAACCCTACCACAATAGAGGAGAGGACCATGACCCAATCTCTCTTGTTAAATCGGAATAAGGTTTGGGTGAGATATCCCAAAAACAATACGATAAATACAATGATAACTTGAGCTATTTCAATTCCCACAGCAAATTCAACCAAGGTTAATAATTTATTATCATTACCTCCTACCAACATCTTAAATTCCCTCGCAAATCCCAAACCGTGAATTAACCCAAAAAATAAGGTGGTTAAAAACAAGACACCCACTTTTTCCTTTTGAGCTCCTTTACCTGCTGTAAACACATTAAACAAGGCTACAACCATGATGCTTACAGGAATTAAAAATTCTACTAAGGCTCCATTAACTTTAACCACATCATAAGAAGCTAGAACTAATGACAAGGTATGACCTAACGTGAACATAGATACCAAAAGCAATACCCGTTTCCAATCTTTAAAAACATAAGGCACCGTCAAAGCCATTAAAAAAAGTACGTGGTCATATGCATTAATATCCAGAACATGATGGATTCCGTATTCCACGTTAAATAAAAAATCGTCCCACATAGACTCCAATTTTAGGTTGCCTCAAAAGTACAATTTCAAAATGGATAACATGAGTTTTAACGCAACTTTAGAAATATGCTCGTAGAAACACATTAGGGGTAAAGCCCAATGCCTGCTGAACCACCTCATTTATTTGGTTGTCGTTTACTTGATAAAATCGGTTTAATTCATTGTTGTGGTTCAATAAATTCCAAATGGAAAAACCTATTTTAGCCCGAGCCTTTCGATGCAAATGAAAATCATAGGACCCTGAAAGATCAATCCTTAAATAATCATCCAACCGATTGGCATTGGTTTCTCCAAAAATAACTTGGCCATCTGAAATAGATGATTCTGAAAGAGGTTGGGAAATAGGCCTGCCTGTATGCCAATTAGCTCCTGCTGAAAGCATAAATCCTTTATTGGAATAAGTACATCCTAGAGTTACAGCATGAGTGATATCATAATTACTAGGAAAAGACCCACTTTCCAAACTATCAAAATGATAGACATTGTCCATGTAAGAATAGCTTGTCCAAAGATTGATTTTTTCAAATGCCTTTCTAAGTAAAACATCGACTCCCAAAACCTCATAATCGCCACTTGAACTTATATATTCATATTGGTTTTGAAATCCCTGACTTTGTGCTGTAATACCATCCACCTTTTTTGAATAGCCCTCTATACTAATAAGCCATTTATGCTTTTCAAAAGTTAGACCTATTGATCCTTGTTGACTTTCCATTATGGGAATATCCTCATTATTTGCTAGCTGCCACCTTCTCTTTTCTATCCCCAAGAAATCATTTTGAAAATTCACTATCTGTGAGGTACTTTGGTGCTTCATTTCTCCTAAAATCTCTAATGTCAAGCCATTGACAATCTGATAAGAAACATTGAGCCGAGGTTCTAAATAATAGGATTTGAATTTTTCCAAATACTCATACCTCCCTCCCACGGCCAAATTCAACATTCTATTTTTTGATCGATAGCCCCCTTGCAAGAATGCACCATGACTTCTTAATACCTCAGCCACCAATAGCTTATAGGTTGGGTTATCAACATCATCTAAATTGCGAACTTTAGTTTCAACAAAATGATAACCGCCCATCACATTAAACAACTCTTTAAAAGATTTATTGAGTTTTAGTTTGAAGCTAGATTCTGAAACTGAATTTTCTTGTAAAAAACGTTGAGAATCCAATATATTGGCATTAGTCGATTTCAACTTATAATCGGTTTCATAAATTTCAATCTCAGAGCGCAAGGAGTGCGACCAATTTCTTGTATATAGTAAGCCTCCGGCAAAACTATTCTGGGTCAATTTACTTTCCCTTGACTCATTTTGATCATTAATTACTGCGTTTTCATTAAAAAGCAACGCATTATTGACATTCAAAAAATTGAATCGAAGATGATCCTTTTCAGTTACCTGCCACAACCACCTCAACGACGCATCATAAAAATTAAACTGTTTATCAGAGTTGGTTACCAAACCACTTTCTTCAATTTCGGTGTCTTGAGAAATGCGATCAAAAAACTCATTATACGTAGGTGTTTTTATAAAATCACTAATCGATTTTCTACCTGCTATCTGAACGGAGGAATTTTTACTTACAGGAACGTCCAGAAATGCATTGGCATCTATCAAACTCAACCCGAAATTGGCTTTAAGAACAGGCGTAATATTACGATCGGTTTTCATTAAAATTGTTCCAGAAACACCATCTGTATAAGAAGCGTCAGCCGCATTTTTTAATAAGGATACTTCCTCTGTAATTTGTGGGTTATACATAGAAATCAATCCGAAAAAATGCCCTGATTGATACATTTTTATTCCATCCCACAATATAAGATTCTGATCATGAGTTCCACCTCTTATATTGATATTTGAGACTGTTTCATTAACACTTTGAACACCCGGAAAAGCTTGTAATGAGTAAAGTACATCGGCATCTACAATTCCAGGAAGAATATCAAAATCTGTATAATTTATTTGAAAAGATCCATCACTAACCTTATTAACCCCTTGAGTCATAAAATTGGAAATTACCACTTCGTTTAATGCTTGTAAATTTGGTTGGAGCAAATAATTAATACAGTCACCTTCAACCATATCTTTTACAAATCTAACCGAGGAGGTATAACCCAAATGCCTTAAAGCAATCCTTCCAAATTGATCCTTGACCATGAGCTGAAAAAAACCGTTTTCATCACTTACTGCATAATCTATTTCTGATTGTATGGTTGCGCTTTCAATGGCCTCCTTTGTATTGGCGTCAAGTAAGTATCCACAAATCACAATACCCTCCAATTTCTTTATGGAAATAAAATAATCATCTGTTTTGATAAACAATAGACCTGTTTGGTTTTTCAGATAAGCCAAAACTTCATCTAGTGACTGGTTTGAGGGAGGGAGGGCAAGCCTAATCTTTGAAACAACATCATTGGCATAATTAAATTGAACTTGATATTGCTTTTGAACTTCTTGCAGAATATCATGAAGTTCCTTATCCCCTTGAATTTCTTGTGAGAAACTCGAAGGAAATAGAAAAAACATAAAACATAAGAAAGCCCCAAAAGTTTGCCTTTTAATTGGCATGTATAAGAATATGATTATTAGTTTCTATTGAAAAACTCATGTTCATCGGTGCAGTGATTGCCTGTAAGGCCTTACCAAGGTCATCATGCGAAAATCCTCCAGTAAATGAGCGGTGCACATCGACATTCTCAAAGTCCACCTCAACTCCAAATTGCCTTTCTATTTCAGCCAAAACTTCTTTGAAAGGCACATTTTCAAACACACTTTGGTTATCCATCCAAGTGGGTCTACCAAAGTTCACATTTCCTTCTTCTAATTTACTATTTAATATTCTAATAGCCTTTCCTGGAGTCAAAAATCGCTTCAATGTATCCGCAACAACCTGAACCCTCCCTTCAAAACAAACGACTTCAAAGTAATCGTGACGTTGCTTTACATTAAATTGTGTCCCTACTACGGTTACCGTTCCGCTCTGGGTAACCACATCAAAAGTTTTCCCTTTTTCAACTTTAAAATAAGCCTCACCCTTTAACTTAACCGTCCTGGATTGATCCCAATTAGATTCATCAAAAGAAATTTTAGTTTCCGCGTTTAAAGTCACCAAAGACAGGTCGGGCAACTTTATTTCTCTTTGCTCACTTGCCACCGTTGTAACAACTGTTTGACTATTAAACATAAAAGCTGCAAAAAGTCCAAAACCGATTACCAATATCGCAGCAACTTTCCAAATCCAGTTTTTCTTCTTTTTTGAAACTACCCGATTTTTTGCTTTATACTGGGATTCAAATACTTCAAATGAAGGCATCTGATTGTCCGCATCCGATTTAAAATAAGTTGCAGTATCCAAAATTTTCTTGAAATCGGCATATTCTTCCAGCGACTGAAACATTTTGAGCTCCTCAGCATTAAGATCATCATTCAACCATTTTCTCACTAACTCTTCCTTATTCATATTTGACCTATTTATTGATATAACAACTGAGTGCTAAAAAATCCTGATTATTTTATTTTAAAGTGTTCCAACTCCTTCTTTAAGGTATCAAAAGCGGAATAAATTCGATATTCCACCACTTTTTTGGTCACCCCCAGCATTTCTGCAATTTCGGCGTGCTTCTTCCCTTCCACCTTACTCAACATAAAAGCAACCCGCTGATCTTCTGGAATCTTGGATAAAACTTTCTGATATCTTTCGAGGTATTCCTTTTCTTCCAAAACGAATTGAGGCGTTTCAACACTTTGGCGACTAAGTTTTAATTCGGCATGTTTCAAGACTACTTTTTGATGTTTAATTTCATTCAACATCATGTTGTTTGCCACCGTGAAAAGATAGGATTTTGCTTTAGATAAAGTTATCTGCTTACATTGGTTCCAAAGAGTTACAAAGGCTTCTTGAGCCTTATCTTCCGGATTAAATTTCTCTCCATATTTATAATATAAAAAATCATATAAGTCCTTGGAGTATTTATTGTAAATACCTGAGAACACAGATTCTTCACAAATATTTTTATGCAGTTCTTTAGCCAAGTGAATTCATTCTGGTTTCTAAAGGTATATAAATATTTTAAAATTTTTTCAGGAGATTTTAGGACTCAGTTGTTTCATTAATAAAGACATCCTTTAAATCTTATGAAAATTAAATTTTTCCATATTGCATTACTACTCTTGACCATCTTCTCATCCTGCAGAAAAGAGGAAATGGAATTTATAGACACGAGCCCAGAGGATACAATCGAAGCCAATTCAAGTGTAGCCATGAGCATGCAGCGTATAGCCATGAAAGATGGTTCTCCTGATAATATTATTGATCAAGCCAATTGTTTGACAGTTGATTTACCTGTTACCGTGGTAGCCAACGGCACCGAATTAATCATCGCTTCAGAAGATGATTATAGTTCCATCGAAGCCATTTTTGATGATTCTATAAGCGATGTTGATTTTCTTGAGATTTATTTCCCCATTACGGTCATCTTTAGCGATTATTCAACCACAGTCATTAACAATCAAACCGAGTTAACCAATTTGGCAGCCACTTGTACTGGTGAAAATGAAATTGACGACGACATAGAATGCCTCGATTTTGTATACCCCCTAAATCTTTCCATTTTCAATTTGGAGAACGAACTTCTTTATGCCATAACCCTCCTTGATGACAGTGAACTTTACACTTTTATTGCTTCTTTAACACCTGAAATAATAGCGCAGATGCAGTTCCCGATAAGCATTCAATTGTTTGATAACACACAAATGGTTATTAACAATCTCAACGAATTGGAATCGGCCATTTTATCGTACGGTAATGAATGTGATGAAGATGATGATTATGATTATGATGATGACGACTGTATCGGCTGCAACCCCAACTTGATTGTAGAAATATTAACCAATTGTAGTGATTGGAGCGTTGATAAATTAGAAAGGAATGGCAATGACTATGATGATCTTTATATTGGTTATGTCTTTAATTTCTATACAGACGATTCCCTTTCCGTTACTTATGGCTCTAATACGATTTATGGCACTTGGAGTACTGCAGACAATAATGGCACAACTATAGTCGTCATAAATATACCTAGCTTACCATACTGTAACAACGATTGGATCCTACATGAACTAGATGCTCCTCCAGGTGAAACTAAAGTAGACCTTAGACTAGGAGATGATAGAATTAGATATGAAAATTACTGTAATTAAATCCCTTTAAACAAATACGTTATGAAAACCAAACACACCTTTTTTTATGCCCTATTAAGCCTTTTATGTTTTTCACTTATGTCTTCTACCTGTTCTTCAGATGATGATGACAACATGCCTAACTCATCTGTTCAAGATGCCGTTATGGTATCCCAGTCTGGCACATGGAAAATTAGCAGTTTCATTGACTCTGGTCAAAATGAAACCAACCATTTTACTGGGTACACATTCACCTTTGAAGACAATGGGGATTTAACAGCAACCAACGGCTCAAACACCTTAACAGGTTCATGGTCTATTACTAATAGCAATAGTAATGACGACAGCAATGATGATATGGACTTCAACATCTTCTTCCCTGTTGATGAAAGCAGTGCTTTTGAAGACCTTAACGATGATTGGGACATTTCTTCATACAATGAAAACACAATCAACCTCATTGATGTAAGTGGCGGAAATGGAGGAACAGACACCTTAACCTTTACAAGACTATAGAAATGAAAATTGAAAAAGAAAATACCATTGAAGTAAATAGCTGAAAACCAAATACTGCTCTAGTTTGTAGTCTTTTCTGGAGCAGTATTTACAAAACCAAACCTTATGAAAAAAATAATTGTAGTTATTGTCTTGGTTGTCATTGGTATTGCATCCTATTTCTATGTTTCAAAAAACCATAGGAATATTGCAAAGGAAGAAGCCACCTATCAGTTTACGGCTGACGAGCTAGCCTCCCAATTTGCTATAAATCCAGATCAGTCTGAATCCAAATACCTTAATCAAGTCATTAAGGTATCAGGAACCATATCTGAAGCAAATGAGCTTGAATTAGTTTTGGATCATACCGTTGTCTGCTTGTTCCAAAACACACCAAATTTACCTTCTAAAAATAAAATTCTTACCTTAAAGGGACGCTTTATAGGTTACGACAACTTACTGGAACAGTTGAAATTAGATCAATGCATTATTATTAATTAACATCAAAACCTTTTATTATGAAACTAAAATTACTTTTCGTTGCCCTATTTGCTGGAGCTCTGCTCCAAGCACAGACCACTTACAACCTTGACTGGGAAACTGGATTTAACAGTCCTGAAGCTGATTTGACCATTGAAATTGGAGATACCGTAATATGGACTTGGACGGATGATTTACCTCATACCGTTCAGAACGCCGTTGGGAGCTCAGTAGAAAACTTCAACAGTGGTTTTCTAACAGGTGTGGGACAAACGTTTTCATACACTTTTACCGTAGAAGGCGTCAATGATTATATCTGCGGTGTACACTCCAACATGTTTGGAACCATTACAGTTGTTCCCAGTTTAAGTATCAAGGAATTTGATCAAACTTCGTTCAGCATTTTACCAAATCCAACCTCTGAAGAAATTCAAATCAATTTGGTAAATCCTATTATCCTTGGAAGCATTCAGGTTTTTGATCTTCTTGGAAAACAAATGATCGATGAGCCCATTCAAGAATCCAACCAACTTACCATTCCAGTTCAGAGCTGGAAAAAAGGAATTTATCTGGTTAAAATCAATTCTGGAGAAAATACCGCGATAAAACGTGTTGTAATTAATTAGAAGAACTTTTCAATCTGCTTTCAGGAAGATTCCTGAAAGCAGTTAAAAATGACCATATGAGATTATTTTGTTTTTTTCTTTTGTTATTCCCTTTAGCTATATTTTCTCAGGAAGAAGATGATTTATTAAGTGAAATCGATACCTCCATTGACTCAAATCAAGTGGTTCAAGCCACTTTTAAAGGACTAAAAATTGTCAACTTTGAATCCACCAAATTGGTAGCTAAAAATGAATTGACTCTAGTTGTCGCCCATAGATTTGGGAGCATTAAAAATGGTTTTGACACCTTTTTTGGATTGGATGATGCCGTAACCAGATTAAATTTCATTTATGGTATCTCTGACGCATTCAACATCAGCGTTTCCAGAAGCTCTTATCAAAAAATATATGAAGGTGCCATTAAGTATCGATTACTGCAACAGGAAACCGAAGGATTTCCGTTTACTATAGTGGGATACCAATCTATACTGGTCAATACCTCTTTAGAAAAAGACAACCTCCCAAAATTAGAGTTTAAGCATCGTTTAGGTTATACTGTTCAATGTTTGATTGCTCGAAAAATGAACAAAAATCTCTCTTTAGAAATTGCCCCTACATTTTTTCATGACAATTATGTAGTTGTCAATAATCAAGACAACTCCCAGTTTGCTTTGGGATTTGGAGGACGGTACAAGTTGGGTAACCGGTGGTCTTTAAACATGGACTATGGCTGGCATATGAATAGAGCAGATAATTCACCTTTTAAAAACCCGCTTTCTATTGGAATTGATTTGGAAACGGGCGGACATGTTTTCCAGATGCATTTTACCAATGCCCAACCCATGAACACCAACATGTTTTTAGGGCAAGCTACTGGTGACTGGAGCGATGGTGATATTTATTTCGGATTTAATCTTAGTAGGGTATTTTAAATAAAAAGAAAACTATGAAAAATGTATTTCCACTTTTACTCCTTATGGTGTGTATTCTTTCCTGTACAAATGCAAGTGAAGAAGACCTCATAGACCATACACCCATAGACGAATCAGAAACCATTACCTATAACAACCACATAAAAACCATTATTGATTCTAACTGCATTAGCTGTCATGGCGCACCCCCTATTAATGGCACTTCGCTATCACTGACTACTTATCCACAAGTAAAATCAGCGGTTGAAAACAACAATCTGATAGGAAGAATATCTTCCCAAGATCCTAGTTTTTTGATGCCATTAGGAGGTCAACGCTTACCTCAAAATTTGATAGACTTGGTTATTGCCTGGGAAGACGATGGTTTAATTGAATAAAAACAAATCGTTATGAAAAAGCTCATTTTATTAGTCGTATTGGTCTCATTACAAACTTTGGGGCAAAACAAGTATTTAACCAAGACAGGATATTTAAAATTTGAAGCCTCGGTTCCTTCCTTTGAGGAAGTAAAAGCCGAAAACAAAGCAGTTACTGCTATTCTAAATACTGAAAATGGCGAGTTTGCTGCCTTGGCATTGGTGAAAGGTTTTCGTTTTAAAAATGCGTTGATGGAAGAACATTTTAATGAAAATTATGCCGAGCCTGAAACCTATCCAAAAGCAACTTTCAAGGGTAGTTTTAAAAATTTTTCTGTGGATGATTTAAATAGTAACAAATCGTGGACCATCACAGGTGAGTTAAATTTTCACGGAAAAACCAAAACTTTAGAAGGAGTCGCTGTTCAGATCACGCAAAAAGGGGAGCAATTGATTCTTTCGGGAACATTTGAGGTGCGCTCATCAGACTTTAATATTGACATACCAAAAATTGTAAGAAATAAGGTTTCAGAAACTGTTGAGGTTTATTTTCTTTTCGAACTCACCAAAAAATAACTATTTAACAGGTTCCGCCATTCGCGGGTCTGGTTTCAAGGCCAATTTTCTGCTTCTTATGACTTCAATGCTACAAAACCCAAAGTCCTCAACGACTTTTCCGAAGCATTCATAAACACCAATACCATGAATGGGATATTGATCTACCGTATCATGAAAATGAACCGTATCAAAATAATGCCCCTCAACATCAACAAAAGTGCAAAAGCGCATCACCTTACCATTTGATGCTTTATGGAATCTTGTGTTGACCAATTTCCCATAGAGCAAAACGGGCTTATTTAAAAACATTTCCATATCACGAGCCTTAACATGTGGTTTTAAAGGCTCTTGTATTAAATCAAAATAGTCACACAAAGGAAAATCCAACAGTTCCATCTGGTCATAGGCATCTTCAATCCACGTTGTTTGAAGTTGAGGCAAAGAAAAATGTTTTTGTGGCGCTACAAACAAAGCCTTTTGAGCTGATCTAGATTTAGTTGCATTCAACTTAAAAATAGCCTGCCAAAGCAATTCTTTTTTTGAAACCCCCATAAACCGAAAAGCATCAATGCGTATTAAAATTGTTAATTGCTCAATCCCAATAACCACGCGATCCACAAAGTCATCCAAAGACTTAAAAACTCCATTTAATTGGCGTTCACTAAGCAGTCTCTGAATGGTAAAGCTCTCTAGGTTTTTTAAATTCCCAAATCCTAAAAAAAGATGCTTCCCCTTAATAATATTTGGATGATCACTCGTATTAATACAAGGAGCTTCAACAATTCCCCCCAACATTTTTGCCTCATGAATGTAGTGTTCCTTGCTATAAAATCCGCCACCATTGTTCAACACGGCCACCATGAATTCCAACGGAAAATAGCATTTTAAATACAAGCTTTGATAGCTTTCAACCGCATAAGACGCCGAGTGACCTTTTGCAAAAGCATAGCCTGCAAAGCTTTTGATCTGCTCCCAAACCTCAAAAATGAGAGTGTCTTCATAGCCTCTTTCCCGGCAATTAGCAATAAACTTTTGTTCAACAGCAGTAAACTCTGCCCTTGACCTAAACTTACCACTCATACCCCTCCTTAACACATCGGCCTCTCCCAAATTTAGTCCTGCAAACAAATGGGCTACCTTGAGCACATCTTCTTGATAGACCATTACCCCATATGTTTCTGGCATAATATCCAATAAAACAGGGTGCGCTTGCTTTCTCAATTCGGGATGCCTCTGCCGTTTTATATATTCATGCTTCATGCCAGAACCAGAAACCCCAGGTCGAATGATAGAACTAGCAGCTACCAATCCCAAATAATCTTGAGTTTCCAGCTTTCTCATAAGCCCTCGCATTGCAGGAGACTCTACATAATAAGCGCCGGTTGCCCTTCCTTCCTTAAGCAGCGTATTTACCTGAACGTCTTTCTTAAACTTTTCAACCTCTGTAATATCTATTGGTGGTAACTCAGGTCTGTTATACCTAATAATTTCTAAGGTATCTTGAATTTTGGCCAGCCCTCTCTGACCTAAAATATCAAACTTAAACATCCCAGTATCTTCAGCAATGATCATATCAAATTGCACCGTAGGAAACCCCTTGGGCGGCATATCTGTAGCCGAAAAATAATGAATAGGCTTATCTAAAATCAAAATACCACAAGAGTGTACACTCAAATGATTTGGAAAACCTTTAATGAGTTCCCCATATTTAATTACCAAGTTCCCCAACTCATCCAATTCTCTTTTCTCATATTTACCAACACTTATTTTATCGATTTCTTCTTTAGGCATTCCAAACACCTTCCCTAGTTCCCTTACTACCGCACGATATTTAAATGTATTGTAGGTTGCCAATAAGGCTACATGTTCAAACCGATCAAAAATATATTGGGTCACATCATCCCGATCCTTCCATGAAAAATCAATATCAAAATCTGGAGGCGAGACCCGATAAGGATTAATGAATCGTTCGAAGTATAAATCCAGTTCAATGGGATCTACATCGGTTATCCCAATAATATAAGCTACAATACTATTGGCGCCACTTCCCCTACCCACATGTACATATCCCTTTTGTTTGGAATGATGGACAATGTCATAATTAATCAAGAAATAGGATACAAAATCCATCTCCTTGATAGTTTTAAGCTCTTTAGCCAATCTATCCATCACCTGTTTGGACGGATTGGCATATCGCTTAGATATATGATCTACACACAATTGCTCCAACATGGCATAATCTGCTTCTTTAGAAGTAGAATACACACTTTGGTTTTGGGTAATGCGTTCCCCATCAAAAGCAAATTCAATGGAACATGCTTCTAACAAAATCCTAGTGTTTTCAATAATATGTGGATGCCATTGAAAAGCTTGCTCTAGCTCCCCTACTGGAATCATCACGTCTTGCTCACTACATTCTTCAGATTTGGGTAGTTTACTCAACAATGTATTGTTATCTATAGCTCTCAATAAACGATGCGCATTAAAATCGCGCTTGCTCCTCACCGTAACTTGTTGCTGTATCACCAACTTGTCTAGGTACTCTTTATAAATGGTAAAGGGAAGCTTTCTCAAATCACGTATAGAAACCCCTATAAACTCATAATCTTTAAACTGTTTCTTTTCCAATTGCATGACTTGCTCAAAAGGATACACCACAAAAGCCTGCTCAAAATGAGGTGTTGTTTTTGGCAACGTTTTTTTTTGATGTGAATGATGGGACAAGAACCTGTTTAATTCATAAAATCCGTCATTATTTTTAGCCAATCCCACAAATCTCTGCTCTGCTCCATCCCTAAAATCAATTCCTAAAACAGGTTTAATTCCCAAGGATTTTGACTTCCTAACAAAATTCAAACAGGCAGAGGTGTTATTAATATCTGTAAGCGCCAAACAAGACACCTCATTCTTTTGGGCCAATTCCAAGAGATCTACTTCAGAAAAAGTCCCAAACCTTAAAGAATAATATGTATGGCAATTCAAATACATTATTGATTTCTATGTGCTAAAACAATGGGCGGCTCCCCATTAAAAGGATTGTGAAATCTCCCTATGGTTTTAGCTCCCATAGCTGCAGCCTTTTGGACACTCATCTCCCCAAATCGCAACCGAATATGATCCATGGCATTATACAGACGTAGCATTTCCTCAGTATCATCAAACAAATTGATTTGATAGTTACCACTCACCAAATCACTAAACTTAACCCCGACCAAACGAATCAACAACCGCCTTTCATATAGCTTTTCAAACAGCTCCAATATTTTAGGAACAATTACATGATCTGCACTCGTGTATGGAATCTTGATTTGCTTGGTATAGGTGTTAAAATCAGAATATCTAATTTTAACCGAGATACAAGAAGTCAACTTGTTGCCACGTCTCAATTGAAAAGCCAGATTCTCTGCCATAGCAAAGATGGTCGTTCGTAGTTTTACCATATCAATGGTATCTTTATTAAAAGTGCGTTCTGTTGAAATGGATTTCCTTTCATAATATGGAACAAGCGGTGTGTTATCAATACCATGGGCACGTTTCCAAATAGTGGCTCCATTTTTACCTAAGACACTCACCATCATTTCCAACGGCATTTGCTGTACCGTTTGTACCCTATCTACCCCCAGATTTCTTAAAACCTGATACGTCTTTTCACCTACAGAGGGAATTTTTCTGATAGAAAGCGGTGCCAAAAAGGATTTTTCAAAGCCCATATCTATTCGCAATTGATTGTTGGGCTTCGCTTCTCCTGTAGCCACTTTTGAAACCACCTTATTACCGGAAAGACCAAAAGAAATAGGCAATCCTGTTTCCTTGATTATCTTCTGTCTAAGTTCAGAAGCATATCTATAGCTCCCAAAGAATTTATCCATGCCACTCAAGTCTGCATAAAACTCATCGATACTCGATTTTTCAAAAACAGGAACCTGCTCCTTGATGATCTCTGTCACAGCCTGTGAATGCTTCGTATAAATAGAAGCATTTCCTCTTATGACTACTGCCTCTGGACACAACCTTCTAGCCACTTTCATAGACATTCCAGAGTGTACCCCAAAAGGCCTCGTTTCATAACTACAGGCCGCCACCACACCTCTGTCGCCCGTACCCCCTACAATGAGAGGTCGCTTCTGCAACCGACTATCAATTAAGCGTTCGCAAGAGACAAAAAACGTGTCTAAATCCAGATGTAAAATTTGCTGATTCATAGACTACAAAATTAGCTACATTTTTAAGCAATTATTGCTTATATTTGTAGCAAATGAAATACATCACAAAAAATATTCGTCACTTAAGAAACTTAAAAGGAATCACCCAAGAAGCCTTTGCCGAAGACTTAAAAGTGCCAAGGTCACGAATAAGTTCTTATGAAGAAGGAAGGTCCATTCCTAATGTGGATATGTTGATCAAACTCTCAGATTATTTTAAAATTCCTATTGACATTCTCATTAAAAAAGACCTTACCAAAGCTAAGGACACCTCCTTTATAGAAGTGGGCAACAAACGGATTCTATTCCCGATAACTGTCGATGAAACCAATGAAAACCTTATTGAAATTGTTCCCACAAAAGCCTCTGCAGGCTATCTGGCCGGGTATGATGACCCAGAGTATATTGAGCAATTAGACAAAATAAAACTGCCCTTTCTACCCACTGGGAAACACCGCGCATTTCCTATAAAAGGAGACTCTATGCTCCCCATGAAAGATGGTGCTTATGTGGTAGGAAAATTTATTGAAGATCGAAGTGACATCACCAATGGAAAGACCTATGTATTGCTGACCCTTAATGATGGGATGGTATACAAAAGAGTATTTAACCAAATTGAATCACAGAATAATCTGCTTTTAGTTTCAGACAACCCTCATTACGAACCTTATACGGTCCCTATTGATGAAGTATTGGAATTATGGGAATTTACTTGTAGCATCAACACCCAGGAGTACAATGAGGAAGAACTAAAAATAAGCAGTATTATAAACCTATTTCAGTCTTTGGGAGTTGAATTGCAAGCCCTAAAGAAAGTGGTTAAATAAAATCAATCTCCAGCTAGTATTTACCATCCAATTAAGCATAAAAAAAGTCCTTACAAATATTTGTAAGGACCTTACGTACTTGAGGTGGGAATCGAACCCACACTCCGAAACCGGAACTGGATTTTGAATCCAGCGCGTCTACCAATTCCGCCACTCAAGCAATTTTGGACTGCAAAAGTAAAAAATAAATTTATACCAACAATCAAAAATTACAGCTTTTATTGTTTTTCTGTTGAAATAAATTCATAAATTTGCACCTCGTTTAAAGAAACCGTATTAAATAGTTACTAAACAACCTATTAACCATGCCCAGAGTTAAAACCGAAGCGAAAATTTTTGCTTGTACCCAAAGTCAAGTATTAGGTGAAAAAATTGCAAAAGCCTTTGGTGAGCCTTTAGGCAACGTTATAACCTCTACTTATAGTGATGGTGAATTTCAACCATCCTATGAGGAATCTATTAGAGGCGCCAGAATTTTTGTAATAGGTTCCACACACCCTGGACCTAGCAATTTAATGGAAATGTTGTTAATGCTAGATGCGGCAAAACGAGCATCGGCTAGACACATTACGGCTGTAATGCCCTACTTTGGTTGGGCTAGACAAGACCGTAAAGACAAGCCAAGAGTACCTATTGCCGCCAAATTGGTAGCAAAAATGTTGGAAGCTGCGGGAGCAACCAGAATTATTACAATGGATTTGCACGCAGACCAAATACAAGGGTTCTTTGAAAAACCGGTTGACCATTTATTTGCTTCAACCATCTTTTTACCTTATCTAAAAAGTTTGAATTTAGATAATTTGACCATTGCTTCCCCTGATATGGGAGGTTCTAAAAGAGCTTATGCCTATTCAAAGGCCTTAGGAAGTGATGTGGTAATTTGTTACAAGCAACGTGCCAAAGCCAATGTTATTGAGCATATGGAATTGATTGGTGACGTTACAGGTAAAAATGTGGTATTAGTAGATGACATGGTTGATACCGCTGGAACATTGACCAAGGCAGCAGATTTAATGATGGAGCGTGGTGCTGAAAGCGTAAGAGCTATTTGTACTCACCCTATCTTATCTGGAAATGCTTATGAAAGACTTGAAAACTCCAAACTTGAGGAATTAATCGTCACAGATTCTATTCCATTAAAACAAGAAAGCAAGAAAGTAAGAGTTTTAAGTTGTGCCGATTTATTTGCCGATGTGATGTACAATGTACATTACAACAAGTCAATCAGTTCTAAATTTGTTATGTAATTTAATAATTAATTATAAACGCGAAAAATGAAATCAATTACAATCAACGGATCTCAAAGAGAAAGCGTGGGCAAAAAATCAACAAAAGCCTTACGTAATGCTGGCCAGGTTCCTTGCGTGTTATACGGAGGAGACAAACCAGTACATTTTGCAGCTGATGAAATTGCATTCTCACACCTGGTTTACACCCCGAATGCTCACACAGTTGTAATTAACTTGGAAAACGGAGAGTCTTTCAACGCAATTATGCAAGACATCCAGTTTCACCCTGTAACTGACAAAATCTTACACATAGATTTCTATCAGTTATACGAAGACAGACCTATCACTATGGAAGTTCCTGTTCACTTTGTAGGAAACTCTAGAGGTGTTAAGGCTGGTGGTGTGTTACGTAAAAACTCTCGTAGACTTAGAGTTAGAGCTATCCCTAGCTTATTACCAGACTTCATTGAAGTAGATGTTACTCCAATGAGAATAGGTAACAAACTTTATGTAACCGCTTTAGAAAATGACGATTACAAAATCATGCATACTGAAAATACAGTTGTTTGCCAGATTAAGAGAGCAAGAGCTGCAATGGCATTGGCCGGTATGGATGAAGATGATGAAGATGAGGTTGAAGGAGAAGAAACTGCAACAGCAGAAGGAGCTGAAGCAACTGAAGCTACATCAGAAGCACAAGAATAGATTAGGTTTTACCTATTTATATAAAAAGCATCCTAACATAAAGGATGCTTTTTTATTTTTACAAAAAAGAGAAACGTGCTATCCTTCTTTAAGAACTTATTCAAGCAACAAGACATACAAATATCTGAAGAAACTGATCCCATGAAAAAATTTTTGATCGTTGGTTTAGGCAACATTGGTGAGAAATATGAAAATACCAGACATAATATTGGTTTTAAAGTTTTAGATTATTTGGCAAGTACAGAAGACCTTACTTTTGAAACACAAAAATTAGGGGATGTCACCACCTACAAACTAAAAGGAAGAACTTTTATCCTCCTTAAACCAAGCACCTATATGAATTTGAGTGGTAAAGCTGTTCAATATTGGTTGACCAAAGAAAAGATTCCATTAGACAACCTTTTGGTTATAACCGATGATCTCAATTTACCCTTTGGCACCTTAAGATTAAAAACCAAAGGAAGTGACGGCGGGCATAACGGTTTAAAGGACATTCAAGATAAATTGAACACAAATAAATACAATCGCTTTCGATTTGGCATAAGCAATGATTTTGGTCAGGGCAGACAAGTCGATTATGTTTTGGGTGAGTGGAATGAAGAAGAACTTGACAAATTAAAGGAACGGCTCGAGACCTCCTCTAAATTAATTAAATCATTTGGCCTCTCAGGTGTTTCAAATACCATGAATACTTTTAATGGAAAATAAAAAAGGGAGCATTATTTAGCTCCCTTTTTTATTTGTAGCCTATCGTGCGTTCCTATTAATTCACAATAATCTTTTTAGTAACCTTTTGGTTTCCAGTGGAAATATTTAATAGATACATTCCTGACTGGACACTTCCTAAATCAATGGTTGTACTGAAATCTGAATTGTTGCCATTCACTAAATCATTATAAACCTTTCGCCCCCTGATATCATAAACATCGATATTGATATCCCCCATAACACCATTAAATTGAACGGTAAAGCTTCCATTATTTGGGTTAGGGAAAACGCTAAAACTATTCAAATCAAATTCTCCAACACTTAAGGAAGGTAATACAGTAACGGAATAGTCCTCAACTTCGGCGTCATGATCGCTATCACAAGCTAAAGGGAATTGAGCATATTGAGTAACTACTCGTAAAGTGGTGGTTCCAAGCACTGCGTCACTAGGTACAATAACAGATAAAGGCGACTCACTTGTTTCTCCATCTGAAACATTTTGAGCAACACCCATATTATACTCTTCACTCGCTTCAAAAACACAATTCTGGTTCCAATCTATCCACACCATGGTTCCTAAAGCATAATTCCCATCGGTATTTACTCTTACCGATAAGTCATAAGCTTCATCTCTATTCACCTCAGTTCCTATATCAGTGTAATCACTATATCCCGATGGTTTCCCTGATGAATTATCAATGGTATTAAATGTTAAATTAGTCACACTCGTATCCCAATCCATATTAGCTACCGAAGTACAAACGCCATTGGTAAGTATTAAATCTATTTCAATTTCTTTGGTTAAAGATGCTGAAGAACCTGTAATAGTAATTGTATAGGTTCCACTATCTACAGAGCTTAATCCAGTCAAACCAGCTGTAAAGGCGCCATCAGTAGTTAAAGTTTCTGGACTGATAGTTAAAGTAGTCCCAGCGGGATTCCCACTTGCCGTTAGCGTTGTGGTTTCATTAAACCCATTGGTCACCTGATAATAGAGGTCTAAGGTCACCTCATCTTCAGAACACCCCAATGCTGGTGAATTTACTAATGATATTCCAAAATCTGGTTCGTTAGATATGGAAAAGGACTCACTAACAGCATAAAAAATATTGTCGGCTGCCTCAACCAATAACCTTGCGTCGTTATCTACAATAACATCTGGAACGCTTATTTCTTCCGAACCATCATTGGCCACATTTGATGCTACCTCAGTAAATGTAGCTCCTCCATCTAAGGACAATAAAATGTTAACCGTTTGACAATTGATACTTGCATTTGTAGTAGAACCGACATTCCAAGTAACTGTTTGCGTAGAATTTGGTTCCCAAGTTGGCGGCGTGCCCACGGTAAATGGAGCTACATCCTCCACGGTAATAGTCATTAAATCAAAACTTGACTGTCCATTAAGGCCAACAGCCGTGGCATCCCTATCCCTTACAGTAAGAGCCCAATTCAAATCCCTGGCCACATTAACAACTGTTTCCCAATCTCCATTTAAACCAGGAAACGTTTCGGTTAATTCTCCGTCAAGAACCCTGCTAAATTTCGGAATGTATCTATCTGGTGAATCGGTTGGCATTAAAGATCTGGTTGTTGTCCCTGCAAATAGGGACGGTCCAAAATTGGATGCAATAACTTGTCCGCTATCTGTTTGTTCCCAACAATAAGACAAAACATCACCTCCATCAGGATCTGTTCCTTCTCCTTTTAGCACATAAGCGGTCCCCCTAGGGATGTGATAGTCATTTCCTGCGTTTGCGAGAGGGGGATTGTTGGTAATAGTAGTTGTTACCGCACAATTATTAGGGGCTGTAGCTATATTATTCATAATTTGGTTGATGCTGTGATAGTGAAAATAAGCATCACTATGCATCTGTAAATTTTGACCAGATACAATCCCAGCATAAGCCATAATAGTAGAACCACTTCCAGGTTCTGAGTTCACTCCTGTTCCTTCCGTGCTGAAAGCGAAGGTATGATTTGCTCCCATTTGATGACCCAACTCATGAGCTACATAATCAATATCAAAATTATCCCCTTCTGGAATGCCATCAGCTGGACTAGTTATTCCACTTCCTTTAGAACCATCTTCACATACACAACCAATACATCCTGCATTTCCTCCACCTCCAGTAGCACCAAATAAATGCCCAATATCATAGGCAGCTTCACCAATAGTATTAGTTAAAGTATTTTGAAGCTGTCCATTCCAGCTTCCCATACCAGATGCTGGAGAATATGGATCATTGAAAGGATTTGTATAAATCAATTCAGGGGCATCTACAACTAAAAAGGTTATAGCCATATCTGTTTCATATACTTCATTTACTCTTGTTATAGAAGCATTAATAGCTGCCAAGGCACCTTCTACCGTTCCACCATGATAAACAGTATATTCTCCAGTTACTGACATAGCTAGACGATAAGACCTTAAAGTTTGATCATTGGCGTCAAATTGATTGCTTTGTTGAGTCAATTTATTGGCTTCAACCATTTCATCAATGGTAGAACAAACAAATTCATCTACAAAATCATTTTTTGAGCTTTTCTTATAAAGTACGTACTTGGAAGAACCATGCGAAACAGGCATTAAAAAATAAGCTTCCCTGTCCATATATGTAATCATGGTTTGGACACCTTGAGGACTAACACTCATACGAAGTTTTGCGCCCCGATTTGTCACCCCAAATCCAACATAAGATTTAATTTGAGGAAATTTCAAAGACAAAGATGGTGAAAATACAGGAGCCTCATAAATAAGAAAGGATTCAAGATTTCCATTATCACCTGGAACTTCTATTACCGTATTTGAACTGATTCCTTGTCCTCTTAAAGGAGCAGAAACCAAACCTTGCCTAAACGCATTAGCATTCAAGTCAAAGATACTTACCTCGTCATTTTTCAAATGAAACTTAGAGATAGCCAACCTTTCATTTTCACTAGTAAGCGTTGACTTGCTCCAACCATTGCTTTGGGAGAATGAAGAGTAGCCAAACAAAAAAACCATTAGAGAAAAGGCAAAATGTAGTTTTGTTTTCATAAAAAATTGTTTTTTAGGAGTTTATCAAATATAATTTTTTGAATTTAATGAAACAATTTTATCGTGTTCAAAAAAGAATTTGAGAACAAGCCTATTTTACGTCAAAATCTCCACTATCAATTCCACTTTTTATATTCGCCTATTTTTTAACTAGTTAGATCTTTTAAAAACAAAATATTTTTTCACAATATACCCCGAGAATTCTTGTTTGGCCCACACTTTAAATTCAAAATACCATTCCATTTTTGAAATATTCTCCTTTTAAATCAAAATAAAACTTACATATTATCACAAAATCAATCTTTTTCTTAAGTTTTTTGTACATTTAGCGCCGATTTTACCCTAAACTGATTAAGATATGAAAAAAACTACTCTGTTAAGTTTAATATGCATTATCAGCGTATTAATCACAGAATCAATGCATTCCCAAGAAAAAAGACCTTTATCAAATAAGGTTTTTAATCAAAATTACACCCCTCAAAACCTAAAAGGTCTTCAGGATTATGGAACCATCAAATGTGTGACTGATGAATATGAACTATCGCTTCAAGAAAAATTCCCTAACAGATCAACAGAAGCAGAATTTGAAAATTGGTTAGCCCCTAAATTAGAGGCTAGAAAGAATAAGGTCAAAACTCAACGAGATGTAAATACCGTTATGACCATACCTGTCATATTTCATATATTCACAGACGGATCAGGCTCAGAAAATGTATCAGAAACATTAATAAATGCTCAAATTGAACAATTAAATATTGACTACGCTAATTTAGCAGGTAGTTCATTTGATGTAGCCGCTGATACCGAAATACAATTCTGTTTAGCTCAAGTAGATGAAGAAGGTAATCAACTGGATGAAATCGGAATTAATAGAATTACAGATTTCGGACAAGGTCCTTTTTCAACAGGAGAAGTTGAAACAAATTTAAAACCTGCTACTCAGTGGGATCCCAATCAATATTTTAATATTTGGGTAGCCGACATTTCTGGAGGAATATTAGGTTATGCTCAATTTCCTAGTGATTCTGGATTATCTGGCCTAAATGTAAATGGAGGTGATGCCAATACTGACGGTGTTGCAGTAACTTACTATGCAATAGGCTCTATGGACACTCCAAATCCTAATGGTGGGATTTATGGTTTTGGTAGAACACTTACGCATGAAGCTGGTCACTGGTTAGGGTTAAGACACATATGGGGTGATGGTGGTTGCTCTGTAGATGATTACTGTGCTGATACACCTGCTGCTGCAGATTCAAACTTCGACTGTGTAACGACAGACTCTTGTACATCCGATTCTTTAAATGATATGATCGAGAATTATATGGATTATACCAATGACGAATGTATGGATACTTTTACAGCAGATCAAAGTTCAAGAATTGCAACCGTTATGGAAAATAGCCCAAGAAGGTTAGAACTATTAACTTCTACAGCTTGTGAGCCAGCCATGGTTTATGATTTGGACGGTAGAGTTAAAATTGATGCATTAAACATTGACAATTGTGAATACTCCATTTCACCGGATATTACCTTAATCAACCAAGGGAACAATGCGCTAACCTCTGTAACCATTGAATTTGATATAGATGGGGCGACTTCTGACTCTTATTCTTGGACTGGAAACCTAGTTAATTTTGGGGACTCTGAAACTATTACATTAAGTGCGATGTCAATTAGTGAAGGAGAGCACACCTTTAACGTATCACTTGTTGATGCAAATGGTGCCACAGATATGAATGTTAATAATGATAATGACTCAGAAGATTTTGTTTCAGCTACCAATTTAGAAACAGGTTCAGAAATTGTATTGAACGTACAACCTGACATCTATGGAAGCGAGATTACATGGGAATTAACTGATGAATCTGGAGCTGTTTTATACAGTGGTGGACCATATGAAGATGGTGAATTCACTCAAAACCCTTGGACTGGAGAAGTTACCGTTACGTACATGGATGAATTAGATACTCAAGCTTTCACTTTAGGTGATGGTTGCTACACTTTTTCAATCTACGACTCGTATGGAGATGGTATATGTATTGGTGGGGACGCTGTTCCAGATGTAAACGGATACTACGCTTTAAGCTCCAACGGAGAAGAATTTGCCAATAGTTGTGATTATGGAAATGGCGAATCATTGACATTTACAATCAATGCTTTAAGTACTCAAGAATTCCAACTAAATCAAACTATTTCGATATACCCGAATCCTTCAAAAGGAATCTTAAATATCAAAACAACCAGCGATTTACCAGACAACTACACCATCTATAATGTATTAGGTCAAGTTGTTTCTAGTAAATCCATCAGATCAAATGCTGACTTAATGATCAACACATCAGAATTCAGCAATGGTATGTATTTCATTAAAATCAATAAAAACGATCAAGCTATTTCTATTCCATTCATTAAAGAATAGTTTGTATACATATGATTTTTCACAAAGAGGATTGACAAATGTCAATCCTCTTTTTTATTTTTGAAAAAATTCTCATTCTTGGAAATAATTAACACGTCATCAAAAAAATTTGAAGACCCTTCAGTGGTCACTATTGGAACTTTTGATGGTGTTCATATTGGTCATCAAAAAATTATTGAGAAATTGGTTGATTCGGCCAAATCCAATCATTTGAAATCCATTGCCCTTACATTTTTTCCACATCCCAGAATGGTTCTCCAAAAAGATGCCAAAATCAAACTAATCAATACCATTAATGAAAGAGCTCAATTAATGGAGGGTTTGGGCTTAGACTACCTTTACATCAAAAAATTTGATTTAGATTTTTCAAGATTGACAGCCGAAGAATTTGTGTCGCAAGTGTTAGTGGCAGAACTACACGCAAAAAAAGTCATCATTGGATACGACCACCATTTTGGGAGAAATAGAAATGCCAATATTGAAGATTTGAAAGTTTTTGGAGAGGAATTCGGATTTGAGGTGGAGGAAATTTCTGCGCAAGACATCGATGAAGTAGCTGTTAGCTCTACCAAAATAAGAAATGCCTTAAAAGAAGGTGACGTTCAAACAGCCAACACCTATCTAGGCTATGAGTTTATGCTTACAGGAGAAGTTGTTAAAGGAAAAGGCCTTGGAAAAGACCTTCAATATCCAACAGCCAACATACAAATTCCTGAAGCTTACAAATTGATTCCCAAAATAGGTTCATATGTCGTCAAATCAACTATTGAAGGCCAAACCTATTTCGGCATGATGAACATAGGACTTAATCCCACAGTAAAGGATGATGAAAAGGAATCTATTGAAGTTCATTTTTTTAAATTAAACCAAGACCTATATAACAAAACACTTACCATACATTTTTTGACCAGAATTCGAGATGAAGAAAAATTTGATGGATTGGATGATTTGGTGCAACAGCTGGATAAAGACAAAGCTTTTTCATTAGATTTTATAAAAACCTATGATCAATAATTTCCTATTTAAACAAGTAGATAACAGTTCGCTTATCGTCTTTCGAATTATTTTCGGATTGCTATGTTTTTTGGAATCAGTCGGTGCCATTTTTACTGGCTGGGTAAAGAAGGCTTTTATTGATCCAGATTTCACCTTTTCATTCATAGGGTTTGAATGGCTTCAACCGTTGCCAGGTTATGGCATGTATGCTTATTATGTGCTCATGGGATTCTTTGGGTTGTTCATTATGGTTGGTTTTAAATACAGATTTTCAGCTTTGATGTTTACTCTCATGTGGTTGGGTTGTTATCTCATGCAAAAATCATCTTATAATAACCACTATTACTTGCTCATCCTTTTGAGTGCCATCATGGTCATTATGCCTGCCCATAAGCATACCTCCTTTGATGCTAAACGCAACCCAAATTTGCAAAAAAATTCTATGCCTAATTGGTGTCGATGGGTCTTTATACTTCAGATGTTTATTGTATATAGCTACGCATCCATCAATAAAATATATCCCGATTGGCTAGATCTAACCGTTATGGAACTGCTCATGAAAGGGAAACAACATTATTATTTGGTTGGAGATTTATTACAGCATAGATGGGTTCATTATTTTTTAACCTATGGAGGCATCCTTTTTGACGGACTTATTATTCCATTGTTACTTTTTAAACCTACCAGAAAATGGGCCTTTTTTGCGTCTATATTTTTTCACCTCTTTAATTCCTTTATTTTTCAGGTTGGTATTTTCCCTTATTTATCCTTAGCATTTGCCCTATTTTTCTTTGAACCCAAAACCATTCACAACTTGTTTCTTAAAAAGAAGCCTTTTTACGAAGGCTCAGAAATTGAAATTCCAAAATATCATAAGCTGTATTTATCCCTCTTTGGCCTATATTTTCTATTTCAAATAGGGTTCCCAATAAGGCACCATCTCATTCAGGATGATGTTCTATGGACAGAGGAGGGCCACCGAATGTCATGGCGCATGATGTTAAGATCTAAACAAGGGATTGCCACCTACAAAATCGTAGACCAAGAAAAAAACCAATCGCAAATAGTCAAATTAGATGATTTTCTTACTAGAAAACAAATGCGTTTGGCTACAACAAAACCAGATGCCATTTGGCAATTTGCGCAGCATCTTAAAAAGCAATATGAGAAAAACGGACAAGAAATTGAGGTTTATGTGGATTGTAAAATAAGCGTAAACGGAAAACCTTACCAACAGCTGACCAATCCAGAAATTGACCTCGCTAATACCCCATGGGAGCCCTATAAACATGCTAATTGGTTATTACCCTCAAAATAGGCTCGCTTTTATTTCCTGCAACCTAAAATCTTCTTAATTTTGTGCTTCAATTTCAGATGGTAATACCCATCAACTAAATATTATCCTATGTTACAAGTACCTTTTATTAGAGAAAACAAAGAAGAGGTTATTAAGCGACTGGCCAAAAGAAATATTGACGCCAGTGAAATGATTGAAAATGTAATTTCGGCCGATGAGGAAAGAAGAAGTCTTCAGGCAAACCTGGATAATATTTTAGCAGATTCCAATGCCATCTCGAAAGAAATTGGCTTATTATTTAAATCAGGACAAGCTGAAAAAGCAAACGAATTAAAAGCCAAAACATCTGAATTAAAAGAGACATCCAAACAGCTCAACGACCAACTCAACCAAAAGGTTCAAGAGCTCAATGAGTTGTTATACAAAATACCTAACGTTCCAAATGACATTGTCCCAGGTGGTAATTCTGATACTGACAACGAGGAGGTATTTAGAGAAGGTGATATTCCGCAATTGAGTGAGAATGCCTTACCTCACTGGGAATTGGCTAAAAAATATGATATCATTGATTTCGAATTAGGAAATAAAATTACTGGAGCTGGATTTCCTGTTTACAAGGGAAAAGGTGCTAGACTGCAACGAGCTTTAATTGCCTATTTCCTTGATAAAAATACCGAAGCAGGTTATACAGAATATCAGCTACCACATTTGGTAAACGAAGCCTCTGGATTTGGTACAGGCCAATTACCAGACAAAGAAGGACAAATGTACCATGTCACAGAAGATAATCTGTATTTAATACCTACGGCTGAAGTTCCTGGAACCAATATTTTTAGGGATGTCATCTTGAATGAAACGGACTTACCTATTGGAATTACTGGATACACCCCTTGTTTCAGAAGGGAAGCCGGAAGTTATGGAGCTCATGTAAGAGGGTTGAATAGGTTACACCAATTTGACAAAGTGGAAATACTAAGGGTCGAGCATCCTTCAAAATCGTATGATGCCCTAGACAACATGGTTAATCACGTAAAAGGTATTTTACAAGAATTAGAGCTGCCTTATCGTATCCTTAGATTATGTGGAGGAGATTTAGGCTTTACCTCGGCATTGACTTATGACTTTGAAGTCTTTTCTACAGCTCAAGAAAAATGGTTAGAGATATCATCAGTTTCTAATTTTGAAACCTTTCAAGCAAACAGGCTAAAACTTCGATTTAAAAATTCTGAAGGAAAAAATGAATTGGCTCACACCTTGAATGGAAGCTCATTAGCTTTACCTAGAGTTTTAGCGGGTATATTGGAAAATAACCAAACAGATAATGGCATTATGATTCCAAAAGCACTAATTCCTTACACTGGTTTCGAAATGATTGATTAACATGTAGGTTTTTTCCTATTTTGACGATAAAATGACAAAAAAATTAGTTGTAATCTATTTTTTTGTCATTTTTTTTTGCTTTTTTAAGATTTTTTTAGCAAGTTAGCATACCATAAAAAATCAAACCTACTTATAAATGAAGAATATCCTTCGCATATTATTAATTGCAGCCATGGTCGTTCTTGCCGCCAAGTTTCTAGGAGATGACTTCTTGAAACTGGATCAACACCCAAATCAATCATCTGCTGCCATATATACAGAATAACTGAGGTTTAAAAATAAAGCCCCAATCAAGTATTTGAATCATGTTTAATTCAAGCATTGATTAATAGCACATTTATTTTGGTTGGCAAAATGCCTATACTTGCCGTATAGGCATTTTTTTATATTACCATTGGCAATATCCCAAGAATGGATTTGTTATATTTACCCAAAGTAAGGTTATGCGGGTTTTGATTGTTGCTTTCTTGCTATTATCTTTTTCAGGCTTTTCTCAGGAAGATGCTCTGGCTAGAGAGTATTTCAAAAATGGAGATTTTGAAAAGGCGGTTGTTAGCTACAAACAACTTTATGACAAATCGCCCAACAATTATAATTACATCCAATATCTTATTAAATCCTACCAACAACTGGAGCAATATAATAAAGCGGAAGAGATACTTACTTTTCAACTTTCCAGATCCAGAAATCCAGCTTTTTTAGTTGAATTAGGGTATAATTACCAGTTAAAAAATGACATGGAAAATGCCAATAAATATTACCAAGAAGCCTTGGCGTTTATTGACCAAACCCCATCCTATGTTTATACGCTGGGTAAATCTTTTGAAGATAAAGCCCTTTTAGACCTAGCCATTGCCACTTACGAAAAAGGCATGCAAATAAATCCCGGGCTTGACTTCAATATCCAATTGGCTAGAATCTATGGTGATCAAGGTAATATTGAAAAAATGTTTGATAGCTATTTGGATTTTGTAGAGAAAAATGATTCCTATGTCAATACCATCAAAAGAAATTTTGGCGAATTTATCACCGATGATTCTGACTCTGAGAATAATCAAATCCTGAAAAGGATTCTTCTAAAAAAAATCCAAACCGAGCCTAACCTGCTTTGGAATGAAATGTTAAGTTGGTTATTTGTTCAGCAAAAAGAGTATCATAAAGCTTTTGCACAAGAACGTGCTATTTTTAACAGAAAACCAGAAAGCTTTCATAGAATAAAGGAATTGGCCCTAGTAGCAGATGCAGACAAACAGCATGATAAAGCTATTGAAATTTTCACTTACATATCAGAAACTGCCCAAGACTTAGAGACAAAATTAGAAGCCAATTACTATCTGCTAAAAATTCAGATTGAAAACTCAAAGCCTTCAGACTACGCCAAAATCTCACAACAATTTCAACAAATTTTTGACCTTTATGGCGTGTCTCCCCAAACTTTAGAACTCCAAATTCTACACGCTCATTTCACTGCCTTTTATCTGCATGATACGACACAAGCTATTTCCTTATTAAAAGGAAGCCTAGATATGACTTTATCTGGTTTTCAAGAAGCCAAAATAAAAATGGAACTGGCCGATATTTTAGTTTTTGAAGAAAAATTCAATGAGGCCCTAATATATTATACCCAAATTCAAAGAAACTTAAAAAACAGTACGCTATCCCAAGAAGCCAGATATAAAGTTGCCAAAACAAGCTATTACAAAGGAGATTTTAAATGGGCAGAATCACAGCTTACCATTTTAAAATCATCTACCTCACAGTTAATTGCAAATGACGCTTTGGATCTTATGCTATTAATACGCGATAACAAATATGAAGATTCAACGCAAACAGCCTTAAAACTTTATGCAAAGGCAGACTTGTTGGCATTTCAAAACAAGACCAATGAAGCCATTGAGCTTTTGGCTAACATTCTTGAAAATCATACGGGAAAAAGTATTGAAGACCAGGCTTTGTTTAAACAAGCGCAGCTTTATGAAAAAACAAATCAATATGATTTGGCCGTTGCCAATTATCAATCTATCATTACCAATTATGCAGATGATATACTGGCGGATGATGCCTATTTTCATCTAGCTCAATTATACAACCAGGTGCTGGATCAACCTGAAAAGGCTAAAGATTTATACGAAAACATAGTCTTTAATCATCAAGATAGCATTTACTTTGTAGACGCTAGAAAAGCCTATCGCCGCTTACGAGGTGATGACATTAATTAACCCTTTAATTATTTTTTATGTTGATATATAATGTGACTCTCAATGTGGATGAAAGTGTACACGATCAATGGTTATTATGGATTAAAAATCACATACCAAAGGTTTTGGCTACTGGGCACTTTACTGCAGCAAAACTTATAAAAGTTTTAGTGGATGAAGAAATGGGAGGTGTCACATATTCAGTTCAATACCATGCCAAATCAAGAACCCATTTAGAGAATTATTACGAAAATGACGCTCCTATTCTTAGGCAAGAAGGCCTCAAATTATTTGCTGATAAAGTTTTGGCCTTTAGAACAGAACTGGAAGTTCTTGACGAGTATTCTGTAACGTTTAATTAAGTCTATGTCGGTAAGAGCCAAAAAACATTTAGGTCAGCATTTTTTGACTGATGAAAATATTGCAAAAAAAATTGCAGATACCCTTTCTTACAAAGGATATCAACATGTTTTGGAAATTGGCCCGGGTATGGGGGTCTTAACCAAATATCTTTTGGAAAAAGAAACAATTACCCATGTTATTGAAATAGACACAGAATCTGTCGAATACCTAAAAACCCATTATCTAAATCTAGCCGATAGAGTCATTGAAAAAGATTTCCTAAAATATGATTTAAAAGAAGTTTTTAAAGATGAACCTTTTGCTATAATTGGTAATTTCCCCTATAACATTTCCTCTCAAATAGTCTTTAAGATGTTGGAAATGCGTGATCAAGTTCCAGAGTTTTCTGGTATGTTCCAAAAGGAAGTCGCTCAACGAATTTGTGAAAAATCGGGAAGCAAAACCTATGGAATTTTATCTGTTTTAACTCAAGCATTTTATGACGCCACCTATTTGTTTACAGTCCCACCTACCGTTTTCAACCCGCCACCAAAAGTTGATTCTGGTGTTTTATTACTCACACGAAAAGAAAACTTTGCTTTAGACTGTGATGAAAAACTGTTTTTCAGAGTAGTCAAACAAGGGTTTCAACAAAGAAGAAAAACCCTTCGTAACAGTTTAAAAACCTTTAATTTATCAGATAAATTAAAAGCAAATGTTATATTTGACCAAAGACCGGAACAGCTGAGTGTAGAGCAATTTATTGAGCTCACCCAACTAATTGAAAATGATTTAGAATAACCCAAAAAAACCTTGCTATTTGTCTGAAGAATTAGAACATATCCAATTTGAATTAACTGACGAACTTCTTGAAAAAGTAGAACTCCTAATCGAACAAAAAAGTGATAAGGAACTCAAAACTTTTTTAGATGATTTTCACTATGCGGATATTGCCGAAATTCTGGATGAATTAGACCAAGAAGATGCGGTCTACATCATTAAGCTTTTGGATTCTGAAACTACTTCAGATGTCTTAATGGAAATGGATGAGGACAACAGGGAAAAAGTCCTCGAGAATTTATCTGCCAAAGAGATTGCCAATGAAATCTTAGAGTTAGATACCGATGATGCTGCCGATATCATTGCTGAATTACCCGAAGAGCGACGTCATGCCGTTATTTCAAATATTGACGATGAAGACCACCGTGCAGAAATCAAAGAGCTATTGGCTTATGACGAGGATACTGCAGGGGGATTAATGGCTAAGGAGCTGGTTAAAGTATATGAAACATGGACCGTAGCTGGTTGTTTACGTAGAATAAGAGGACAAGCAAAAGATGTTACCCGCGTTCATTCCATTTATGTGGTGACCAAAAAGGAAAAGCTGATTGGCCGATTATCTCTTAAAGATCTTATTGTAGCCAAAAGTGATCAAAAAATATCGGACATCTACATTTCTAGTGTAGATTATGTGAATGTAGAAGAAAATGTAGAAGAAGTAGCCAAAATTATGGCTAAATATGACTTGGAGGCCATCCCAGTAGTAGATGATGAAAAAACATTGTTGGGTAGAATTACAATTGATGACATTGTTGACGTATTAAGAGAAGAAGCCGACAAAGACTACCAATTGGCTGCTGGTATTACCAATGACGTTGAAGCGGATGATAGCATTTTTGAACTCACACGTGCCCGTCTCCCATGGTTATTGATTGGAATGTTTGGAGGCTTGGGGGCGGCTACCATCATCACAGGTTTTCAAACCGTCATGGAAAAATATGTGATATTACTTTCTTTTGTTCCTTTAATTCAGGCAACAGCAGGAAATGTAGGGGTACAATCTTCTGCCATTGTGGTGCAAGGTTTAGCCAATGACTCCATAAAAGGTGAAATTTTGACTCGTTTATTCAAGGAGTTTTTACTGGGTTTAGTTAATGGTCTTGCCATTGCATTGGTCGTGCTACCTGTGAGTCATTTTCTTTTTGAAACCCCTTATTTAGTTTCTGCAACCATCTGTATTGCCCTAGTTACTGTCATTGTCATTGCCGCTTTAATAGGAACCTTTATTCCTATATTTTTAGATAAAAAAGGCGTAGATCCAGCTGTAGCAACGGGTCCCTTTATTACAACCAGCAATGATATTTTTGGAATTTTGATTTATTTTTTGATTGCCAAAGTCATTCTCGGATTTTAGTATTTTATCCAAACAAAATTTCTTTTCGAAATGAAAATTCTGCATTTAGACACAAACCACCCTTTGTTAATCGACCAATTGAATGATTTAGGATTCCAAAACGATGAAGATTACACCTCTGCCAAAATAGATATTGAAAGGAAAATTCATCTCTACGATGGTATCATCATTCGAAGTCGATTTACCATTGACCAAACCTTTCTAAACGCGGCAATCAATCTAAAATTTATTGGACGTGTCGGTGCCGGATTGGAAAATATTGATTGTGACTACGCACAAGAAAAAGGAGTTTATCTCATATCTGCCCCAGAGGGTAATAGAAATGCTGTGGGAGAACAAGCCCTAGGTATGCTGTTATCGCTTTTCAATCATTTAAATAAGGCTGATAGTGAGGTGAGGTCTGGACTTTGGTTGAGAGAAGCAAACCGAGGGGTGGAATTAGATGGTAAAACAGTTGGAATTATCGGGTATGGAAACATGGGTAAGGCTTTTGCAAAGAAACTAAAAGGCTTTGACGTTGAAGTACTTTGTTTTGATATCAAGGAAGGCGTTGATGATGAAAATGCCAGACAGGTTTCTCTCGAAGAATTTACTGAAAAAGTAGACGTGATCAGTTTACACACTCCTCAAACGCCGCTTACGCTGAAGATGATTGATAAAACATTTATAGACTCTATTAAAAAACCGTTTTGGTTTATTAATACAGCAAGAGGTAAAAGTGTTATCACCGAAGATTTAGTAGAAGGTTTAAAATCTGGAAAGATACTTGGTGCGGGATTGGATGTCCTAGAATACGAAAAAGCTTCCTTCGAATCTCTTTTTGAAACCGAAATGCCCATGGCTTTTCAATATTTAATCCAGGCAAAAAATGTTCTTTTAACCCCACATATTGCGGGATGGACTATAGAGAGCAAAGAAAAACTTGCCCAAACCATCGTAGATAAAATCCGAGCCAAATTCATAATGAAAAACTAGATAACTTCTAGTTTCACCTTTCAATATTCAGACAACCAATAAATTAAAAACAGTTTATTTGTAGCTATCTTCTTATATTTACAATAAGCTTCATCAAAATTTTGGTTGACTTTGAGACTAAGAATGGTTCTTTTATGGTTTTTCCTTCCCTTTCAATTTATGTTTTCACAGAATGAAAACTTAAGTAGCGAAGAGGCGTTAATACAGTTCCAGAAACTTCAATCTGAAATCAACTTAGAATTTCCAGAAGATGATATTAAAACTTACCAAAGAAAGTCCTTTTCAGAAAATCAACTTCAATCTTATCTGTCAAAACACTTTCAATGTCTTGACCTTTTACCTCATATCAAAGGAAATTACGCCTTAAAATTAGACACCTATTTACACTCAGGGAATTGGTTTTACAATATTGGTTTCTCTCAACAAACCATTAATTCCTATCAAAAATTCTTTAAAAAATATAAGGAATTTGAATCCCATTTGACTTCCTCAGAAAAGGAAAAATATATTGAAATGCGCAACTATGCCTATTCTGTCCTAGCAGAAAGCTACGCCAAACTAAACAAGCTTGATAGTGCAAAAATAACACACCTTCAAAACATAAATTTTTCAAAAACCTTGAAAGGTATTTATTATCCATCTGCGCTTAACAATTATGGCTTATACTTTTATTGGGACAAAAAAGATTTGTCAAATGCTTTAATTTATTTCAATAAAGCATATGAAATCACCCAAGATTCGTTCCCCAAGCATACCTTAATTGGAAGTATTAGGGATAATATCGCCGATATTTATACAGATCAAGGCTTCGTGGTTAAAGCACTCCCCTTATACCAATCCAACTTCTCTTTTTATCAAAAAACTCCTAATGAAAAAACACAAAAAATAGACCTACCCAGATTGATAAGTGCAGGGGCGCAATTGGTTCGTTCCCATCTTAAGTTGAACCAAATTGAGCAGGCGGAACAGGCATTTCTACAATTAGGAGAATTAGCCAAGAAAAACGAATTGAATTTGAGTGATAGCTCGAAGTTAGAAATTCTAAAAACAGAAGAATTATTATTTCTATCACAAAATAAAATAAAAGAGGCCTATGCCACCTCAAAGAAGGTATGGAGTCTTTCTGATAGTATTTTGACAGCATCCAAACGAGCAGATACCAAATGGAGGAATGAACTAAACAATGTCACCTTAGATAGGGTGGCCTTAAACTTCAAAATTGAGAGATTACAAAAAGAAAACAGACTAAAAAACCAAAGGTTGAAATGGTGGATCATCACACTAATTCTTTCTATAGGAATCATTCTACTTACTTCCCTAATTCTAAGGAGAAGACAATATGTAATTAATGCAAAAAACAAACAGCTTTTAGCTGAAAAGACTCTGGAAAACACCTCTCTGAAAGTTCAAAAACTAAATTCCGAAATCAAATCTAAGGAGCGTGATTTAACAGATTTTGCTCTCAATTTATCCCAAAACCAAGAATGGGCAGAACTATTAGCTCAGAAAATTGAAACCTTAAAACAATCGCCAACAAAAGAACGAAGTATCTTAATAGATGAATTGGAAAATGAGGTTAAGAATAAAATAACCTTTGATAGTAACACCAAGGATTTCTTTGAAAGACTGGATAAATTAAGTGATTCGTTTTACAGCAAATTGACTAAAAGATTTCCAAACCTTAGTAAAACTGAAATTAGACTTTGCTCCCTCATTAGACTAAAAATTGATAGCCGAAGCATTGCTTCCCTTCAGAATATAACCTTAGCTTCCCTAAACACGAGTAGGTATAGGCTGCGTAAAAAACTACATCTACCTGAAGATGTTGACCTAGATCAATTCATTCAAAGTATGTAACTTTTTAAGTGTCATAAACATTTTTGTCTATTGTTTGTCTATTGGTCGTTCATTACATGTCTATCTCATATACAGTGTTTTACAAAAACCTCTTTGTAATTTAGTATCGTTGTCAAAAACAATACTCTCTCCCTAAATAGTACTATTACCAGCAAGCCTTTTTGTTAACTAAAAACCTCTATTATGAAACATTTAATCTTTGGTTTAATAGTATTAGGAATGACCAACCTAGTAATTGCCCAGAATGAAATAGCCATGGTGTCTAACACTTTAGACCGTGGTCCTTCAAAAATGAATTATGCAAAGAAAACAGCTTTTGAGAAAACCTTTGAAAATAAGAAATTACCAGTCGTCGTAGAAAAAATGCACTCCATGGTTGCTGCATTTGATATCAAAAGTTTAGACATTTACACACCTCATGAAACAGCAAATTACAACGTAAAATTTGATGAGGGGAATTATATGATTGAAGCCAACTATAATGATTCAGGCACCTTAATTTCAAGTAAAGAAGAGTTCAAAAATATTCCGCTTCCTTTTTCTGTAAGTCAAAATATTGCCAAAAACCACCCAGGTTGGGTAATCAATGCCACCACTTGTAAAATAATCTATGAAAATTCAGAAATCACAAAACTTACATATAAGGTCACCCTCAAAAAAGGGGATGAAGAAAAAACAATACAAATAAATAGCTAGCTAACCAACCAACCAAATTCTTTATACCAGGTGGTTTCCATGTTTAGGAAGCCACCTTTTTTTTATTCATTTGGAATCCCATTCTATTTATCAGTTAGAATTCTTATTTTTAATCTGACAGTAAATTTAGTTTTCAACCATGAAATATAGTGCAGCAACTCCCGAGGAATACATTTCTCAAGTTCCAATAGAACGCCAGGATACCTTAAAAAAGTTAAGAACTACCATTTCGGAGCATTTGCCTTCTGGCTTTGAGGAAGGCATTCAATACAACATGATAGGATACTATGTGCCGCATGACTTATACCCTGGCGGATATCATTGCAACCCTAAAGAGCCATTGCCTTTTATGAGCTTTGCTTCCCAAAAGAATTCCATCAATTTATACCATAGTGGCATTTATGCTGTACCCGAATTAAATCAATGGTTTGTAAAAGAATACCCCAAACATTGCAAGACTAAATTGGACATGGGAAAAAGCTGCATTCGATTTAAGAAGCTAGATGATATTCCTTTTAAACTTATAGGTGAATTATGCACCAAGTTAACCCCACAACAGTGGATAGACATTTATGAAACTAATCTAAAAAGAAAATGAAAAAACGCGTAACAGGAATAGGTGGTATGTTTTTTAAAACGAAAGACCCTAAAGCAACAAAAGAATGGTACCGAAAACATTTAGGCTTCAACACAGATGATTATGGTTGTACTTTCTGGTGGAAGGACAAAGATGGAAAAGAGTGCTCCACCCAATGGAGTCCATTTGCGGAGGATACATCCTATTACCAACCCTCTAAAAAGGATTTTATGTTTAACTACCGAGTGGAAAACCTTAAGGAATTATTGGAAACTTTAAAGGACGAAGGCGTTACCATTGTTGGCGAAATGGAAGAATATGACTACGGCAAATTTGGATGGATTATGGACAATGATGGAAATAAAATAGAGCTATGGGAACCAATAGATCAAGCCTTTAAATAAGCAATAGAGTTTTTATTTATCTTTATAGAACTAACCGTAAACGAGTTAAATAATGGATAATAAAAAAGATTTAAGAGACGAATTGGATGATCTGATAGGCGACTTTAAAGAAGGGGCCAAAAAAGCCTCTGACAAAGCCGATGAATTCTCTAAAGATGCCAAGGAAAAAGCAAAAGACTTTGCACATGCAGCAGATGAAGCTTTTGATCGAGCCACTGGAAACAACAAAAAAGTACTCGCCGGAATCTTGGCTATCTTATTAGGAGGGTTTGGCGCACATAAATTTGTATTAGGTTACGTAAAAGAAGGCATCATCCTTTTGATGATCACCTTGGTAATTTCCATTATGAGCTTTGGTTTTCTAAGTTTTTTGGTTTGGATTTTCACCTTAATAGAAGGAATAATTTATCTAACAAAAAGTGACGAAGAGTTTTACATGACCTATCAAGTAGGAAAAAGACCTTGGTTTTAGACTTATTTTTTATCGGCTTCAAAATTCAAGGGAAGGCTATCCCCTATTCTTTGATTTGCAAAATATCCGGTAAACATGACTGCGTCTGCGGGCATATGGTTTCCAAATTCATCCACGTAAAAAATATCCTCTTTAGTGGTTATGGATGATTGGTTGTTAAAATTATTGTTGTAAACAATCAGAAGCGGTTGTTTAAAAATCTTTATTTCCTTGATATTCGTTTTATCAGTATCAGAAACTGCAAAAACGCCCGTTTGAGCGATTTCTGTTTTTTTATAGAAAATTCTGAAGCCTTCCTCATGAAGCTTCCCTTTTACCAAGGACCTCATGAAATGTAATGAGGAACCAAAATAGACCTCTTTTCTTCGGTTTATAATTTTCTTGGAACCATCCCAGTTTTCATCGGTTTGATAATAGGACGTCCCAGCGTAATAAACTGAAATAGGAAATACTTGTCCGAAGGTATCATTTTTCTCATACTGAATGTTGAAATCCTGAAGATCATAAGATATCCTGTATTTCAATCTTTTGTTCTCGATAATCAATGGTTCTTTGGAGGATGCCACTAACTGGTTACTTTTTCCAAGGTATCTGAGTATTAAAGCATCTTCATTCTTAATTTCACAGGAAAGAGCATTTTCACTGTTTCCCAAAAAATACCTTTTAAAAGCCTGAAGCTTTTGCTTTCTTGTCCAACCATCATTAAAACTGAGATTGACTTCGTTCAAGGAAGCGACATTTTCAGTTAATTGAATTTTTAAAATAGAGCCTGGCTTGTATTCTTCCATGACTACCTTTTCGTAACCAATAAAAGAAATGATCAAGGCTGATCTTACCGATTCATCTATATTCAAGGAGAACTCTCCCTTTTCATTAGTAGTAGTGCCAATTGTAGTATTATCAAAATATACACTAGCACCTTCTAAGGGCTCACCGGTTTCTGAATCAAAAACAACTCCTTTGATATCCTGAGAAAAACCTACAAGATGTAAAAAAAAGAAAAGAAGAAATAGTTTATTGATTCTCATTTTGTTCAGATAACTTGCGTTCCAATTCTTCCTGAAACTCTTCCATAACTGGTCTAACCGTACTTTCTGGCAAGTCAGCAATTTTGATATACATCAATCCGTCAACGGAATTGTTAAATAGTGGATCAACATTAAAGGCCACCAACTTGGCATTTTGCTTGATATACTTTTTAAGAAGCACAGGCAACCTAAGTGCTCCAGGCTCAACCTCATCAATAATTTTATCAAACTTATTTAAATCGGCCTCAGTTTCATCAAAAACAAAGTCCTTATC
This sequence comes from Mangrovimonas futianensis, assembly GCF_021245805.1. Lineage (NCBI taxonomy): Bacteria > Pseudomonadati > Bacteroidota > Flavobacteriia > Flavobacteriales > Flavobacteriaceae > Mangrovimonas > Mangrovimonas futianensis. Next base: position 365,903 of record NZ_JAJJNF010000004.1, read on the forward strand.
CTCATCCTTTAACCTCACCTTAAACTCTTTCTTTGGTCTCACAAATTGTGCCAAATAAGGATCGTAATAATGGGACTTCATAAACTCAATCATCAATGATTTTGAGAAATTGGAGAATTGATTACTAATACTTACACCTCCGATGAGGAATTTATGCTCTGGGAAGCGTAAAGTAGTATGAACAATCCCCTTCCAAAGCAAAAACAATGGCATGGGTTTTTGCTGGTATTCCTTAATAATAAATGCCCTTCCCATTTCTATGGATTCGCTCATCATCTTATATAGCTCTGGCTCAAACCTGAACAGGTCTTGAAGGTAAAAACCATTAATCCCATACTCTGCATAAATTTTTGAACCCAATCCCATACGGTAAGCCCCGGCAATCAATTTAGCATCTGAATCCCATAAGAACATATGGTGATAATAGTCGTCAAACTTATCCAAATCAATCGATTCATTGGTCCCTTCTCCTACTTCCCTAAAGGTTATTTCTCTCAGCCTTCCTATTTCACGTAAAATGTTAGGGATATTTTTGGCTGGTGCTAAGAAGACTTCATAATTTTTACTTTGAAGCAAACGCAGGTCTAATTCCCTTAACTCTTCAACCTCTTTATCCATTACCTCTGGATCTATGGGAGTGGCAATCCTTTTTGGAGGCTTGGGTAGTTTAAGTGTGGATGAAAAATTGGACAAGAACCTTCCTTTTTCATCAAAAGAGTTAGCCAAAATATAAGTCTTCCTCCTGATAAATTCAGTAAATGAGTCTAATGTTTCATGCTCCTTTTGATCTGTAACAGAAATAGGCCTACCTATCCTAACCTTAATAACCCGTCGTTTTTGGGTTAACAATTCCGAGGGCAATTTGGCTGTCCTTAGTGTATCGCTAATCTTGGAAAGCTTATAAAAAAGTTTACTATTCTTGGCGTGAAAATAAATAGGTACGACTGGAACCTCTGCCTTTTGAATCAACTTCATGGCAGACTCTTCCCATGGTTTATCGACCATCAATTTACCGTCTCTATAGGTGGAAACTTCTCCTGCAGGAAATATTCCAAGCGGATGTCCTTCCCTCAAATGATTTAGGGCTTGCTTAATACCAGAAATACTGGATTTGGCATCCTTTCGTTCCTCAAAAGGATTCACAGGCATTATAAAAGGTTTCAAAGGCTCAATACGATGCAAAAGGAAATTGGCAATGATTCTAAAATCGGTTCTTTGAGTCAACATCAATTTTAAAAGCAAAATACCATCAACACCTCCTAAAGGGTGATTGGAAACCGTGATGTATGCGCCATCCTTAGGTAATCGTTTTAAGTCCTCTTCTGGAATTTCAAATTTCACCTCAAATTCATCAATAATTTTATCCAAAAATTCCAAGGAATCCAGATGTGCATTCCTTTTGTAAATTTTATTTAAGGTAGATATTTTTAAGACCTTCATGAGCGTCCATCCAAAAAATGTACCTACAAAACCATAGTTGTCAATTTGTATGGCTTTCGCCACTTCTTTTGCGGATACCAATCCTGAATTAAGTTGTTTGCTCATAACAACAAAAATAGTAAATTGTTTATTTAGTAACTATTTGCACGGTTTCTGGTGTTAACTGCTTTAAAAGCACTTCTTTACCATTCTCCAATTGATTTATCGCAGCATCATTATAATGCCTAATGGTGTATAAAGACACCCCTTCATGGTAGTTTACCTTGAATTTTGACTTCAGTTCCTTTAATAACGTTTCAAGACTGTTATAAAGATCATCCACACACACCGAAAAACTAATGGCAGAGTTTTGAATCACATCCACCTTCATTTTCTTGTGATGCAACAGCTTAAAAATGTCACTGATATTTTCCTCAACAATATAGGAGAAATCTAAGGAAGATAGAGAAATTAACACCAAATTTTTCTTGACAATAAAGCAAGGAACATGGGGCTCAATCCCTTGTCCTTTTTGTACTACGGTCCCTTTATTTTTTGGGTTCATAAAGGATTTTACAAAAAGTGGGATTTCTTTTCTTTGAAGCGGTTGTAACGTTTTTGGGTGAATTACAGAAGCCCCATAAAAAGCTAATTCTATCGCCTCCCTGTAAGAAATACTCTGCAACAACTTGGCGTTCTCAAAATACCGTGGATCTGCATTCAACACACCCTCCACATCTTTCCAAATAGTCACACTACTAGCATTGAGACAATAAGCAAAAATAGCAGCAGTATAGTCACTTCCTTCTCGTCCTAAAGTAGTTGTGAAATTATTGGCATCACTCCCTAAAAATCCTTGGGTAATATTGAGTACATTTTTCTTTAAACCCTTAGAAATATTAGCTTGGGTAACGTCCCAATTCACTTTGGCATATCTGTAAAAATTATCTGTCTTGATAAACTCTCTGACATCTACCCAAGTATTTCTCAACCCAATCTCATTCAAGTATTCACTTATTATAGTAGTTGAAATTAATTCCCCAAAACTCACTGCTTGATCATACACAAAATTGTAATCTGGAGATTTATTTCTTCCGAAGAAATCGCTTAATTCTTGAAATAATTGAGCTACCTTTTTATAAACACTATGCTGTTCATTTTCGAACAAGTCCAAAAGAATACCGTTATGGTATTTCTTCACCTCCTGAATGGAACTTTGGAATGTCTTTTTACTATGAAAATAATTTTTGACCACTTCTTCCAAAGCATTAGTGGTCTTCCCCATCGCAGACACAACAACCAAAGTGTTTTTGTAACCTACTTCCTGTAAAACTCGGACCATGTTTTTGACCCCTTCAGCATCCTTTACAGAGGCCCCTCCAAATTTAAAAACTTGCATACTACAACTTGGCTAGATAATTTTTTATTCCGTTTTGATTTAGGTGTACCACATCCCAATCACGCTTTACATCGGCACCTTTACTTTGATAAAAGGAAATGGCAGGCTCATTCCAATCCAACACTTCCCAACTAATCCTTTTTACTCCTAATTCATTTCCATGTTGCACCACTTTATCCAATAACTGCGTTCCTATACCATGTCCTCTCATTGATTCTTCTACAATTAAATCTTCTAAATGAAGTACTTCACCCTTCCAAGTGGAATATCTTGTATAAGTCAATGCAATTCCTACAATCCGTCCTTCCTTTTCAGCTACAAAACATTGAAATTTTGGTTTCGGGCCAAACCCATCATATTCCAAATCACTAACGGTAATTTCCACCGCATCGGGTTCTTTTTCAAAAACAGCCAACTCTTTGATGCGTTCCAAAATTTGAGACATATCATTTTTTTCAGCCTTTCTGATGTGAATCTTCATAAATTCTCCTTTATTTTCAAAGATAATCTAAACTTAACCATTTAATCAGATTTTCTTACCACGAAAACGATGTAGTTGGATAAAAAACCACGATATTTGTTCTAAACTTAATTCATCTTCATGTCAGTAAAGAATCAAACTCTCGGTGAGTTTATTATTGAGAACCAAGCATCCTTTAAATATAGTTCTGGAGAACTTTCAAGATTAATCAATTCCATTAGACTTGCAGCCAAAGTTGTAAATCACGAAGTCAACAAGGCTGGCTTAGTGGATATCATTGGGAGTTCAGGTGAGAACAATATTCAAGGTGAGGATCAACAAAAATTGGATGTTTACGCCAATAATAAATTCATCCACACCCTAACAAACAGAAATATTGTATGCGGTATTGCCAGCGAGGAAGAAGATGATTTTGTTTCCATCAACAGTCAAGATGAAAACCATCAAAACAAATACGTGGTATTGATAGACCCTTTGGATGGCTCTTCTAATATTGACGTTAATGTCTCTGTGGGAACCATCTTTTCAGTATACCGAAGAGTTACCCCCATTGGCACACCAGTGACCATAGAAGATTTTCTACAAAAAGGAGATCAACAAGTGGCTGCAGGTTATGTCGTTTATGGAACCTCAACCATGTTGGTTTACACTACCGGTGACGGGGTTAATGGTTTCACTCTGAACCCTGCTATAGGTACTTTCTACCTATCACATCCCAACATGCAATTCCCAGAAGACGGAAAAATCTATTCTGTCAATGAAGGGAACTACATCCATTTTCCGCAAGGTGTGAAAGATTACATCAAATATTGCCAAATGGAAGAAGGTGACCGCCCCTATACCAGTAGATATATTGGATCTTTGGTTTCTGATTTTCATCGTAATATGATCAAAGGAGGTATTTATATGTACCCTAAAAGCTCTACCAGTTCCAATGGAAAATTGAGATTGCTTTACGAATGCAATCCCATGGCCTTTTTAGCAGAACAAGCAAATGGTAAAGCTAGTAATGGTACCCAACGCATCATGGATATTAAACCAACTGAATTGCACCAACGAGTTCCTTTTTTCTGCGGAAGTAAAAACATGGTCTCTAAAGTCGAAGAATTTATCAAAAAATACGAATAAAAAAAGCGAGCTTTTAGCTCGCTTTTTTTATAATGATATTAGATAAGTTTCTTATCTGTTCATATGTTTTATCTCTTCAATAAACGTGTCCAAATCAACCTCAAGGTGTACCAGCTTTAAAGCTTTGTCAGTAATATACTGAGCATTTTCAGGATGAAAACCAAGACCTACACATAATTTCTCTAACATACTTACTTGATCTTCTCCTTCAATATGATCTGCCCAAACCATTCGTGCTAAATCATATAAACGTTCTAAACGATCGTCATAAGCAAGTGGCGGGTTAATAGGATGTGTTTGGTAATCCTTTAAAATTTGCGTGTAATCGGCTTCACTAATATGAAGGTTATGAGCTAATCTATCAAGAAACTTCTTCTCTGCATCATTAATCACACCATCGCTCATAGCAATTCTTACAATGGCAGCAAAGTGGTCTTGATTTCTTTTTCTAAAACCGAAATCAAATAAATCTGAAATAGACATCGTATACTAATTTTTTAAAGTCGTGCAAATATACTACTCTTAATAGTTTTTTAAACACAAACTCTACAACAAAATTTTATCTTTGCATCAAATAAATTGCTTTGAGCCACAATACCCTCTCGCAAATCTTTACACAGACTTCGCAAACGCAAAATCTGCAAGCTGCTATTTCCCAAACCCAAGGAAAAACGCATCTGAAAGGTCTGGTAGGATCTTCGCTATCACTAGTTTTAGCCGAAACCTTTAAAAATGCTGAAAAACCGTTTCTTCTTATTTTCAATGATAAAGAAGAAGCTGCTTTTCACTTGAATGATTTGGAAATTCTGTTGAATGATAAAGATGTTCTTTTTTACCCTGGAAGTTATCGCAGACCCTATCAAATTGAAGAAACAGACAACGCCAATGTACTGCTAAGGGCCGAGGTTTTAAACAGGATCAATTCCAGAAAGAAACCTGCCATAATTATCACCTATCCCGATGCTTTATTTGAGAAAGTAGTGACTAGAAGGGAGTTGGAGAAAAACACTCTAAAAGTAGCTATAGGCGAACAATTATCCATTGATTTTATCAACGAGGTTCTATTTGAGTACAAATTCAAAAGAGTTGATTTTGTGACAGAACCAGGGGAATTTTCCGTAAGAGGTGGAATCGTAGATGTCTTTTCATTTTCAAATGACGAACCCTACCGTATTGAGTTCTTTGGAGATGAAGTAGATAGTATTAGAACCTTTGATGTGGAGACTCAGTTGTCAACAAATCAAATTAAAAAAATCAATATCATTCCTAATGTGGCCAATAAATTCATGGAAGAAACCAGGCAAAGCTTCCTCGAATATATGGCTCAAAAAACGGTGGTTTTCCTCAATAATGCCGACCTTCTTTTTTCAAGAACCGATGCTCTTTTTGAAAAAGCCAAGGAAGCCTTTGAAAAACTTTCCAAGGACATCAAACATGCCCAACCAGAGGAATTATTTTGTCATTCCAAATTACTGAAACAGCAATTATTGGATTTTAATTTGGTTGAATTTGGAACATCATCTTTGTTTTCAAACCAAGCAGACCCTATTCTATTCAACACGTCACCACAACCCTCCTTTAACAAACAATTTGATTTGTTGATTGAGAATTTGGATGAATATCATCGAAAAGGGTACACCAATTATATTGCCTGCGTCAGTGAGCAACAGGCCAAAAGATTTCATGATATTTTTGATGACATCAGTGCCCAAAACAACCAAGAGATAGAGCAAAACATTCATTACAAAACCATTGTACTCTCTCTATACCAAGGATTTATAGATCATGACAATAAGATAACCTGCTACACAGACCACCAAATCTTTGAGAGGTATCATAAATTCCACATCAAAAATGGCTATGCAAAAAAGCAAGCCATTACATTAAAGGAATTAACCAATCTGGAAATTGGGGATTATGTCACCCATATTGACCACGGAATTGGACGCTTTGGAGGGCTTCAAAAAATTGATGTCGAGGGCAATAAACAAGAAGCCATCAAATTAATTTACGGGGAACGGGATGTTTTATATTTGAGTATCCACTCTCTTCACAAGATTACCAAATTTAATGGCAAGGATGGGAAGCCTCCTAAAATCTATAAATTAGGTAGTGCTGCTTGGAAAAATCTTAAACAAAAAACTAAAACGAGGGTAAAAGAAGTTGCTTTTAACCTGATAAAATTATACGCCAAACGAAAGCTTAAAAAAGGACACCAATACAATCCAGATAGCTACATGCAACATGAGCTAGAGGCCTCGTTCCTTTATGAGGATACTCCAGACCAAAGTAAAGCCACCGCCGATATTAAAATGGACATGGAAAGCGAAAGACCTATGGACCGTTTGGTATGTGGTGACGTAGGATTTGGAAAAACAGAAGTAGCAATCCGAGCTGCGTTTAAGGCTGTGGATAATGGCAAACAAGTAGCCGTTTTGGTTCCCACAACCATCTTAGCCTACCAACATTACAGAACATTTAAGGAACGCTTGAAAGACTTCCCGGTTACGGTAGATTATGTAAACAGGTTTAGAACAGCTAAAGAAAAACGAACCACCCTAGAAAAGTTAGAAAGTGGTGAAGTAGATATCATTATCGGCACCCATCAACTGGCCAACAAAACCGTAAAGTTTAAAAATCTTGGTTTGCTGATTGTGGATGAAGAACAAAAATTTGGAGTCGCAGTCAAGGAAAAATTAAGAACCTTAAAGGAGAACATTGATGTGCTAACCTTAACCGCAACCCCTATTCCAAGAACACTTCAATTTAGCTTGATGGCCGCCAGGGATTTATCGGTAATTACCACACCTCCACCAAATAGATACCCCATTGAAAGCCACGTTGTCAGGTTTAATGAAGAAACCATAAGGGATGCTGTTAGTTATGAAATTGAACGTGGTGGGCAAGTGTTTTTTATTCACAACCGTATTGAAAATATCAAGGAAGTGGCAGGCCTCATCCAAAGATTGGTTCCAGATGCCAAAGTAGGTGTGGGACACGGACAAATGGATGGTAAAAAATTGGAAAGCCTCATGCTTGCCTTTATGAATGGTGAATTTGACGTTTTAGTCAGTACCACCATCGTAGAAAGTGGTCTGGATGTGCCTAATGCCAATACCATATTTATCAATAACGCCAACAATTTTGGACTCAGCGACCTGCATCAAATGAGAGGTCGCGTGGGACGAAGCAATAAAAAAGCGTTCTGTTATTTCATCACACCAGATTATTCGGTGATGACCGAGGACGCCCGAAAACGAATCACAGCCTTGGCACAATTCACCGAATTGGGAAGCGGATTCAACATCGCAATGAAAGATTTGGAGATACGCGGTGCTGGAGATTTGCTAGGTGGTGAGCAAAGTGGTTTTATAAATGAAATTGGTTTTGATACCTATCAAAAAATATTGAACGAAGCCATTGAAGAGTTAAAAGACAACGAATTCAAAGACCTCTATCAAGACGACAAAAAACCAAAACAATATGTGAAGGAAGTCACTATTGATAGTGATTTTGAACTGTTATTCCCAGATGACTATGTCAATAACATTACCGAGAGGTTAAACCTTTACACCAAACTCAATGAGATTAAAACAGATGATGAGTTAGAAAAATTTGAAACGGAAATCATTGATAGATTTGGCGATATGCCGACCTCCGTTTCTGATTTGTTTGACAGTGTTCGTTTAAAATGGCTGGCTGCCAAATTGGGACTGGAAAAAGTAATCATGAAAAATGGAAAACTTGTAGGTTACTTCATCAATGACCAAAAAAGCGGCTTTTATCAAAGTGAAGGATTTACCAAACTATTACAATTTGTGCAAACCCATCCAAGAGCCTGTAAAATGAAAGAAAAACAAACAAGAACCGGATTGCGATTGTTATTGACTTTTGAAAATATCAAGAGCGTCAAACAAGGGCTTTCAGTATTAAAACCCATCTTGGCTCAATAATTGAATCAACTTAAAAAAAGACTTATGAGACCATTAACATACCTCTGCTTATTGCTTCCGTTTTTCATGCTTGGACAACATACGATTTCTGGTAGTTTTTCCCCAGCTGAAGAATTCTCGTATGTATTGTTGTACCGAGCCACCCCAAGTAAAACTGATTATATTGGTCAAGCTAAGTTATCAGATGATGGTGCTTTCTCTATAGAGTTGGATGCCAACCAACCTCCAGGCATCTATAAAATTGTTTACGCCATTCCGCAGGAGGAAAACAACTTTAACTTAATCTACAATGGAAAAGAGGATATCGTAGTCCATTACGATCTAGAAGAAGGCGTGACCGTTTCACAGTCTCAGAACAACATCCTTTGGCTTGATTACATGTCTCATATGATGGCTATTAACCAGCATATAGGTGCACTGTATTCAAAAGAACCTGTAGATAAAAAAGCCCTTGAAGAGGTATTTGAGGAACAAGGAAATATTCAAGAAACATTTGAAAATAAATCTAATGGGTTATTGGTGGAAGCTTTTATCAAGGGGAATAAAATGTATGTCCCAAAAACATATGAGCCCATTTCAGAATATGGAACGCATCTAAAGGCAGAATATCTAAACCATATTGATTTTGAAAATCCGTTGATTCAAAGTTCCGATTTCCTGTTGGACCGTCTTATGGCCTATGTTTTGGAAATGACCCCAGAAAATCCCGATGCCTATAAAAAGGCTATTGACGAAGTAGTTGGAAAAGTTGGGAACCATCAAGAGGTCAAAAAAATCATATTAGAAATGCTCTGGCAAAGTATGACAGAAAAAAGTCAAGATGACGTAGCCAACTATATTTCAGACCAATATTTGATGGCAATCGCCAAACAGGAAAAAGACACTTACCTTTTAAAAATATTGTCTGCCTATAAAAATACCAGTGTTGGTAAAGTTGCCAAAGATTTTAATATTTCCTACGGATTAAATAGTGAATCAGTAACAATCACGCTACATGATTTATCGGGTTACGACTCCTATTTATTAATATTTTGGAGCAGTGGCTGCGGGCATTGTTTGGCCGAGTTACCACAAGTAAAAGCCTTTATGGAAAGCCATCCCAAGGTGGGAGTGGTGGCCTTTGGTCTGGAAGAAGGCTATGCTGATTGGAAAAGTGAAATCAAAAATTATCCGCACTTTTTCCATGCCATTGGTTTAGGACGATGGGAAAATCCTACTGCCATAGAATATGGTATCAGTTCAACCCCTACTTATTTTGTATTGGATCAAGATAAAAAGGTGCTTTTCAAACCTTATGATTTGGAGGCTGTAAAAAACTATTTTAGCAATCAATAATAATCCACACACTAAGTATCAATCATTAGTTTAATTAGCCACCAATACACCAATATTTATCTCTTTTACAGGACATACATTTATGAATTTGTGACCATTAAGGCTCTATAAAGAAAAAAGCAACTAATATTTTCCAGCCATTACGGATAAAACCGTAACGCTTGTCACCACTTTTCGATGAAATGCATAAAAACACTAAAAATACTTTGAAAAAATCTATTTTTTTTTTGGTTTGAAGTGTTGATAATGATTATCAAGGTTTGGAAGCCCTAAAATGATTGTTTGAGACAACCCGATCGATCACCAACCAGCGCTGGTTTTTTTATTCTCCCTCAAGCGCTAATATAATAGCAAAAAAGCTTCCAATCGCTTCCTAAAATCAAGCTTCCAATAAAAGTTTATTCTAAATTAATTATTTTAAAATGAAACAAAATTTATTAAAATTAACTTTCCTCTTACTAGTCTTTTGTAGCTGTGATGGAGATTTAAAAGAAACTATTATTGAGAGCAATCATATGGATTCAGAAATAAGTCAATATTTAAGGGTTAAACCAGAAGTTACTGTTACCGCTAAATTACATAGAGGAAAAAAATGGAGTGATGCACACAATGTCCCTCCTTGTTCACAAGGTTTTGGACTTTGCAATCTTAGTGTTTCAGTCTCATTGGAGACTAGTGCTAAGCTAAAAGAAATTGATTCAACTAAACTTAGAATATCATTTTTAGAAAATGTTGGTGCTAACCAAAATGACATTTTCATTTCTTCTGAAGATGATTATTTTGATTTCCCTAGGGATGTAGCAGATGAATTAGGATACAATTCTATCACCATTTTACCCGAAGATTATGTTACGGAATTCACAAATGAATATCCATATGGATACGTGGATTTAGAATTTATAGGTATATTAAAATGACAAAAAAAATAGTTTACAAATTATTAAGAACATCAAAATTAACATGGATGTTCTTAATAATTTTTTCTTGCCAACCGATTATTAAAGTTATAACCGGGGTGAAAAACCCTACCATACTACTAGATAACTCAGAGAGACTTAAATATTACAGCCCCTTTTTTGAAACTCATTCATATCCAATTAAAATTTATGCTTTAAAAGATACTACTGCACTTAAAAATGGATTCTCAACATTTAAAAGTTATCCACAAATTTATCTTAATCATCGAAAAACCAATACCACCTACTTTTTAAATTGTTATGATGACCTTGAACTATACATAAAGGAAGACATTAATGAAAAAAAATATGAAAATTTATATCAAGTAGCCAATGATAGTTTAACAAATTTAAAAGATTTCATTGAAGAATATTCAACAATAGTATATCAAAAAGAACATCTTAATTCTAATTCTAATGTTTGGGATGTATTTATAGTTTCTGGAACTTTTTTAGGAAATAAAATACGTAGAAAAAGTTTACCCTTAACGCAGATCGAAGACCTTAACTATATGTATATTTTAGATTTAAGCATTAATAAAAATGAAATCATTCAAAAATGATAAAAAGCATCTAATATTTTAAGCCATTACGGAAAAAACTGTAACGCTTGTCACCACTTTTCGATGAATTACACAAAAACACTAAAAATACTTTGAAAAATTCTATTTTTTTTTTTTAGGTTTGAAGTGTTGATAATGATTATCAAGGTTTGGAAGTCCTAAAATGATTGTTTGAGACAACCCGATCGATCACCATCCAGCGCTGGTTTTTTTATTCTCCCTCAAGCGCTAATATAATAGCAAAAAAGCTTCTAATCGCTTCCTAAAATTCAAGCTTCCAAAAAATGTTTGTTTAATATTTAAAATTTAACACCTTGAAAAACATAAGATTTATTTACTTGCTATTTATAACTATTTTATTACTAAACTGTTCAAACGAAAATGACACAACAGATACAGAAATTAATAGTATTCATAAAAGTGAAGCAGAAATGGCTCAACCTAATTTTAGGGACTTGCTTTTAAATGGTACAACTGCAAAATACGCCCCTCCAACCATAAGAACCGAAAGCGATTTGGTTGGGGTAGACTCTCCAGGGTGTTACAATGTGAATGTAAGGGTCTATATATCGGTTGACGGCGGCAATGAATATTTAGTTGCCAACGACAATGTTTTAGTTGGAGACTGTAATAATGGAAACAGAGGTTCTTCCGATCCAAAATGCAATGGTTACTTACCGGATGGTAATTATGTATATGAAAATGGAACCCAAGAAGACATTTGCTTGTATGAACTATTGATTGAAAACGAGACGGCATACAATCAATATCTAGCATCTGTTAGCCGGTTTTTAAATTAATTCAGCAAATAAAAAAGTATGAAACCGCCAACGCACCTATTGTTTTGGCGGTTTTTTTTCTTGTAGTGAAGCGGTCTTTATTCTTATCAAAAATGATAAAAAGCATCCTTTAAATGTTCCAAGTCAAAGATTGATCCTTGCTTGACTATGGCAATGATATCAAACCGTACTTCGACATCCAACCCATTTTCGGTAACATATTCATCAACAGCTTTTACAAGGTTTTTAATTTGTTTGGGTTTGACAAAATCCTGAGGATTTCCAAAATCGGTACTGGATCTTGATTTCACTTCAACAATCGCCAGAACACTCTCTTTTCTTGCAATAATATCCACCTCTGCTCGATCAAAACGGTAATTGCGTTCTAAAATAGAATAACCCTTCCCTAGCAGATAATCTACAGCGAGTTGCTCTCCCTTTTTTCCTAGTTCGTTATGTTTTGCCATCACTTACAAATTACCATTTTTCCTGAAAACAAAAAAGGTACATGAAATCATGCACCTTTTCTTATTTTTAGGTTCAACAGATTAAGTTGGAATTTGCCCACCGTTATCTCCGTTGTCGCCATCATCCTCGCCATCATCTTCCGATTCACAATCAGACAAGTTGAACTCCTCATACATAGCCCAACTGTTGCCGTCGAATTGGTCTCCTAAAGCCCAGGCAGTTTCCCCACCGGTAGGACCTTGTACCTCAGCATGTGCTGCAAAACAGTAGTTGTCTCCCACTTCAGAAATAGGAATGACATAAACCACTTCGGTTGACGTTTGTGACGTAGGCTCGGTAAATTCAAATTGACCAATCTGCGGATTTCCTGCGCCATTTAAAGGCACCCAATCTGATTCACAAATACCAATACTTAAATGGGTCGTTCCGATGGTCCAATCCTCGTTAGTCGTATAAGTAAGGATCAGTTGGTCACCATCCACATCAATAGTCACCGAACCAGCTACATGGGTTTGACCAGCAATCAGGTGTGTCATAAAACAATGTTCTCCATCGTTCTCAGGCTCATCAAAAGGAGTTGTTTCCACCTTTTTGGATTTCTTCTGGGAAGCTCCAATGTTCTCATCACCTAGAGACTCATTGGAACAACCAAGGACTAGGCTTAAAGACATAGCAGTTAACATCAAAGTAATTTTTTTCATGGTAGTAGATTTTTGGGTTGTAAGCCTAAGGTACACAACCCAATAGATGTCATGAAAATTTTTTCGATGAACCGTACTAATTATAACGTTTAGTGTAGGATTTTTCTTTTACAAATCGTTAAAATACAATGTTTTAGAAAATTCAACTAACTGTCATTCACTTTTAAAGTTTAAGGTAGATCCGTTTTTGCTCACTGTAAGTTCAACTGTTCTTCCCAAAATAAGCGCCCTATTATCATCTTCGTGGCCCGAAGGCATATTAAAGGCAATGGGGAAATCATAATCGGATAAAGCATCCAAGATTAACTGTTCAATAGAAGTTCCCCAAAGGGTTGTATTCTTTTTTAATTTGGTCATATCGCCTACAACCACACCCACACATTGATCAAAATATCCAGCGCGTTTGAGACTTTGAAGCATTCGATCAATATGGTACTTATACTCGCCTATTTCTTCAATAAAAAGAATTTTTCTTGAAGTATCAATACTTGTTTTAGAACCCAACATGGTATGAAGCATAGTCAAATTACCTCCTACCAAAGGAGCCGTGACCACACCCTCCTGATTGTATTGGGAAGCATCCAAATGATAACTTAATGACTCCCCAAACAAAGCTTTCTTGAAGGTTTCAATGGTTTGATCCAAATCTGTCTGGTCTGCTGTGAGACTGGTACACATCATAGCGTGAATACTTTCTACACCCAAATTATGTATAGCATTGTGGAGGGCGGTAATATCACTATAACCTATAAGCCATTTGGGATGGGCCTTAAACTTAGAAAAGTTTAATTTATCCAAAATCCTCACTGTGCCATATCCGCCTCTGGCACACCAGATAGCACTTATGGATGGATTATCCAAAACTTTCTGTAAATCTTCACAGCGTTCATCATCGGTACCGGCAAAATGATTGGCTTGGCTAAAAACATGTTTACCCACCACAGCATGAAGTCCCCAACTTTGAAGTAGCTTCTTGGCTCTATTTATCTCAGCTTCCCGGTTTTTTAATATTCCTGATGGGGCCACAATAGCAATGGTGTCCCCTACTTTTAAATAAGGTGGTTTTATCAAGGTTTGTGTTTTTAAGTTTGTTGTACTTTGTGCTTTAACTTTTGGGATTCCAAAAGAAAATACCACACAAAACACACTTAAGATTAGGGCTTTTTTTGACATATGGTAAATGTACATTTTTTTTCTAAATCCCTCTCAAAATGCGTACTTTTGCTCTTCTTTAAAACGATTGAACATGTCAAAACGATATACCATTACAGCAGCTTTACCATACACCAACGGACCCATTCATATAGGGCATTTAGCCGGTGTATATGTGCCTGCTGATATTTATGCAAGATACCAACGTATGGTCGGTAATGATGTTGCTTTTATTTGTGGAAGTGATGAGCATGGAGTTCCTATCACTATCAAAGCAAAAAAGGAAGGTGTCACGCCTCAAGATGTGGTAGATAAATACAATGCAATCATCAAAAAATCTTTTGAAGACTTTGGTATTTCTTTTGACAACTATTCACGTACTTCAGCACAAATCCATCACGAAACGGCACAAGAATTCTTTAAAACCTTGTATGATAAAAATGAATTTATTGAAGAGGTTACTGAACAGTTATATGATGAAGAGGCACAACAGTTTTTGGCAGACCGATTTGTAATAGGAACCTGCCCTAAGTGTGGAAATGAAGAAAGCTATGGAGACCAATGTGAGAAATGCGGAACCAGTCACAACGCCACCGATTTAATCAATCCGAAATCGGCCATTACAGGGAACACTCCTATTTTGAAAGAAACCAAACACTGGTTTTTACCACTAGATCGCCATGAAGCATTTTTGAAAGAGTGGATTTTAAAAGGTCATCAAAAAGATTGGAAACCCAACGTTTATGGTCAAGTTAAATCATGGATTGACGATGGTTTACGTCCGCGTGCCGTCACCAGAGATTTGGATTGGGGAATCCCGGTTCCTGTAGAAGGAGGCGAAGGAAAAGTACTTTATGTTTGGTTTGATGCTCCTATAGGATACATTTCATCCACCAAAGAATGGGCCCAAAGGGAAGGAAAAGACTGGGAGCCTTACTGGAAAGACGAAGACACCAAATTGGTTCATTTTATTGGTAAAGACAATATTGTTTTTCACTGCATTATTTTCCCAAGTATGTTGAAAGCCGAAGGAAGTTATATTCTTCCCGACAATGTACCAGCCAATGAGTTTTTAAATCTAGAAGGGAATAAATTATCTACTTCTAAAAACTGGGCTGTTTGGTTACCAGAATATCTAGAGGAGTTCCCAGACAAACAGGATGTTTTAAGGTATGCCTTAACCGCCAATGCACCAGAAACTAAAGACAATGATTTTACTTGGAAAGATTTCCAAGCAAGAAACAATAACGAATTGGTAGCCATATTTGGAAATTTCATCAATCGTGTGGTGGTCTTAACCAACAAATATTACCAAGGTGTGGTACCAACACCCGCACATTTAACTTCCATTGATGAAGAAACTTTAGCAGCTGTTAAAGCATATCCAGCAGTTATTGCCAGCTCCATTGAACGCTACCGTTTCAGAGAGGCCAGTCAAGAATTGATGAATTTGGCCCGTCTTGGAAACAAATACTTGGCAGATGAAGAGCCCTGGAAAAAAATCAAAGAAGATGAAGAACGCACCAAAACGATCATGTTTGTAGCACTTCAAATTGCATCTGCTTTGGCTGTAGTTAGCGAACCCTTCTTACCTTTTACCTCTGATAAATTAAAGAAAATATTAAAGGTGGAAACTGGTGACGTTCAAACCTTATGGGATGAGATCGTTAACAAAGACATTTTAATTCCTGCCGGACATCAAATTGGAGAAGCAGAATTGCTTTTTGGAAAAATTGAGGATGCCGAAATCCAAAAACAGTTAGACAAATTGGAAGCCACCAAGAAAGCAAACGAGGCTGCTAATAAAACAGTAGAACCTCAAAAGGAAGAGATCACTTTTGATGATTTTACCAAATTGGATTTACGCGTTGGAACCATCCTTGAAGCAGAAAAAATGCCTAAGGCGAAAAAGTTATTGGTTTTAAAAGTAGATACTGGGATTGATGTGAGAACCATTGTTTCGGGAATAGCCGAAAGTTTCACTGCTGAAGAAGTGGTTGGAAAAAAAGTGACTGTATTAGTTAATTTAGCACCACGTGCCTTAAGAGGGGTTGAAAGTCAAGGAATGATTTTAATGACCGAAAATGCTGAAGGGAAATTGGTATTTGTCAACCCAGATATGGATCAAGTAGAAAATGGATTGCAGATCAGTTAAAAAATGGATTACAAATCACATTGGAATAAGGTTTATAACAACAAAGTAGATGAAGAACTGGGTTGGTTTGAATCTGATCCAAAAATGACCTGGAAACTCATTGAAGCTTGCCAATTAGACAAGCATGCCCGAATTTTAAATGTTGGCGCAGGGACTTCCAGACTTATTGATTTACTCATTGAAAATGGTTTTGATAATATCTTTGCCAATGACCTTAGCGATTCAGCTTTAAGCAAGCTTCAAAGGCATATTTTAGATACATTTCAGGTCCATCTTGAATGTATTGTAGACGATTTAACGGCACCTGAAAAACTAACTAAAATAGCACCGGTTAATCTTTGGATAGACCGTGCTGTTTTACATTTTTTCCGGGCACCAGAAGAACAAGATTCCTATTTTAACCTGATCAAAACCCTAGTAGCGTCAAAAGGTTTTGTCATCATTGCTGTTTTCTCATTAGATGGAGCAGACACATGTAGCAACCTACCATTACACCGCTATGATGCCCATATGCTACAGGAAAAATTGGGAAGTGAATTTCAACTTCTTTCCAGTTTTAACCATACCTTTATAACACCTAGTGGTGCTGAACGCCCCTATATTTATACCTTATTTCAAAGAAACTAATGTCTGTTTTAAAATACATTACACAATTAACCAATCTTCCAGAAGTTTCGGTTAAAAATACGATTTCCCTTTTAGAAGAAGATTGCACGATTCCCTTTATATCAAGGTACAGGAAAGAACGTACAGGAAATTTAGATGAAGTTCAAATTGCTGACATTGTCAAATTCAAAGAGCAGTTTGAGACTTTAGAAAAAAGGAAGGAGACCATTTTAAAAGCTCTAATAGAGCAAGAAGTCCTAACTCCTGAATTGGAGCAGAAAATTAAACAATCTGAAGACCTTACCACTCTGGAGGACCTTTATCTTCCGTATAAAAAAAGTAGAAAAACCAAAGCTGAGAAAGCCAGACAAAACGGTTTAGAGCCCCTAGCTAAAATGATTATGGCCCAAAACACCCATGATCTGGACTATACGGCTCAGAAATTTGTAAACGGAGATATCCAAGATGTGGAAGAAGCCTTGGAAGGTGCCCGACATATTATTGCCGAATGGGTAAACGAACGAACCGGTTTTCGAAATCAAATCCGGTATCAATTAGAGCGGTTTGCCAGCATTACAACCAAGGTTATTAAATCTAAAAAAGAAGACGAAAACGCACAGAAGTTTAGAGATTACTTTGATTGGAATGAGTCCTTAAGTCGTATTCCATCCCATCGGTTACTGGCTATTTTAAGAGCAGAATCAGAAGGCTTTATTAGAATAAAAATTGAGATAGATGATGAGCGGGTTTTGGATAACATGGAAAGCCGATTGATCAAATCAAAAGGGGATTGTTCGCAACAAATTGAATTGGCCATTGCTGACGCCTACAAGCGCCTATTATTCCCATCGTTATCAAATGAAGCACTTCAAAATGCGAAAGCCAAAGCTGATGATGCTGCCATTACCGTCTTTGCCAAAAACTTAAAGCAATTATTATTGGGGTCACCGCTAGGTGAAAAACGGGTTTTGGCTATAGATCCTGGGTTCAGGACCGGATGTAAAATTGTGTGTTTGGACGAACAGGGTAATTTGAAACATAATGAGACCATTTACCCCCATCCGCCCAAAAACGATTTTACAGGAGCCATCAAAAAAATAAGCACGCTCTCTGAAGCTTACAGAATTGAAGCCATTGCCATTGGAAATGGTACGGCTTCACGAGAAACCGAAAGTCTTATTAGAAAAATTAGGTTTAAAAATGACATGCAAGTTTTTGTAGTAAGTGAAGCCGGAGCAAGTATATATTCGGCATCAAAAATTGCAAGGGACGAATTTCCAAATTACGATGTTACCGTAAGAGGAGCCGTTTCCATTGGTCGTCGCCTTCAGGATCCATTGGCTGAATTGGTTAAAATTGAGCCTAAAAGCATTGGCGTTGGTCAATACCAACATGATGTAGATCAAACCAAATTAAAACAGGAACTAGATCGCGTAGTAGAGAGTTGTGTAAACGCCGTTGGGGTAAATATCAATACCGCCAGTAAATCCTTATTGAGTTATGTCTCAGGAATTGGCGAAAAAATGGCTGAAAACATTGTGAATTACCGTTCTGAAAAAGGAGCCTTTTCAAGCAGAAAAGATATTTTGAATGTCCCTCGATTGGGAAATAAAGTCTTTGAACAAGGCGCTGGATTTTTAAGAATCAAGGATGGTGATAATCCGCTGGACGATTCTTCAGTACACCCAGAAAGTTATGGGATTGTTGAACAAATGGCCAAGGATTTAAATAAAACGGTCAAAGATTTGATAGGAAACACAGCCTTAATCAAACAGATTATACTCAAGAACTATATCAAAAAAGACATTGGTTTACCTACCCTAGAAGACATTGTAAAAGAATTGGAAAAACCAGGTTTAGACATTCGTGAAGAAGCTAAAGTCTTTACCTTTAATCAAAATATCAAAACCATTGATGATCTACAGGATGGTCAGCTACTACCGGGAATTGTTAATAATGTAACCAATTTTGGTGCCTTTGTGGATATCGGCATTAAGGAAAGTGGTCTTATTCATATTTCCAATCTTTCTGATGGGTATGTAAGTGATGTGAATGAATATGTGCACCTTCATCAACAAGTCATTGTCAAGGTTTTGGAGGTTGATAAATCAAGAAAACGTATTCAACTAAAATTGCATAAATAAGGCATGTTAAAAATTGCTTATCATCCTATTTATAAGCATCCTTTACCTAAAGGCCACCGGTTTCCTATGGAGAAATATGAATGGCTTCCCGAGCAATTATTACATGAAGGCACCTGTACCCCAGACAATTTTTTTGAGCCTTCAGACTTGGAAAACCATAATCCAATTTTAGCGGTTCACGATGCCGAATATTTCTATGATTTATTGAATGTTACCTTAGACCAACGAGCTGCGAGAAAAATAGGCTTCCCTTTAAGTCGAACCTTGGTACAAAGGGAAATCATGATAGCGGACGGCACCATTAAGGCCAGTCAATTTGCTTTAAATCATGGAGTAGCCATGAATATTGCTGGAGGAACACATCATGCTTATTCTAATCGAGGAGAAGCCTTTTGTCTACTCAACGACCAAGCCATTGGCGCACAATATTTATTGAATCATCAATTGGCAAAACGGATTTTGATCGTTGATTTGGATGTACACCAAGGTAACGGTACAGCCGAAATATTCCAGAATGAACCAAGGGTCTTTACCTTCTCCATGCATGGAAAAAACAATTATCCATTTAAAAAAGAACGGAGCGATTTGGATATTGAATTGGAGAATCAGACAGGTGATAAAGCGTACCTGAACATACTCAAGCAAACCCTTCCCCAACTCATTGAAAACCATCAACCCGATTTTATATTTTATTTGTCTGGAGTCGATATTATAGCTTCCGACAAACTAGGTAAATTAGGCATAAGCCTTGAAGGTTGTAAAGCAAGAGATCGATTTGTTTTGGAAACCTGCAAACAATATCAACTTCCGGTGATGTGCAGTATGGGAGGCGGTTATTCTCCTGATATTAAAATCATTGTAGAGGCTCATGCCAACACCTACAGGTTAGCTCAAGAACTCTTTTTTTAGCTTTTAATTTAAATTTATTCTAACAATTTGGGGCATAAAAATTATGTAACTTTACTTAAAACAAGATGATATGCTTACTAAAAACATAGAAAAGGCCCTAAACAATCAAATTAAAATTGAAGCAGAATCCTCACAAATATATTTGGCAATGGCATGTTGGGCCGAGGTAAAAGGTTTGGAAGGAGTTGCTGGTTTTATGTATAAACAATCTGATGAAGAGCGCGAACACATGCTTAAGTTAGTAAGGTTTGTCAACGAAAGAGGTGGTCATGCACAAATTTCTGCCTTAAAGGCTCCAAACGTAACTTTTAATTCTTTTAAGGAAATGTTTGAAAAACTGTTTGAACATGAAGTTTTTGTATCTGAAAGCATCAACGAACTTGTTCATATCACCCTTCAGGAAAAAGACTATTCCACGCATAACTTTTTACAATGGTATGTTTCTGAACAAATAGAGGAAGAAGCCATGGCGCGAACTATTTTAGATAAGATCAACATGATTGGAAATGATAAAGGTGGTTTGTATTTATTTGACCGAGACATTCAACAATTAACAGTGAGTTCAGCATCTTCCACATCACCTGAATAAATTTAACATTTAAATTTATTTAGATTTAATCAAAATAAATTAGATTTGCCTCGGAATTAATCATTTGCATTATTGTGGGGAAAAAGAAGGAGAAGAAAAAGCAGAAAAAAGCGCTCAAAAAACTTCATGAAGCTGGTATTATTAATGCCAACAAAGTAAAGAGCAAATGTTGTGAAAAATATAAAAAAGGAGAAAAGAAAAGGTGCTCGAAATGCCCCTGTTTTGATCTCTTAAAAAATGTCGCATAAATTAAAAGAGCCTTAGAAAATTCTAAGGCTCTTTTCTTTGAACACCTACTTTCCTGAAAAGATTTCCTTCAACTGGGTAACCACATTTCCATTTCCAGATACTGTGATTTCACCAATCTTATCGGCAATCTTTTCAACGTATTCCATCTCCTTTAACTTGAACAACATCTCGTTCTCTTCCATCAATTTCGCTGTGTTGAGCAAGCTTCGGGTTGCAGCAGTTTCTTCACGCCTTGTAATAACATTGGCTTGCGCTTTCTTTTGTGCAACCAATACTTGGTTCATGATATCCTTCATATCACCTGTCAGAATCACATCCCTGATACCACAGTTCAAAAGCATAACACCTAGTTTGGCCGCATCTGATTTAACACTCTCAAAAACAGCTTTCGCAATATTCTCTTTGCGTTCTAAAAGTTCATCCAAGGTGTAAGCACCTACATAAGCTCTCAACGCCAACTGCATAATCACATACAATTGCTTTTCATAATCTTTGTTTTCCAACAAGGCCTTTTCTACATCTTTAACTTTATACTGTGTATAAAAGTTAATACGGATGGCTGCCTTGTCTTTGGTCAACAATTCCTGACCAGAAACTTCCAATTGTAATTGACGCATATCGACTTTGGCAATTTTGATTGAGGTGTCGTTCCTCCAGAATCTATAAGTACCACCCGCAAGTGTCTTTACATATTCATCATCTACCAAAAGCACTGCTTTTTCATAGGCCGCTACATCAAATGTTCTAATGTATTTGTTTACCTCTAAATTGCTGAACAAAGCCTTATCTATCTTTTCTGTGATATAGATCTTGCTCAAATCGGCACGTACAAATTCACGTTCAATCAAACCTTTCCAGTACACATAACGTCCTGCTGCATGAAGGGTTTTGAAATTTCCGTTTTCATAAACTAGCACCAATTCGCCATCTTTAACTTCTACTACTTCCAAAAGCGCCTCCAAAGTCTTGTCTTTAAGTAAGATTTCGAGTGCTATTGGAGCAGAAAAGATACTAGCCAGGTTATATACAACCACTTGCTGTCTAAATCCTACCCAATGGGTTCCCTGAGTGATTACACGAAGATAATCACCATTTTTAAAAACCAAACCTACCTTACCGGCATTGATTCTTACTCGTTTCATGTTCATTCATTTTTAAATTAAACAACTGATTTTGACAAATCCCGTAACGGAGGCTGTCCACTTCAATCTCACGTTGAAGTTTATTTTCAATTCATTTTTTCTTTTTTTAAAAACAGTAGATAGCAAATCATCTATCGGGCACGGAATAAAAAGTGGGTACACGGTTGGAAGTTCGTTTTTCGGCATTGGGAAATTTCAAACATTCCAAAAAGAATGGTTTCTATTTCTGAACACCTTAAAGGAACAACCACTCGGAGTAACCTATCCAATTATTCAAAGTACATTCAAGATTGCTTGTTAACCCTAAAGTTTTAAAGCCAACTTGCCATCTACCTTTTTTGGTTATCAGTTTTACAAGATGATAAGCTTTGGTGTTGATGGATTATAAGTCCATAAACTACATTAAAAGTGTAGTGCTCTGCCGTTGAGCTACAAAAGCCATGGATGTCTCCAAGCTTAAGACCGGACTCGAACCGGCACCCTCTAAAGAGCTAATGTTCTAACCAGACTGAACTACGGAGCCATTTTAAAATATCTTTGTGGCTCCGGTGGGATTCGAACCCACGACCTATAGCGTGTCAACTATTTTTTGGTTAATAGTCAAAACCTCCAAGTCTGGTTGGATATAAAAGAGTCATACGAAACCGCAACCTTCTATACAATAGTGCCATACAGAAACACCCAACAAGACCAGCTTGATATTATTTCCTGCGTAGGCAGGAAGTTTTTCAATGAACTATTCATTTAAGGAACATACAGGAATTGAACCCGCCACTTTCCGAGAGACAGGCGGGTGCTCTACCTTTTGAACTACAGTCCTATTTTTAGTGTGGGAATTGAAGGATTAGTTCGCAAGTCTTCTATCTATTTTCCAATCGTGCTCATGAATGCTTTGCATTTCGAACCTCCTAAGCAAAATGCAACAAGTTTTAACTCAAAATCAATATTTAATATTATTGATTCGCTGAATGCATAAATGCATTTGAGACAGTTTCAGCTCTCCAACGCTGACGTATTCCCGAGAATTCCCCAGCACTTAGGCCGGGGATTACAACAAGCCGTTTAGTCTATTTTTAAACCAACCGTTTGAAGCTTCTTTTTCCTTTTCTAACTCTTTTTTCTCTTCATTTTCTTTAACACGCTCTTTATTATTTCTCTCCTTTCTTTTTTTATCTACACGTGTTAAAACGTCATCTACATAGTAAGAAAAATCATTATTCATGCTTAGTTGCTTCGCTTCTTTCAAAGCATCTTGAGCAGCTTCATAGTCTTCTTGAGCTTCCATGATATAGCCTTGATACAAGGCTATTAATGCTCTATCAATACCTTTAACGTCTTTAGCATAATCAATCACTTTTTGAGCCACATCATAATCATGGTTGTTAATTAAAACCATGATGTAATCAGGGTATACATAAGATGCTTCTATATTGATTGCGATAGCCTTTTCAAAATAACTTTTGGTTATCTCATAGTCATTTAATTGCTCACTGTAAACTTTACCCATTAGGTGTAACCCTCGTACATTTTCTGGATCATAGGCCAGTGCATAATTTAAAGCCTCCACTGCTTTCTCCAATTCATAGGGATAATTCTCTATGGCTCGAAACAGATACATGTTATTTAAATTTGTTTCCATTTTCTTTAGTTTTAATAATAAATACTTCTGCAAGCTTACAGTACAAATACTGTAAGGTACTTACTGTTTGGATAGTTGTATCCTAAAATGAATGCGTAGGAAATCAATCCGAAACAGTAATTCTATTTGCTTCGGATCTCTTGTGGAAAGTTCTACAGAAAATACCGAAGCCAACTGAATGATCCATGATCACCCTTTTGTATTGTAATTGCTATAAGCTTTAACATGGCTTCTTAAGTTTTTATAAATATTATTTCTTTTGACAGTTTGTTTATTGAAAACTGCGGTGCAAAGATGAAAACAAATTTTTAAAATCCAAACAATTTTTTGATTTTAATTTACTGATTATCAATGTTTTATATTGCTTTTAGACATAGTTATTCCTGTCCGCTTATGGCAGATATTTAGAGCTTACCGGCAACATACTGTCTCTCAATTGCTTACTCTTCAATTGCTGTATTCTTACTTTTTAAAATCTTGTTCCAAATTCTTCAAAAATTTTTTCATAAAAAAAGCGCCCAATACCTTGGACGCTTCTAAATCTATATATGTTTCTAACTTAAGTCAATAAAAAAATCAGTTTGAAATAGATACATAACGCCCTTTTCTTTGTGGATTACTTGATTCAATCCCACAAAAATCACACTGCTGTAAATACAGCGGTCCAGTTGCTTTATGTATACTTAAATTTCTCATTAGTTCTGCAAATATCATAAAAATCAGGATACTTACAAATTTATCTTTCTAAGCTGAGTTTCTACTGGCATTGATATTCCCAAATAAGGAACGGGTCACCAATTTTTCGAAAACCTCTATTTTCTCTTTATCTGGCTCTCCCTCTTTCTGCATTTCTTGAATCTTTTTCAGGGCGTATTGCTGTATGGTCAAAAGAGGTAATACAATGGATTCCCTTATGGCTATAGAAGCCTTCCCAGAAGGTTCTTCCTGCATTAATTCTGAATACCCTGTCAACTTCAAAATAAGTCGCTTGGAGGTTTCAGATTCCTCATAGATGATTTTCCAAAATTCCCCAAACTCAGGATCATCAGCCATGTATTTGGTTAGATCAAAAAAGGATTTGGATAAGGACATCATACTGTTTTCAATCAATGTTTTGAAAAAGCTAGATCCCTTATATAATTCCACGACTTTATCAAACTCACCAGCGTCTTCATAATGTTTCAATGCTGTTCCAACTCCATAAAATCCGGGAACATTTTGTTTTAACTGACTCCAACTACCTACAAATGGAATAGCCCGTAAATCTTCAAATACCAGTTCAGAAGACTTTCCTCGCTTGGAAGGTCTACTTCCTATATTTGTTTTGGCATAATATTTAAGTGTACTCATGCGCTCCAAATAAGGTACAAATTTTGGGTGCCCTTTAAAGTCGGAATACGCCTTATAACTTCTTTTTGCCAAATCATCCATCACTTCGATATGTTCTTGTGACATCGCTAAACTTTCACCGTGCAATTTATTCTGGATACCAGAACTAATTAATTGCTCCAAGTTATACTGGGATGAATCTAAAGTTCCAAAATTGGAACTGATGGTTTGTCCTTGAATGGTTAACTGTACTTCCTTGTCCTCAATAGTTGGCCCCAATGAAGCATAGAATTGATGGGTTTTACCTCCACCACGAGCTGGTGGTCCACCACGACCATCAAAGAAAATCACCGTTACATCATACTTTCTTGAAACCTCTGTCAAACGTTCTTTAGCTTTAAAGATTCCCCAATTGGCCATAAGATATCCACCGTCTTTAGTACCGTCAGAGAAACCTAACATAATAGTTTGCTTATTGCCTCTTTTCTTTAAATGTGCCGCATATTGCGGATTGGTATAAAGTTCCTCCATAACTGCAGGCGCATTTTCCAAATCCTCGATTGTTTCAAATAAAGGTCCAATATCTACTGTGAGGTCATCATGGAAAGCCACCAATTTTAACATAGCCCAAAGTTGCATCACATTCAGGGTAGTCTGGTTGTTACTGATGATATATCTATTGGCTGCCCTTTCCCCATTTTCTTCTTGAATGGCTTTGATAACCTTCATCGTCTCCAATGTTTTCAATACATCTTCATCTTCAAAAATGGACAAATCAATTTTTCCCTTGATATTGGAGAGAATTTTTACTTGTTCCTGTTCAGTTAAATCATGGTAATTCTTCGGGAAAATATCACTTCCTGTTTCAAGAAGTTTATCAACCATATCGTTGAATACCTTTGCGTGTGCTCTACTATCTTGGCGAATGTCTAAATTGGCAAAATGGAAACCGAAAAGATGTACTTTATTGATCAAACTGTTTACCTGATCGATATACAAGCTTTGATGCTCCTTGATTAAAGTCTGTTTGATGTTTTGTAGAATGGATTTAAACTCCTGTACATCCATAGCTTTTGGGTTCTTACCCTCACACATAGGAATGATTTTACTTTCCAGTTCTGACACCTTATCTTCCACACCTCTAAAAGTCAAGCGTCTTTTTAACCTACGAACATCTTTATAGTAATTTCTTAAAATACTCTCTTTAAGCCTTTGAGCGACTTTCAAAGTAATTTCTGGAGTTACAAATGGATTTCCATCTCGGTCTCCCCCAGGCCAAAACCCTATGTTGATGACTTCATTTTCTAAAACCTCATCTTCAAAAATATTCTGTTGGATGTAGTCATATATCTTTCCGAAGGAATGATAGAATACATTCTGTAAGTACCACATCAAGCTTACGGCCTCATCATAAGGTGAAGGTTTGTGGTGTTTAAAAAATGGTGTTTTACCCAACTGCGCCAACAAGTCATTTATCTTCAATAAATCGTTTTCTTCTATGGCTTCTGAAAGATCTGTGATAATTCCCAATACCTCGCCAGGATAAAATTGCGTAGGATGCGCTGTTAAAACAATACGCACCTTAAACTCGCGAAGGTATTTTTTTAGTTCCTCCAACTTGTTTTCAGCACGGGCAGATCCTTTTAAACTTCTTAAGGTACCTATTCCATCCATGTTATTTACAATGGGAAAAGCAGCATCTTCAATGGCATCAAACAAAACCACTTGTCTTTCGATATACTGAATGAATCTGAAAAGTAAATTTAATTGGCTTTCTTCATTTCTTCTACCTTGATACTTTTTGAAGAAGGTCTCAACAATTGTAGTTGGATTATCTCCATTCTTAAACCCTTTTTCACAGGTTTCATGAAACAACGGTAAGAGGACTCCCGTTTTTGAAATGGTATCAAAAGGCAGCGTCATAAAAATACTGTTGTAAATATGATATTTGGATAAGACGTTTTGTTTAAAGCGTGTTAATTTTGGTTGTTGTGTAGACATAAAATATGCTTGGTTTTTCATAAAATTAAGAAAGCTTTGGCAAAGGCTCAAGTCGATTTAAATATTTTAAGTATAAAATAACGTTACAACGATTTCGAAACCCGACTTAGAAATAAAAAAGGAGGCCCTAAGACCTCCCTTTCATTTAAAAATAACATACGTCTATTTACTAAGCATCAATAATTCATTGCACATTATTTCTGTAATATACCTCGTTTCGCCATCCTTCGTTTCATAACTTCTCGAGGTTAATTTCCCTTCAACAGCAATTTCCTGCCCCTTGTTTACATAATTTTCAACAACTTTTACGAGTCCATTGCGAACTACCACATTATGCCAATAGGTGCGTTCTACTTTGTTTCCCATTTTGTCTTTGTAGCTATCATCTGTAGCCAAAGAAAATTTTGCCATTTTAGCTCCATCACCAAAAGTGATAATTTCTGGGTCTTGCCCTAATCTACCAATCAACTGTACTTTGTTTCTAAGTGAGTTCATAATAATTTAATTTTACGGTTAAACAGTTAATACTATCGAGTTCTTATGTTTCGACAAGGCAAAGATGATTTGATTGATAGTGATTATACGGTAGTTACCTATTTAAATTCGTTTGTAAATGTTTGTAGTCGTTTGTAACCGATTAAGTTATTGTTCTAAAATTGTACTTTAGCCACATGAAACGCTGGTTAAGCTATATTATTCCCTTTACCAAAAAGGTGTCATCTTCTCATAATGGTATTTTGGAAATTACTTGGTATAATGGAAAAAAACATCTCAACACCCAAAACACCAATTACTCTTATGGCTCTTTGCAACGTATTTTAAAAACCGGATTACGGCAATTAAACATAGAAGGTTGCCAACATATTTTATTACTTGGTTTGGGAGGCGGCTGTGTGATAGGAACCCTTCGAAAAGACTTTGACTATCAAAACAAAATAACAGCGGTTGACATCGATCCGACCATGATTTCCATCACCAAAGAAGAATACGACTTGCAGGAAAATGAGTTCTTGGAATTGATTTGCATGGATGCACATGAATTTGTTTTGAATGCAACTTCAAAATTTGACCTAATCATTGTTGATATTTTTGTCGATGATCAAGTACCGAAACTATTTTTAGAACGCCCCTTTTGGTCAGAACTAGTCCATCGTTTTTCAAAACACGGACAATTACTATTCAATGCCTCCTTGAACGGAAATTCCAAGAATTTAAAAACCATAGAAGAGATCTTAAATTCCAATGGTTTCCATTGCCAATGGTTAACCAAAGTTAACGGCACAAACACTTTACTATTAGGGAAGAAATAGTTTAGGAAAATTCGCTATCTTGAATAACTAAACGCGTTTCCTCCATGAAAAAATATGGTCTTCTATTTGCTCTTTTGTTTACGTTTCATTTGAGTGTTAATTCGCAATCAAAAGTAACCACGGCAGATTCTATTACTTCATACTTAGAAAGAATTGTTAAAGAGAATAACCTGCCTGGAATGAATTTCACCTATGTGAGTGATGATGGATGGCATCATGATTTTTCAGTAGGCTTGACGGACGTTGAAAAAGAAATTCCATTAACTACTGAAAACACTTTTTTTTCTGGCAGCATTGGAAAAACCTATGCAGCAACCATCATTTTCCAATTGATTGACGAACAAAAACTGGCATACAACCAGTTGTTTAAAAGCTATTTTCCTGAAATAGATTGGTTATCTAAGCTACCAAATATCGATGAGATTACCATCGAGATGCTTCTTACCCATAGTAGTGGTTTGCCAAGATATGTTTTGCTTCCCGAAATATGGAACCAACTTCATGAAAACCCTGATAAAGTATGGAACTACGAAGATCGCTTATCAGTTATTTTTGATAAGGAACCTATTCACGAAGCTGGAAAGGGATTCGCTTATTCAGACACCAATTACATCTTATTAGGAATGCTTATTGAAAAGTTAACCAACAAGCCCTATTACGAACTCATTCAAGAAACCATTTTGACACCTTATGAATTAAGCTCCACTTATCCATCCCTACAAAGGGACATGCCAAATTTGGCAGTGGGCTATTCTAAAATGCCCAAAAGTTTTATGGTTCCCAACAAAACAGTAACCGATGGTTTCTATATTTTTAATCCGCAATTTGAATGGACAGGAGGCGGATTTGCAAGTACCGTTTCAGATTTAGCTCAATGGGCAACCATCTATTATACGGGTAAATTATTTTCTGACCTGGCTTTGAAAAGAATTCAAAACTATTCTCCAGAGGATTTTAAGAATGGGAAACCCATGGTCTATAGTATGGGAAGCTTTGTCTTCAACACACCTCATGGCATCGCTTATGGCCACTCGGGATTTATGCCCGGATTCAATTCCATTTTTATGTATTACCCCGAATTGAAAATAGGCGCTGCCATCCAAAGCAATTGTGACTATGTTGAATCCAAAATCCGATTGCATGACTTAATGAATCAATTGATTGGAATTGTAAAATCTAACTAGATATGGCAAAAAACTGTTTGGAATGTGATGAAAAAATTGTGGGACGCATCGACAAGAAGTTTTGTAGTGATGCCTGCCGAAATGCCTACAACAACAAACTGAACAAGGACTCAAAAAACCTCATCAGGAATGTCAATAACAGATTGAGAAAAAACTACCGTATTTTGGAATCCTTGAACCCCAATCAAAAATCAAAAGCCTCCCGCTCAAAACTCATAGAAAAAGGATTTGATTTCAATTACGTTACCACCATCTATACTACCAAAGCTGGAAAAACCTATTATTTTGTATACGATCAAGGATATTTGCCATTGGAAGATGATTACTATGCCTTAGTAAAAAGAGAAAATTAGATTGTAACAAATAGACAAAAACAATCACTTATCCTAAAAATACCACCAATGAAAATCTTTCTTTCTGGAACTCCTTGGCCTGTTATAATCATTATCGCTGGTTTCGTTATTGCTATTATCTTAACACAAGTATTTAGCGCCAAAAATGTCATTTTAAGAACCCTTAAAAAACTTCCAAGTAGATCAATTAATGGTGTTAAATCCAATGAATTTGTAAAAATACATGGCAAAGCACTCCACGCCAACGAGCCCCTTTTGGCACCATTAAGCCGAAGGAAATGTGTCTTTTATAGTATTAAAATTGAGCAGAAAAAAGGTAGTGGCAAAAACTCCCATTGGAAAACCTTGGTGCAAGAAGAACGCTATCAGGATTTTTTTGTTGAAAAAAATGGTGAATTACTGCTTATAAAGCCCACGAAAAATCCTCTAAATTATATCAATTATTTAGTTACGGATAAAGAAACAGACTCTGGAACTTTTAATGATCCAACCCCTGAATTTGAAAGGCTACTATCTCAATACGACATTAGCAGCACAGGGCTATTTGGTTTCAATAAATCACTAAGGTATACTGAAGGAATTATATCAGTGGGAGAACGCATTACAGTAGCGGGGAAAGTTTCATGGAAAACACTCAATGAGCCCATTCCAGAATATCCCTATTCAAAAATTGCGCAATTAGAAGCTGATGGCAAACAAAAAATAATCATAACCGATCTACCCGAAGCACAAAAAACGACTATCTAAACAATAGATCATTTCCAATTATGCCCCCTTAATTTCATGGCGGCTTTTAGGATGTCTTTTTGGCTAATTTGACCAACCAATTTTCCACCTTCCAATATGGGGAATCGTCTTACTTTAGAATCCAAAAACTTTTTAGCCGCATCAAAAACATCCATATTGGCATCAATGGTTTCTACTTCAGTCACCATTCTGCTTCCAACATCATCCTGCATCATAGGCATGTTATAATATCTGCTGTCACTTATCTGTTTTAGACAATCTCCTTCTGAAATAATTCCCACCAATTCATTGTTGTCATTTACTACAGGTCCCCCCGATATTTTATGAACAATTAATGCTGAAATAACCTCCTCAACAGATTGCTCTGGCCTGAAGGTTACAAGCTCTTTGGTCATGTAATCACTCACCTTGATAGGGTCCTGTAACATCGTGTTTTGTTGTTCTTTTTGGGTTTGCCTTCTTGCCCCTTGAAAACTTTTAATTCCCATAAGTCTGATTTTGAGTTTCTTAAATATACCTTTTTTTTTTGAGCATTCCTAAGAAATATTATTAACAGCCATTTTGTCTATAATTTCCTTATTTTTATAAGAACTAACTTTCATTCCACCCATGTTAAGAAAAATCATTTCCGTTCTTCTGATAGCTTTGGCTATCTATTGGAGTTTTAAAGCTTTGTTACCTAACACCATTTCAGCAAAAGATGCCGATTCCAATCAATTTTCAACGGCACGAGCTTTAGAAAAGTTAAAGCCCATGAGCTTAGCGCCACACTTTTTAGGAAATAAAGAGCATGAAAGTGTGAGAAACTATTTAGTGAACGAGTTGAGAGCCCTTGGTTTAAAACCAGAAATTCAGGAAGGTTATTCCATGAGCCAGTGGGGCAATCTAGCAAAGGCAAAAAACATCCTAGCTAGGATAAAAGGCTCCCAAAACACCAAGGCATTGTTATTGTTAAGCCATTACGATAGCAACCCCCACTCTTCCTTAGGGGCCAGTGATGCCGGTTCTGGAATTGTAACCATCCTGGAAGGTATTCGAGCTTACATGGCTGATGGTAAAAAGCCAAAAAACGATATTATTATTCTTTTTTCAGATGGAGAAGAGCTTGGATTAAACGGCGCCGATATTTTTGTCAACCAACATCCATGGGCCAAAGATGTAGGGTTGGTTCTCAATTTTGAGGCTCGAGGTAGTGGCGGTCCTAGCTATATGCTGGTAGAGACTAATCAAGGAAATAGTCAATTAATGAAAGGTTTTGTGGAAGCTCATCCCGAATATCCCGTGGCAAACTCCCTCGCATACAGTATTTATAAAATGCTTCCTAATGACACCGATTTAACTCGGTTTAGGGAAGATGGAAATATTGATGGTTTCAATTTCGCATTTATAGGGGACCATTTTGACTATCACACTGCATTGGACAATTTTGAAAGACTGGACAAAAATACCTTAGAACACCAAGGCAGTTATTTGATGCCGCTTCTATCCTATTTTTCTCAAGCAGATCTCACCCAATTAAAAAGTAACGACGACCACATTTATTTTAATGTTCCCTTTTTGAAGACTGTTACTTACCCTTTCTCATGGATTTTCCCTATGTTAATTATTGCCTTTGGGCTCTTTCTATGGCTTTTAATTTATGGCTTTAGGAATCAAATGCTATTTGGTAAATGGATTGGAAAAGGTTTTTTGGCCTTTTTTGGAAGTTTGACCCTATCTGGGGGGGGCGGTTTTTTTCTTTGGAAACTTCTGCTATCCATTTACCCTCAATATGGTGAAATTCTTCATGGATTTACCTATAACGGCTATACCTATATTGCAGCATTTACTTCTTTGGCAATGATGATTTGTTTCTTTATCTACTCTAAGTTTCATACAGAAACTAAATTAGCTAGTTTGTTCGTCGCACCTCTAACCTTTTGGCTCTTAATATGTACTATAGCCGCCTTTGCCTTAGAGGGAGCAAGCTTCTTTATTATTCCTGTTTATTTCGGCCTTTTAAGCCTCTTTATCATGCTCAGGCAACAAAAACCAAACCTCATACTATTGGCGTTACTGACCGTTCCGGTGCTCATGATTATGTCACCATTTGTAAAAATGTTCCCAGTAGGTTTGGGCTTAAAAATTCTTTTTTTAAGCTGTATTTTGACCGTCATGATTTTTGGGTTGGTTGTTCCTGTTCTGGGATCCATAAAACATAAAAACAGGTTCACAATCGTGTTTGGGGTACTAACTCTATGGTTTTTATTCTCGGCTCATTTTAACTCTGACTTTTCTGAAGATAGACCTAAACCTAATAGTTTAGTATATTTATTGGATTCTAACACACATACAGCCCAATGGGCCACCTATGACCATTTGCTTGATGACTGGACGCAAAACTACATCTCTCAAGAAAAAACGGAGGTTCAATCAGAAAACCAAAATGTATTTGCGAGCAAATACAGCACGGGTCTAACTTATTCACAAAAAGCTCCAGTAAAAATGATTCCAGAACCTACTATTGAGTACATTCAGGATACGATAATAAATGGCTTTAGAAATATTGAACTCATTATGATTTCAAATAGATCTGCCGAGAGAATTGAAGTATTCTCAGACTCCAATTCTGTTTTCAAAAACACCAAAGTCAACGGAGTCTTAGCGTTTTCAGACTCTTTAGGATATAATTTCTCTGAGAGGAAAAACAATCGCCTTTTTAGTTACTATGTATCTGATGAAGAACCTTTGAAACTTTCCTTTTCAGTGCCTGAGAATCAAGCGACAACCTTACAGTTTTATGAAGCTACTTTTGATTTATTAACCAATAAAAAATTTACAATACCACAACGAAAATCCAACATGATACCAAAACCATTTGTTTTAAACGATGCTGTGATTATTAAAAAAACCGTTCAAATTAATTAAGTCCCTTACTATGGCGAAATAAGGGAACTTTTAATTTTTCTTTATCGGTTAATTTAATGTTAAACGGATTGTTTATTTTACTGTAAAATAAACCGTTACAATAATTTTAACGCCGTGAAGATGATAAAAAATACCCGCCTTCTAGTTTTCCTGTCTGTGTTTACTTTAATAGCACTAACGGGCATACAGTCCTATCTTATCTTCAATACCTACAAATTAAAAAAGAAGGATGCTATAAACAATGCCAGAATTTCTTTAGCGAAGGTATATACCACAAAGAATATCGATTCACTTATGTGGATTTACAGAAATGATTTTCTAGTTCAGCTTGAACAATTTGAGCAAGGAAAAATTTCTAAAGATCAAGTTTTAAAAAACCTCGAAATTAAAACTGAAGAAGTTAATCCTGTTTTTAGAGAAGCCTACCAAAATGGATTAAAGGACCAAGACCTACCATTTACGGTTAAGTTCAATAAAAGTGCCATATCCATATTTGTAAAAGATAGTTTAGATCAAACCACGTCCTTTTTATCTCAAAGCGATGCCCCCATATTTTTATTAGGAGACAAGCTAGGACCAGACGAAGAATCCATACTGGTAAACAACAGCTCATGGAATAAAGACCATGAAATTATAATAGATGGTCAATCGCAAACTTTTCTATTAGACTTTAAAACTCAAATCTATATGAGTGTGGAAAACTGGAGAATGTTTGTTGCAAAGCAAATGACCATCCTTCTGCTTTTATCTTGTCTTCTATTTCTATTCATGACGGGTTTATTTTATTACTCGATTAAGAGCCTAATGAAACAAAAAAAACTGTCGGAAATCAAAACAGATTTCATTAATAACATGACTCATGAATTAAAGACGCCTCTATCAACTTTATCCATAGCCACTCAAAACTTAACAGACAATTTTGATCACGATGACAAATCTATGTCTGCAGAAATCATTAACGTCATTAACAGACAAAATATTAGGTTACAAAAATTGATTGACCAGGTGTTGAATAGCAGTCTGGGATATCAAGAAATTGAGTTAGAAAAAGAGGAAATCGAATTCGTCGCTTTCATGGAGGAGCTCATAGATGATTTTAAAATCCCTCTTCCAGACAACATTGAAATTAGATTCCTTTCTGATTTAAAGTCTGCCACTATGGTTTTAGACAGATTTTATATCAGTACTGCCATTTTAAATGTTTTAAACAATGCTGTGAAATATGGTGGTACGGTTGTCGACATACATTTTTCAAAAGATACATCAACCAATTCCTATTTATTGAATATTCATGACAATGGTATTGGTATTGACAAGAAACACTTACCAAATCTTTTCCAGAAGTTTTATCGTGTGAGTGAGAAGGACCAACATAATTACAAAGGCCTGGGCTTGGGTCTATATTATGCAAAGCAAATTATCACGGCACATAAAGGGACTATTTCAGTAGAAAGCTCTAGAAGAACAGGAACAACATTCACCATTAAATTACATCATCCATGAAAAAAATATTGCTAGCAGAAGATGATATCGATCTAGGTACCATGCTTAAGCATTACTTAGAAGGAAACGGATATTTGGTGGATTGGGCTCAAGATGGAAATCAAACTTTGGATGCATTCACAACAAAAAATTACGATCTGTGCATATTGGATGTGATGATGCCCAAACTAGATGGGTTTAATGTGGCTAAAAAAATGGTTTATATCAACCCCGAAATCCCTTTTCTATTTGTCACAGCCCGAATAACCGGTGAGGATAAAATAAAAGGATTAAAATTGGGTGCCGATGATTATATCACCAAACCATTTAACGCTGAAGAACTTTTATTAAGAATAAAAAATATTATTAAAAGAACAGAACAGCAGCAATTTGTTTTAAAGGATATAGAAGACAAAAATATCATACAAATAGGCTCTTATGCTTTTGATTTTAAAAATTCACTTCTTAAATCTAAAGACGAATCCTTTAACCTAACTAAAAAAGAAGCGCAATTAATTTACCTCCTATACAGCCAACAAAATCAATTAATTAGAAGAGAAGATATTCTAACAAAAATTTGGAATAGTAATGACTTCTTTTCAGGCAGAAGTATGGATGTATATATAAGTAAAATCAGAAAATACTTTAAAGATGACGAAAGCATTCAAATCAAAAGTATAAGAGGATTGGGCTTAGAATTTCAGATAAATAATATTTAATTAAAAACTAATTTCATGAAACACTTCAACCTTTTAATTTTAATGGCTATTTTCTTGGGACAATCCGTTTGTGCCCAAGTCTACAATCAGACCAACACTTTTGGTCAGGCAGGACTTACCTTCCCATTTGGAAGAGCTTATGACAGTCAAAATAATTATTATACTGTAGGTTTCCATCAAGGATCATTTACCTATGGAGATACAACGGCATCCTTTGCCGGAGGGAATCAAGATGTTTTTTTAACAAAAACAGATGCCAATGGTAACCCGGTTTGGGTGAAATCATTTAATGGCGGTGCAGATAATGCTGGATTAAATATTACCATTGACAACAATGATAATATTTATCTCACTGGTTTTTTTCAAGGAGCTGGATCCAATGCTTTTGATGCAGACCCAGATCCTAATACTGAGTACTTTTTAGCACAAACTTCCTTTTTATTATCACGTGATGCTTTTATCATCAAATTAGATAGTAATGGTGATTTTTTATGGGCAAAACAATTTAGCAATGCCTACGGTGCAGCCAATGAAAATGGTAAAGGTATTAAGGTAGACTCAGAAGGTAATGTTTATGCCATTGGTGAGTTTATTGTTGCAGATTTTGATCCAGGTTCTTCAGAATATGCGCTTTGCGCGAATAACGGAGCTGGCACCTATACAACTCAAATTGATTGTGTTTCTACCAGTGAATCACTTTCTCAAGATGCCTATATTGTAAAATTGAATGCCAGTGGTGATTTTATATGGGCAAAACAACTAAAAAGTCTTGGGACCAACCAAAGCACTACAACTGCTGAATCTATTGATATTGATGATGCAGACAACCTTTACATAGCTGGAACTTTTAACCAAACTATTGATTTAGATCCTTCCTCAGAATCTGAAGACCTTCATGTTAATGTCGGAAGCTTTGATTCTTATATAGTAAAACTTACCAATGATGGTGATTTTGTTTGGGGACACACTTTTGGAAATGCCTCTCTTGATGATGTACAATCTGTCATTTGCATCAATGAAAATGTTTATGTAACAGGTCAAGTTTGGGGGAATACAGATTTTGACCCAACCGAAGAAGAAAATACTATATCCATTCTAGGTGGTACTGCCGGATTTGCATCAAAATTTAATCAAGATGGCACCTATTTAAGCACTTATATAGTTGATGGAAATGATGCAAGTGGAACCAGTGAGATGATTTATTCAGTGGGCTTAAATGGCAGCAATCTTTATTTCGCTGGAGTTATTCAAGGTGAAACAGATTTCGATATTGCTACAGAAGGTGTGGTATCAGAAACATCAAACAACAATTCTGAGGATGCCTTCTTGCTAGTTATTGAGGAAGCGACTGGAAATTATGTTGAACATTATCTAATAGGTGGCACAGGAGATGAAGAAAAGATTTGGGCAGATGTATTAGATCTAAACATATTTTTGACTGGAACTTTTAGAAGCGCAACTGTAGATTTCAACCCTTTTGAAGGAGAAGATATCCAATCAAAATCAGCTGGACAAGCAGACTCTTACGTTTCGGTTTTTCAATTAAATTCTTTGAGTATTGACGAATTCGATGGTTCTACGGTACTTACTCTTTATCCTAATCCTGCTGTTGACGAAATTAGAATTTCTGGAAATAATCCAATTAATAAATTCGAAATCTATTCCATCACAGGTCAGTTAGTAAATAAAGGTGATCTAACCTCAAATACCATTGACATTTCTCAACTATCAAAAGGAACCTATCTCCTAAAATTAGTTGGAAGAAATCAAGTGTTTGCAAAAAAAATCATCAAAAAATAGGTCATGTTTAAACAGTTTATAAAATACAGGCTACAGGTAGCTTTAGCTATTTTATATCTCTTAATAACGATTTGCATCTTTTTATGGGTCATTGAATAATCAATTCATGCTCTATTCTCAAGCAAAAAGGCCATCATAATGATGGTCTTTTTATTTATATATTGACTTAAAAGCTAATATTTTTACTAGATTTGGCTCATTAAATTAAGAAGAAATGAAAAGAATTTTAATCCTATTTTTATGGGTTGGAGTGGCTGTTCAGGCCCAAAGCAATCAAGAACTGATTAACCATTATAAAGCCTATTATAAGCAAATGCAAAAGCAAGCAGATGCACAAGGGGTCATTAATGCACTTACTCATTTAAATGTCTTACAACCATCTACGCAGCGGCAAGATACCTTAGCCTATGTTTACATGAGTGAAGGCATGTACTTTCAAGCTCTGAATACCTCTGGAATTGAACTGAATCCTACTGATTCTGACATGTCTGTTGAAGTAAAAGCTGTTTCCCTAAAGGCGATGAAACAAGTAGAAAAAGCCATTCCCTTTTTTGAAGAACTATTTAAAAGAGAAGCTACAGTAGGAGTTGCTTATGAACTTGCAGAAATGTATTTGCAAACCCAACAATTACTTCAAGCTACCAAATATGTTGAATACGGAATAGAAAACTCAAAGCCAGAAGTAGGTAGAACCTATTACGAATCACAACAGCCTTATCAAGTACCCATCAAGGCTGGTTTTTTATATTTAAAAGCATTGGTTACTTTTAATAAAAACAAGGCGACCAATATTGATACAGCCATAACCACACTAGATGAAGCCATTACCTTGGCACCTAATTTTAATTTGGCTTATATAACCAAACAGGCGTTACAGGGACAGAAAAACCCACCGCAACCAGAAACCAAAAACTAAAAACATATAAAAAAGGGGCGTTTAAAACACCCCTTTTTTTATTATTATTTCAATAGCTCTTACCAGATTCTAACTCTATCTTCTGGCGCCAAGTACATGGCATCTCCCTCTTTTACATCAAAAGCTGAATAAAAAGCATCAACATTCTTTAATGGCATAACAGCACGGAACATTCCTGGAGAATGTGGATCTGTTTTAATTTGGTTTCTTAAAGCGTCATCACGGTACTTAGTTCTCCAAACGGTTGCCCAACTTAAAAAGAAACGTTGCTCTGGAGTAAACCCATCAATTTCCCCTGGGTTTCCATTTTCTGCCAAATACATTTGTAATCCATCATAAGCGGCATTAACACCTCCTAGATCACCAATGTTTTCTCCTAGAGTAAATTCACCATTAAGATTAACTCCTGGAAACACTTCTTCATTACTAAATTGACCCGCTAATTCTTTACCCAGCTTGGTAAATTGCTCCAAATCTTCTTCGGTCCACCAATTATTTAAATTACCATTGGCATCATATCTAGAACCGGAGTCATCAAAACAATGTGAAATTTCATGTCCTATAACTGCTCCTATACCACCATAGTTTACAGCCTCATCTGCCTCATAGTTGTAAAAGGGAGGTTGTAAAATAGCTGCTGGAAACACAATCTCATTATAAGATGGGTTAAAATAGGCATTCACAGTTTGAGGAGACATCCCCCACTCTGATTTATCCACAGGTTTACCTAAATCTTCTAAGTCCTTATTAAATCTCCATTTAGATACATTAGTCATATTATCATAGTAAGAACCACCCTCTTCATAAGTTTTCACCTCCATTTGGGAATAGTCTTTCCACTTATCTGGATAACCAATCTTAACGGTCATTTTTTCTAGTTTTTCAATAGCCTTTTCTTTAGTTTCTGGGCTCATCCATTCTAGATTTTTGATTCTATTACCATAAGCGAGCATCACATTTTTAATCATGGCTTCTGCTTTGGCTTTAGCCTCTGCAGGGAATTTTTGCTCCACATATAGTTTTCCAAGAGCTTCTCCAACAGTCCAGTTGATAGTCTGCAAAGCACGCTCGTCTCTTTCTCTTTGTTCTTTAGAACCCTTTAAATCTCTTCCGTAAAACTCCCAACTTACTCTATCTAGTTCAGTCGTTAGCTTTCCAGAAGCACCATTAAGTAAAGTCCAAGTCAAATAGTCTTTCCAGTCTTGAACGTTCCCTTCTTTTAGGATTCCGTCCAAAGCTTTAAAATAACCAGGATCTGAAACAATAACCGTGTCTACAGATTGCACGCCGATACCTTGAAAATAAGTGTTCCAATCGATAGATGGCGTCATTTCTTTTAATCCTTCCAAACTTTTAGGATTATAGCGCTTTCTAGCATCTCTGCGCTCTTCCTTGGTCATTCTTGGTTCAGCCAATCGTGTTTCAAATGCCAATATGTTTTCAGCCTTTTGGGTAGCGGTAGCATCATCGACACCTAGATATTTCATCATGGTTGCAATGTGCGCCTTGTAAAGCTCCCTTTTTTGCTTGGTATCTTCGTCTTGGTCCACATAATAATCTCTACTTAAACCAAGAGACCCATTACCTAAATAAGCTGCATTAATATCGCTATTCTTTGGGTGAGATCCCACACCAAAACCTAGAAAACCAGCTCCACCTTGTGGTTCCATTTTTATTAAATAAGCTTGTAAATCGGCCAAATTGCTAATTCCATCAATTTCCGCTAAATAAGGTTTAATAGGTTCCAATCCTTGATTATCCCTTGCAACGGTATCCATGATGGTTTCATAGATTTTAATGGCTTTTTCTTGATCAGATCCAGGCATAACTTTTATTTGTGCCATGTCTTTGTTATCTGATGCCATGGCCGACTTTAAAATACCTAAGGCATCTTCATCAGTCATTTGACGAAGTTCGTCAAAACTTCCCCATCTGGTTCTATCAGCTGGGATTTCGTTGTTTTCCAACCAAGTCCCATTGACATACTTAAAAAAATCTTCACTTGGTTTTACCAAAGTATCCATGTTCTTGAGCTCAATACCCGGAGCAACATATACTTCGGCCATTTCCTTCTTTTCTTCCTTACAAGATGATAAGCCTACTAGCACACCCGCGGCAAGAACAGAAGCGTTCATGATTTTACGATTCATATTTAATTATAATTTTAAAATTTGCTATTATTTAGTTGAGAGTAATTTTTAAAAATAAGGATTATTACAGCTATTTAGGGTTTGTAAATCTGTTGGGATTCACGTTCCAATTTCTTGTTCATTTGAAGACTCATATTGTTAAAAGCAATTAATACCTCACCAATAACACTAACCATTTCTTCATTGTCAATATTTGATAAATTAGCTAAGCTTTCCAATTTTAAACAGGCATTTTCAACAGCTACCAAACGCGCCATTACCGAAGGCGAGTTTAACTCTGCAGGTATGGTTTTTTGAAGATCTGTCAACAAGGTAGATAAGATTTCCTGGTTGTCTTGAAAATAGGAATAATCGCCCAATTTCAATTTAGCTATAACATCATTCAGTTCGGTATATTTATTCCAGTTTTCAGTGTAGACAGCGACTTTGGGATCAACGACATACTCGGTATATTTTATTTGGGCTATGTCCTCTTTGGTTATGGACGAACTTTTTTCAACCTCTTGAACTACTTCTGTTTGTTGGGATTCACCACAACTTAAAAGGACAAAAAGAATAAAAACATATGTTATCTTGCTCATGGGCACTACTATAAGATTAGCAAATATATTGAATTCAAACCATTCCCAAAGAGCTTTAAGATTTAAGTGGCTTTTATGATTTGAAACCACAAAATCTTCTTAATTTTGTGCAACTTTTTAAATGACCAAAATGACTTCAAAAATCTTAATCATTGGTGCTTGTGGGCAAATAGGATCTGAACTAGCTCAGGCACTTAGAAACAAACACGGTAAAGACAATGTGGTTGCCAGTGATATTGATTCCAGAAATATGGAAGTTGTTCAATCTGGTCCTTTTGAAATCGTAGACGCCAAAGATTATAATTCGGTCAAGAATTGTATTGACAAACATGACATAGACACTGTTTATTTAATGGCGGCCATGTTGAGTGCAACGGGAGAAAAAAACCCAATGGCTGCCTGGGATTTAAATATGAATTCTTTATTTCACGTGTTGAATTTAGCCAAGGACGGGGTGATTAAAAAAGTTTTTTGGCCTTCAAGCATTGCTGTATTTGGCAGCAATACCCCCAAAGAAAACACACCGCAACATACCATCATGGAGCCTTCTACTGTTTACGGTATAACCAAACAAGTAGGTGAACGCTGGTGTGAATATTATTTTAAGAATTATGGTGTGGATGTGAGAAGCATTAGGTATCCAGGAATCATCAGTTGGAAAACCTTACCTGGTGGAGGAACCACAGATTATGCTATAGACATTTATCACAAAGCACTTACCGAAAAATCTTATGAGTGCTTTTTAAGTGCAGATACCTCTTTGCCCATGATGTTTATGGATGATGCCATAAAAGCGACCATCAACCTTATGGAAGCCCCAGAAGATGATGTAAAAATTAGATCTTCCTACAATTTGGCCGCTATGAGCTTTACACCTCAAGACCTATTTGAAGCTATCAAAAAACACATTCCTGATTTTACAATCACCTTCAACCCTGACTTTAGACAAAAAATCGCCGACTCCTGGCCTAAAAGTATTGATGACTCTTCGGCCCGAAATGACTGGCACTGGCAACATGCCTTTGACATTGAAAAGATGACGGTTGAAATGCTTGAAAAATTGGGAGAAAAGTATGGGGTAAGTATCTCTTAATGGTACAAAACAAGTACTTCTTTTTCAAATAGAAATTTTTATCTAGCTACTGAAGGGATAGAAAAGAGTTCCATGTAAGTATTTCTTTATATTTGGGTGTTAATACACACCAGTGTGTTTATACATATGTTACCACACATTTGAGAAAAACTATGCGAATCTATTTAACTTTTACATTTTTAATATTATTTGTATTCCAGATAAGCGCTCAATCTATTAATGAAAAAATAGAGAACTTATTAGAATTAGATGGAACTATAAGAAATATCGAAAACCTCATTACTCAAACAATCGATTATCAAAAACAAAATAATATTGGAATTTCAGATAATTATTGGGAATCCTTAGAGCAAAAGGTAACTAAAAAATCACTTGCAGAATTTAAAAAGATAGTAAAACCTATATACTCTAAAAATTACACCGAATCACAAATTGACAACCTTATAACTTTCTATAGCTCACAAACTGGAAAATTGGTTACTGAAAAACAACCAATTATAATCGAAGAATTAAATTTACCTTTAATGCAGTGGTCGCAAAATTTAGGCTCTTATGTCATTGAGGAAATTGAAAATAGAGGTAAAAACGAATCAACATCTGATGAAAAAGAAAAATTTGAAACCGAATTTAAAGAAAAATACGGCTTGCAAATACTCAATCTTACTGACCTAGCTATAGACAAAGAAAATAATATTGGAGACTTATTAGTCGACTTTGGAAAAACAGATGGTAAAAAAGACGTGACCAAGATAATTAGTGTAAAAAATAATTCAAATAAGGAAATTGAATTTCAAGAACCAAAATTTTTGAGCAATGAAGAAATAAAATTTGATTTAGGAGATAAACCTCTTGGAATTGGAGAAACTAGGGATTTAAAAATTACCTTAATCGCTGAATTAGCGGAAAACAAAAGTTACTCAACGTCAAGTATTAATTACAATAATGGAAATAGAATCCAATTCGGAATTAAATATGATGCACCTGCCAAGGAAATTAGTTTTGAGATTTCTGATAGAAAATTGGCTATAAAGAAATTAAAGCAAGACTTTTCTAAACCTTACGTTTTCATCTTAAAAAATACAGGTAAAAAGGAATTTCACATCTCTGATATAGAGCTAGATAAACAAATTGCTTACTTGAACTGGAATAAAGAAACTATTAAACCAAATGAAGAAACTGAAATTAGAGTAGTCTTTTCAAAACAATTAATTGCAAAACAGAAAAATACAAATTTGAAGTTGAAATTGAAAGTCGATTTAACGAAAGGAGAAAAAGGAGGCTTTTCAAGTTTTGCTAATGAAACGATAGAATTAATAATTGAATAAAAAACGTGTGGTAACAATGGCTATAAGTAATTGCTTGTTCTCACCTACTTCTGAAAATCCTCGCGGATTTTCAGTTTGGCGTGTACTTGCAAAGTTAAGTGCTAAACCACGCAACTACTCATAGCCGAGACCGATGATAACACATTCGCCAAAGGCGAACTTTAATTACTACGTGCTTCGCACTCCCGTCCTTAAAGTAAATGTGTTATCATCTGCAGGGTTAAACCAAATTACTATCTAGTAATCGCCAAGGACTATCGCCTTCAGCGGGCTTCGAGCCAAAACGTGCAACATCGTCGGTTAAAAGTAATTTGGTTCCCCTTTTCGAACTCCCAAGCTAATAAATTCTACAATTAACGCTTCGCTTTCGCGATGCTAATTGATAATCCATAATTTGAGATTACAATCAAGTCCGTTTCTCAAATTATTGCTAAAGAATTTATTATCTTTTCTTTCTCTAAGCAGAACTACGTTTAACCCTGCAGTTGTACCCAATTTGAGAAATGAATCGATTTAAAGACATAATTCTGATTTTCATACTGACTTTTGGTGTTTATTCCTGTACAAACGATAAGGAAAAAAGAAAAGAAATTGTAGCGGAAAAAATTGCTCAATTTTCGGACAAAAAAGCGGAATGGAATAATTTGACGAATCGGATTTTAGAAAATCAATTTGTAAACTCAAATTTGGGAAAAGGAATATACCCAACGGATTTAGAAAAATCTTTATCGACTGAATTAATAAATAATGGAATTAAATTCATTACTGTTCGCAACGATTCGGAATGTAAAGAAGTTGAATACGCAACGGAATGGACTAAATATCCAATCGGAACACTAAATCTGACTTGGACAACGTGTGACCCAAAACAAACCGAAAAAGGATTTTTTACCGAATATGGTTTTATCGAAGTTTATGGAATTGGGAATAATTGGTTAATAGTTGTCGATAGTGATTTTATATAAAAAAACTGGGTACAACACTGGCTATAATCCATTGCTTGCTAAGTGCTAAACCAAAAACAATTAACTTTAACCGGCTTGATTCCTACTCTGAAAATCATTCTGATTTTCCTCGCAACGGAATCATAGGTACTGTGTTAGAAAACAAGTAAATTGCAATAAATTTTTAGGAAGCATTCAAATTTATTTGACTGTTATCCCGTGCAGCAGGGACTTTAAGTCCTTGCTGTTTTTTCTTTTCAAATTCT
>NZ_JAJJNF010000048.1:0-310 GCF_021245805.1 Mangrovimonas futianensis
GTGTGCGCAGGTAGAAATACAGAATCCAGGTACGACA
Organism: Mangrovimonas futianensis; assembly: GCF_021245805.1. Lineage (NCBI taxonomy): Bacteria > Pseudomonadati > Bacteroidota > Flavobacteriia > Flavobacteriales > Flavobacteriaceae > Mangrovimonas > Mangrovimonas futianensis. Next base: position 38 of record NZ_JAJJNF010000048.1, read on the forward strand.
ACGCGTCGCTGAGAGGTTATGACGAGCCAGAGCTCTTGCTCAGCTGGTAGAAAGCGGCGATGAAGGGGATAGCGAAGCCCGTCGCGAGGTACGCAGTGAGCTTAGTAGCGAAGGCAGCCCTGTTCTTGTAGTCGAACGGGATGTGCTTGTACTCTCCGTGCATGCCGCGGGAGGGCACCGCAGCGAAGCGGCGGACAGCGAGCTGGCGCAGAGGTGCACGAACGATAAGAGACATGTTATAATGGTATGGTACGAGGTGGTGGCGAATGCAGG
>NZ_JAJJNF010000049.1:0-304 GCF_021245805.1 Mangrovimonas futianensis
AAGGACAATGGCTACACTGCAAGGCAAGAGGATTGTTATTATAGGCGGCTCTTCTGGCATCGGCTATGGCGTCGCGAAATCGTCGCTGCTTTCGCTCGCAGAGCACGTCATCATTGCCTCCTCTTCAGCAGAGAAGGTCGCTAAAGCTGTGGCACGACTAGTGGCAGAGCCCGACCTGCAAGCCGTACAAGGATTGTCTGGCAAAGTGACGGGCGATGTTGCGGACCTAGGCAACCCACAGTCACTCCGCACGTTCTTCGAGAAGGTCGGCGAGTTCGACCATCTAGTTCTCACTGGTGGGACC
>NZ_JAJJNF010000050.1:0-300 GCF_021245805.1 Mangrovimonas futianensis
CAACGATATCGTACATGAAAAGGTTCAAGTTCCCGTCAAAGGTCATAGGTGCATCAAAGGCCATCTTCATCATCGCGTGTGGCTTTAGCTTGAAGTTGTCTGACAACCCGAAAACATAACCTGCAGCCGCAAAAAAGTGCTGCGTCTCAGATCCTACCTTCTTCCCGTTCTCTGCATCCAAATGGATCGTGCTGATGATGTTCGGCATGGAAAGAGACACATAATAAGTATCCGGCTTGTAAAGGTAGAAACCCGCCCCTACGTTAGGGGACACACTGTTCACGTCCTCTCCCAACAATG
>NZ_JAJJNF010000051.1:0-292 GCF_021245805.1 Mangrovimonas futianensis
CCTACCTCTGATCCACCAAAACTCCAACTGTAACCTACATAACCGGAAGGACCGTCCAAGGTGATGTCCTCGCCCTCACAGTCTGACGCATCACCAACAGATGGCTTTGGGTTGTCGTAGACCGTAACCGTTGCAGTATCGCTTCCAGAACAGCCATTATTATCGGTCACCGTTAATGTATAAACACCAGCATCTGCCGAAGTCGCTCCAGTTATCGTTAAATCTTCGGAAGTTCCTACCTCGGAACCACCAAAACTCCAACTGTAACCTACATAACCGGAAGGACCGTCCA
>NZ_JAJJNF010000052.1:0-292 GCF_021245805.1 Mangrovimonas futianensis
ATTGGAATAAACAGAAGAAGTGGAAGATGATAACTGAAATGTGGATGGAATTATTAACTTTTGCTGCAAATCAAAGCGGATGGACAGAGCATGCTCAACAACTAAAGCATGGTGGAGAGCTTCTGACTGTTGTTCGTCTTCTTATGGCAAATCTTGGTCTAAGTGAACAATATCGTACTTATGGAAGGAGTATTCCTTAGTTTATAGTTTAAAAGATTTCTTCTTGTAATAAATAATTTTATTGTTGAATATTACTAGCTTGTAGAAAATTATGCTTAATAATTTTCTTGGA
>NZ_JAJJNF010000053.1:0-292 GCF_021245805.1 Mangrovimonas futianensis
AAGGTTCTGAAAATCTAATGAGAAAATGAGCAGAGGAGCCACATAGGTTCGTTACCCCGTTTTACTCAGTTTTTCAGTTTTTCCGTATGTTATTATTTACGATTTTAGGGTGAATCAAATAGACTCTTCGAATTTTTTTTACCGTCCAATCACAGATGAGCTTGGGTACACAACATGCTCGAACGTTTAAAAAAGATATGGAGAGAACGATCAAAAGAACGACATAGGCCTGTGCCCCGTTTTACTCAATTTTTCAGCATGTAATAGATCACGATTTCGGGTTAATCGAGCA
>NZ_JAJJNF010000054.1:0-292 GCF_021245805.1 Mangrovimonas futianensis
AGAAATAGAAATAGTTATATAATTTTAATAATTCATTTTTAATAAATAAAGGAATGGTAAATATCTACTTGATTAGCACTTGACACGAGCCATATGAGATCCAACAACTTAGCCAATAACATTAGTTGAGTCATTTCTTATAAGCGTTGGCAAAATAACATTAATCTTTATGGTAACATTAATAACAGCAACAATATGCTCATCAATAATTTTTAATGAAATTGCATGCTCATTGTACTAAGGTCATTACTCTCAAATAAGGTTTCAAGAGCAACAATTGTTTCCCTTTTCC
>NZ_JAJJNF010000055.1:0-291 GCF_021245805.1 Mangrovimonas futianensis
ATGCTCGATTAATACTCAAATCAGTACTCGATTTTTCTAGCTCGAATTGCCCTATCTAGTTTCGAGTTCGAGTTCGAGCTCGAGCTCGATTGTTCAGGCTCGACCAAACTAGAACTCGAACTCGAACTCGAACTCGAATTCAACACTGTAGCACTCGAGCTGAGTTCGATTCCTGAACAACTCGACTCGATTTGACTCGATTTCACCCCGTACCTTTCACAATTATTTAATTTAAACCAAATTTAGTAAATAAATTGTGTCATGGCGTGCATGTGGGCTGTGGTGGGTTCA
>NZ_JAJJNF010000056.1:0-291 GCF_021245805.1 Mangrovimonas futianensis
ATAAATAGGAGGTTAGGGACTCACCTTCCTCATGGTAGATGCTTAGATAACTAAGCGGTATTGCGAACTATCTCCTCGCTTGGAATTGTTGGAGAAAAAGCGAGGAGAACTGGTGCCATGAGTTGATTGGTCGCCCTTAGCCTTTTGTACCACATTTTTGCATCACCAGTGAGAGTCACCGCGAAGCATCGACACCTCGCTAGATCAGAGACCTGATGTAGCTCCATCAGGTCGTTGAAGGCATCGAGGTGATCGCGTGGATCACCCTCACCCTCAAATCTCAGGTCCGGC
>NZ_JAJJNF010000057.1:0-291 GCF_021245805.1 Mangrovimonas futianensis
AAAAGGTTTTGCTGCGATTTCACTCACACTCACTCATAGGGTGTGGGAGCATTTTGTGTGTGCTAAGATCCATCCTTCAGGGCACCTTAGCACAGTGGATACTAAGAAGGCCCTCATGATGTATGTTATATCTCAGCGGATACGAATTAACACGGGGGAGATCATTTATTCAAGAATTTTGCATGCATCTAGGTCTTCTAAATCATATTTGTACCCCAATCTCATCACAGCCTTATGTGTATCATCGGGAGATCCTATTGGGGATACTGAGGTGAGGAGACCACCACTTCC